>CALFML010000179.1 GCA_937879845.1 uncultured Myxococcales bacterium
ACGAGATACATTGGCGTGACTGGAGTTCAGACGTGTGCTCTTCCGATCTCAGGTCGTTGCCCTCGCGGGTGCGCTCACCGACGCCGGCGAAGACGGAGAAGCCGCCCTTGACGACGGCCATGTAGCGGATGAGCTCCTGCAGGAGCACGGTCTTGCCGACGCCGGCGCCGCCGAAGAGGCCGATCTTGCCGCCGCGGCGGTAGGGGGCCAAAAGATCGATGACCTTGATGCCGGTCTCGAGGATCTCGACCTTGACGCTCTGGTCCGTGAACTTGGGCGGGGCGCGGTGGATCGGCAGCGTCTTCTTGGCGTGGACCGGGCCCTTCTCGTCCACGGGGGCGCCGACGACGTTCAAGATGCGGCCGAGGACGTCCTCGCCGACGGGCATCTGGATCGGCGCGCCGGTGTTCTTCACCGTCATGCCGCGCACCAGGCCGTCGGTGGTGTCCATGGCGATGCAGCGCACCGTGTGCTCGCCCAGGTGCTGCGCGACCTCGATCGTGAGGTTGTCTTTGGCGCTGCTGATGGCGGGGTTTGACAGGGTGAGGGCGGTGTAGATCTCCGGCAGCGTGCCGGAGAATTCGACCTCGACCACCGGGCCAATGACCTGGGTGACGCGGCCGACAAGGTTCGTAGTCGTGCTGGTTTCCATTGCTTATCCCTTTAGTGCCTCAGCACCACCGACGATCTCCATCAGCTCTTTGGTGATGGCCGCCTGGCGGGCGCGGTTATATTGCAAGGTCAGTCGCGAGATCATCTCTTTGGCGTTTCGCGACGCGTTATCCATGGCGCTCATGCGGGCGCCCTGCTCGGCGGCAATCGCCTCCAGGAGGAGGCGCAAGAGCTCGGTCTCCAGGTACAGCGGCAGAAGGTGCAGCAGCACTTCGAGGCGCCCGGGCTCGTAGAGGAAGTCGACCAGCGTAAGCGGCTCGTCGCTGGCCGCGGTTTCCGCTTGGGCTTTTACGGTGAGCGGCATCAGCCGCTCGATGCGTATCACCTGCGAGGCGGCGCTCTTGAACTCGTTGTAAACGACGTACACCGCGTCGGCCTGATCGGCGATGAGCGCCGCCGACAGCTGCGCCGCCAGCTCCTTGGCCCGCTGCCCGGCGTTCTTCGGCTCGGCCCCCGCCAGGTCGGTGACGACCTTGTGCGGGCGCCGGCGGAAGTAATCGCGCCCCTTTTTGCCGAGCACGCACAGCTCCACGGTGCGGCCCTGGAGCTTCTGCTCGGTGATGAAGCGCTCGGTGCGGCGGAAGACGTTGCTGTTGTAGGCGCCGGCGAGTCCGCGGTCGGCGCTGACCACCACGAGGCGGATACGCTGCTCGCTCTGGCCTAGGAGGATGCGCTGGATCTGCGCCGCCGGCGGCACCTCGGGCGGCGCCGCCGCGTCATCCGCCGGCACCGGCGGATTTTCCACCGCCGCCACCGGGGCTGCGGCTTCGGCCAGGGGCTCAGCGGACAGGCGCTCCGCCAGGTCGTTGGCGATGCCAGAGAGCCGCCGGGCGTACGGCCGGATCGCTTGCACCGCATCCTGCGCCCGGCGAAGCTTTGCCGCCGACACCATCTTCATCGCCTTGGTGATCTTCTGCGTGTTCTTCACCGAGGAGATGCGTTTGCGAATCGCCTTAAGCGACGGCATGGCTTAGCTGGCCTTGGCCTTCTGCGAAGCCTGCGCCGAGAAGCCCTGGGCGAACTCGCCGATGAGCTTGTCCATGTGCTCGGTCAGCGCCTTGAACTGCGAGCCGCTGGTCGATTTCTCGCGGATGGTGGCCAAAAGCTCAGGGCGGGCATCGACGTAGGCGAACAGCTCGCGCTCGTAGCGCTGGACCTCGGAGACCGGGACCTTGTCGAGGTGGCCCTTGGTGCTCGTGCCGGCGTACAGGATGAGGATCTGCTTCTCGACCGACAGCGGCGCGTACTGGACCTGCTTTAGGATCTCGACCATGCGGGCGCCGCGGTTCAGCGCGTCCTGCGACGCCTTATCGAGCTCCGAGCCGAACTGCGCGAACGCCGCCAGCTCGCGGTACTGCGCCATGGTGAGGCGCAGCGTGCCGGCGATCTTCTTCATCGCCGCGATCTGCGCCGAACCGCCGACGCGGCTCACCGAGATGCCGACGTTGACGGCCGGACGGATGCCGGCGAAGAACAGGTCGGTCTCCAGATAGATCTGGCCGTCGGTGATCGAGATGACGTTGGTGGGAATGTACGCCGACACGTCGCCGGCCTGGGTCTCGATGATCGGCAAGGCGGTGAGCGAACCGGCCCCTTGCTCATCGGACATCTTGGCCGCGCGCTCCAGAAGCCGGCTGTGCAGATAGAACACGTCGCCGGGGTACGCCTCGCGGCCCGGCGGGCGGCGCAGGAGCAGCGACAGCTGGCGGTAGGCCACCGCCTGCTTGCTTAGATCGTCGTAGATGATGAGCGCGTGCTTGCCGTTGTCGCGGAAGTACTCGCCCATGGCGACGCCGGAGTAGGGGGCCAGGAACTGCAGCGGCGCCGGCTCGCTGGCGCAGGCCACCACGATCGTCGTGTACTCCATCGCCCCGGTCTGGTTCAGGCGATCCACGACCGACGCCACCGTCGACTGCTTCTGGCCGATGGCGACGTAGATGCAGTGCATGTTCTGGCCTTTTTGATTGATGATCGTATCGACGGCCACCGCGGTCTTGCCGGTCTGGCGGTCGCCGATGATAAGCTCGCGCTGGCCGCGGCCGATCGGGATCATCGCGTCGATGGCCTTGATGCCGGTCTGCATCGGCTCATGCACCGACTTGCGGGCGATGATGCCGGGAGCCTTGACCTCGACCTGGCGCGTCAGCTTGGCGTTGATCGGGCCCTTGCCGTCGACCGGCTGGCCCAGGGCGTTGACCACGCGGCCGAGCATCTCGGGCCCGACCGGCACCGAGGCGATCTGGCCGGTGCGCCGCACCACGTCGCCTTCGCGCACGAGCTCATAGTTGCCGAGGAGGGCGACGCCGACGTTGTCCTCTTCGAGGTTTAGGACCATGCCTTTTATGTTGTGGGGGAAGTCGACAAGCTCGCCCGCCATCGCGCCGGCCAGGCCGTAGACTCGGGCGATGCCGTCGCCCGCGACCAGGACGGTGCCGGTCTCTTGCACCGAGACCTTCTGGTCATAGTCCTCAATCTGCTTGCGGATGATTTGGGAAATCTCTTCGGCCCTGAGCTCCATGGTCGGTTCCTATCTTTTGTGCCGCGCGCGAAGCGATTCGGGCGCGTGGTCGGTTGCGAAACTCGGATGCGTCAATAAAGCGGACGGCGAAGCGGATGGTGCCGCGGGACGGCGCGTCGGATCGGGTCCGCGTCCGGCTCAGCTTTGCAGCCAGCGGTCGCGCAGCTTCTGCAGCTCGGTGGCGATGCTCCCGTCGTATACGAGGTCGCCGACTTGGGTGACGATGCCGCCGATGAGCGCCGGGTCCACGTGCTTCTCCAAGATCACCGCCCGTCCGGTGGCCTTGCCGATGGCGATCGACAGCCGCGTCTCCGTCGCCGAATCGAGCGGCTTGGCCGAGGTCACGCGCGCCCGGACGCGCCCGGCCTGCTCGTCCACGAGGTTGCGCAGGTAGCGGGCGATGGCCGGCAAGTGCGAAAGCCGGCCGCGGCTGAGCAGGAGCGACGCGAAGTGGTGGATGGTCTTTGACAGCATCAGCCGCTGGCTGATCTCATCGAGCACCGCCTGCCGCTGCGTCATGCTGAAGGCGGGGTTTTCGAGGATCGCCCGCAGGTCGGCGCTCTTGTCATAGGTAGCCGCCAGGCGATCGATCTCGCTGGCGAGGATGTCGTAGTTATGGTTCTGCTGTCCGATGAGCAGGACCGCGCGCGCGTAGCGACGCGCCACTGAGCCGCTGAGCATGTTAGGGCAGTCCTTCCGGGGTCGCCCCAGGCCGGGTCAAGGTCTCGACCTGGGCGACGTAGCGATCGACAAGATGCTTCTGATCGGCGTCGGTGATGCGCGAGACGATGAGCTTCTCGGCGATCCCCACGGCGAGCAGCGCCGCTTTCTGCTCCAGCTCGCGGCGGGCTGCATCAAGCGCCACCTGCACTTGCGCTTCGGCATCGCGCAGCAGCTTCTGCGCGTCGGCCTCGGCGCGGGCGATGATGCTCTGGCGCTCCGCCTCCGCCTGCTTCTGGAAGCTGGCGAGGAGCGCGGCGATCTCGGCGTCCACCGCCTTGGTGCGCTCTTCGAAGTGGCGCAGCTGCTCTTGCGCCTTGGCCTCGACTTCGCGGGCGCGGTCCAGGGCCTTTCTGACCTCGGTGTGCCGCGACTGGATGAAGCCGCGGAAGTCTTTGCCGACCAGCCGGTTGAGCAGATACAGGAAGACGACGAAGTTGATGAGGGCGAAGCCGAACGGCGGGTGGCGGTGCTCCTTGCCCGGCCCGAAGTCCCAGCTCCACCAGTTTTCGACCAGCGGTCCTTCGCTGTGGCCGTGTCCTTCGCCGACTTCTTTTTCGGCGGCGAGACGCTGCTCAACCGCCGGATGGGCTTCGCCTTCGGCTGCGGCGGGTTTCTCCGGCGCCGCGGCGGCCGGCGCCTCGCTCGGTGCGGCGGCTTGGGGAGCGGCGGCAGCCGGCTGCTCGGCCGGCGGGGCCCCTTCGGCGGCGGGAGCCTGGCCAGTCGGTGCGGCAGCTTCGGGAGCGGCGGCGGGAGCCTGGCCGGTCGGTGCGGCGGCTTCGGGAGCGGCGGCGGGAGCCTGGCCGGTCGGTGCGGCGGCTTGGGGAGCGGCGGCGGGAGCCTGGCCGGTCGGTGCGGCCGCTGCGGGAGCCGCGGTCGGAGCGGGCGCTGCAGCCGGTGCCCCTTCGGGAGCTGGGGCGGGTTGGGCGGCTAGCGCCGCGCCATTATTGGCCGGCTCTTTCGGGGCGACAGCGGCCGGTTGCGGCACCGGTGCTGCGGCGGGTTGGGCCACGGCAAAAGCCAGCGGCAGAGCCAATAAAGTTCCCGCCAGCACCAGACCGATGGTCTTCGGCGCCGCCTGCGGCAAGCCAGGGAGTCGTCGCTCGCTCATCGCCTAGACCTCCCGTCCAAGGAGCTTGCTGGCAATCTGGTGCCCCAGCGTATCGGCGCGCTCCGCCAGATCCTTCTGCGCCGCCGCGACCTGCGTCGCGATCTGCTGCCGGGTGGCGTTGATGCGCTCCTGGGCGCGGGTGCGCGCCTTGGCCAGGAGCTCCGCCTCGCGGACGCGGCCCTCCTGCTGCAGGACCGCGCGCTGGCCGTCGGCGTCGACGCGCGCCTTCTGCATGCGTTCTTTATATTGCGCCTCTAGTTCGGCGGCTTTTTGTTCGGCCGTCCGCGCCTTGGCTTCGGCGCCTTCGATGTTGTCGGCGCGGACATCCCGCATCTTCAAGTACGGCTTGAAGAGGAAGGCGCGCAGGACGAAAAACATCGTCACGAAGATGGCGAACTGCACGAGTACCGTGCCGTCGATATCGATTACCGGTGGGGCTTTTTCCTCGGCGGCTTCGGCCAAGGCCAGCGCCAATGCGGACAAGAGCATAAATTCTCCGGAGAGCTTTGAGGCCCGAGCACTTACCACTTGGGCGGTACGGTGTCAAGACTACCACCGAACTGCGGAATTGCCGGCGCCCTGCGGTGGTCATTGTGGTCTTTTGTAAGGATGATTTGCTGGCGTTGCAATAATCCGTGCGGGCGGCGTGCGGTGGGAGCGGCGCGGTGACGCCGGCGCGGTAGCGACCCGGCGCGGCAGCGACCGGCGCGGCAGCGACCGGCGCGGCAGCGAGTAGAGCGAGCAGAAACAGTCGCATCATGCCGCCACCTCGGCTACCTTCTGGGCCAAAGCATGGATCCGCATTTGACGCCCAGGGCGCCGGTCAGCCGGGTTCCTCTCGCGGCTCGTTTCTGTTGGTTTCTCGTCATCTTGGTCGCGATGGGCCTGTGGTCCGCCGGTGCGGAGGGGGCGCGCAAGAAAGCGCCGCGTCCGGCCCCCCCGCTTTCGGAGCAGCCCGCCCCGCCGCTTCCACCCGCGGGACCGGCCGGCGCCGCTGAGACTCCGGCCGCCGATGCGCCCGCCCCGCCCGCGGCCACGTCCGCCGCGCCCGAGCCGCGAGCGGATTCGGTCGCGCCGCCGGCCCCTGGCCCCAGCCCGCCCGCTGCCCCCGCGGCTGCCGAGTCGAGCCCTGTTCCGCCGACCCCGGCGGCGGATTCGGCGCCCACCGCCAATCAAAGTCCGCCGGCCGGCGGAGCCCCGACCGCGCCGGACTCTCCGGCAAGCGGAGCGGCGGGAGCGCCGGCCGCCGCTCCACCCCCGGCCAGCGCCGCGGTGCGTCCGGCGGGCGGGGTGCCTTTTGACGGCCTCGTGCTGGAGAAGGGCAAGCGCGATCCGCTCGCGGGAATTCGCGTCTCGCTCACGCCGTGGCGGGTCCTGCCGCCGCCTACCGATAAGAAGAGCAAGGCGCGGCCGCCGTTTGGCGAGCCGACCGGCGAGCCGATCGACCAGACGACCGACCCGCAAGGCCGCTTCCACTACGACGAGCTGCCGCCGGGAACCTATCTTGTCACCCTGCGCGGGCCGCTCATCCTCAAGACCCAGAGCGTCGAGACCCTCGCGGCCGGCAAGCGCACCTCGATCACCTACTTCGCCCCGCGGCGCGGCAACCCGTTTGAAGTCGTCGTGCGCGGCGAGGCCGTCCGCAAAGAAATCACCGAGACGGTTCTTTCCGTGGAGGAGCTCAAGCGCATTCCCGGCACCAATAACGATGCGATAAAAGCGGTGCAGAACCTGCCGGGGGTGGCGCGGGCGCCGTTCATCAGCGGGCTGCTGGTGGTCTGGGGCTCGGCTCCCGGTGATACGCGGGTGTACGCCGACGGGGTGCTGATCCCGGTCCTTTACCACTTCGGCGGCTTGCGCGCGACGATAAACTCCGAGTTCGTCTCGCAGATCACTTTCAAGCCCGGCGCCTATGGGGCGGACTTCGGCCGCGGGCTCGGCGGCATCGTCGATGTCAGCACGCGCGCGCCCAAGGACGACCGCATCCACGGCTCGGTGACGCTCGATTTGATCGACGGCTCACTGACCCTGGAGGGGCCGCTCACCAAGAAGCTCCACTTCGCGGTCGGCGCGCGGGTGAGCTGGATCGCCGCCTTCCTGCCGCTTTTTAACCGCAGCAACATCCAGGTGTCGCCGTTTTACTGGGACTACCAGGTCGCCCTGCGCTACAAGCCGACGCAGCGCGACGATCTGGATCTGCTCATCTTCGGCTCCTCGGACAGCCTGCAGGCGCGGGTGGAAAATCCCGATCCGGCGACCAGCGTCGACCTCAACACCAAGAGCTACTTCACCCGCACGCGGGTGCGCTGGACGCACCGCTTCAGCTCCGACACCGTGCTCACGGTGATGCCGTCGATCGGCACCGACTCGGTGCGGCTTGGCTCGGGCGATGCGGCGGTGGGGATCGGCGGGCTTTCGCTGAGCCTCAACGTGATGACCCTGGTCTACAACCTGCGCAGCGAGCTGCGCCACCGCTTCACCGGCTGGTTCAACATCGCCGGCGGCATCGACTTCGAGGGCGGCCACACCACCTTCGACGTGCTCGCGCCGCAGCTCGGCGGCGGCGGTTCCAGCGGCGATGGCGGCGGCGGCGGCAGCGGTGGCGGTGCGCCGCTTTCAGTGCTGTCTTCGGTGCGCGATCAGTCGGCGATCGATATCGTGCGGACGGCGCCGTACCTTATCGGCCGCTTCGAGTTTTTCAATAAGCGCCTGGTCCTGTCGCCGCAGTTCCGCTACGACATAAGCTACATCCGCGGCTACGACGGGACGCTGTCGCGCACCCTGCTCAGCCCCGAGCCGCGGCTGCTCGTGTTCGGCCAGGTGGTGCCCAAGTACCTGCTGCTCAAGGGCGGCATCGGCCTGTTCAGCCAGCTGCCGCAGCCGCAGGAGCTGGCCCAGACCTTCGGCAACCCGCAGCTTTACGCCGAGCGCGGCACCACCTACGTCGCCGGCTTCGAGTCCGAGCCCACCGCGACGCTGAACATCCAGGGCCAGTTCTTCTACAAAGATCTGCGCTCGCTGGTCGTCGCGGATCCGACCAGCCGCTACAATAACGGCGGACTGGGCCGCGTCATCGGCGGTGATTTCCTCATCCGCCAGAAGCTTTGGCGGGGCCTCTTCGGCTGGATCGCCTACACCGTGTCGCGCAGCGAGCGCAAAGACTCGCCCGAGGATCCGTGGCGGCTGTTCCGCTACGATCAGACCCACATCCTGACCATCATCGCCAGCTACAAGCTGCCGTGGTGGAACCTGGAGGTCGGCGTCCGCTTCCGCTACGTCACCGGCAACCCGACGACGCCGGTGGTCGGCGGGCTGCGCGACACGACCTCGCAGGCGTGGCTGCAGCAAAGCGGAGAGGTCTACACAAACCGCCTGCCGGACTTTCAGCAGCTCGATCTGCGCATCGACAAGACGTTCATCTTCAACCGCTGGAAGCTGGGCCTCTACCTGGATATCCAGAACCTGTACAACTACGGCAACAGCGAGGCCCTGGTGTACGGTGGCCGGCAGCTTTATCAGATGGCCGGGATCACCGGCATCCCGTTTTTCCCCAACATCGGCGTGCGAGCGGATTTCTAATGCGACAGCGTACCCATGCAAAGTGGCTCGGCCCTCTGGCGGCGCTCTTCCTGTGTGTGGCCGGCGGCTGTGACAACGGAATCGATCCCGACTCGCTGGTGCGCGAGCTGCGCATTCTCGGCATGCGCGTCGCCGCCGGCGATCCCGCGGTCCTGCCGACCGAAGCGGAGCTTCAGGCGCAGATCGTGCCGGGGGCCGGCGGGATCGATCTGCGCTTTACCCGCGACCGCGTCACCTTGAGCGCGGTGGTCGCGGCGCCGGTCGGACCCGGGCGGCGCGTGGCAGCCGCGCGGCCGCTGCAGCACGACTTTTATCTGTGCATCGGCGTCCGATCCCTATACAGCCCCGGCACGCTCGATCCGGAGTGCCGCAAGTGGGGGCCCGACGATCCGGATCCCAAGACTAGTAGCTCGCTCTTTTATCTCAACACCGGCGCCATCGGCGCGGCCGGCGGCGCCGAGCTGACCATCCCAACCGACCTTCTCAAGGGGATCCTCGGGGTGTTCCTGCAGACGGCGCTGGCGGGCGGCCAGAGCGGATCGACTGGAACCGGCGGCGGCACATCCATGCTGCCGAGCCGGCCGTTGGTGATCCTTTTGCCGGTGCTCTTGCGCGCAAGCGTCATCGGCGGCGACCCCAAGGACAACCGCAACAGCGAGGTCGGTTACAGCTACCTGCGCGTGGTCATCGCGGTGCCGGCGCTTGGCATCATGCTGCCGCCGCCCAACCACAACCCGGTGCTCGATACGACGCTGGGGACGCAGCAGAGAGATGGGATGCTGCAGCCGCTTGTGCCGTGCGCGCAGCTCTCCGATACGCCGGGCACCTGCGCGGGGTATCCGGTGGCGCGCACCATGGGAACCTTCCTCACCGGCCGCGTCGGCGACGGATCAGTCGAGTCCTACGATCCGATCGACGACAGCGGCCGCACCGGGGTCGCCGAATCGCTGCGCTTCAGCTGGTTTTCCACCGACGGCGAGTTCAGCGAGCTGCGCACCGGCACGATGCGGCCGCAGACGCAGTGGCGAAACGGCGACAAGTACACCGCGGCGGAGACCGCCACCGTGCAGGTCTGGCTGGTGGTGCAGGACGAGCGCGGCGGCATCGACTGGCAGCAGGATGAGCTGAAGCTGCAGGACGCGCCGGGCGGCTGATTCAGCCTCGTCGCCCAGAACTCCAGCTGGGGCCGTAGCAGGGCTCCCGCGCCAAGACGTGATAGGGTGTGAAAATGTCTACCCCTCCTGCAGGGCCTCCGAGCCCCGCGACCCCCTCCGGCGCAGCCCCCGCAGCGGACCTTCCTCCGGCGGAGCTTGACGAGCTTGCCCGCACCGCGGCGGCGGATGTGGCCGGGCTGCAGCGCCTCATCTGCAGCTCCTTGGAAGAGCTCGATGGCAAGGCCCGCTTCCGCTTTGACCGCTGGCAGCGGCCAAGCGGCGGCGGCGGCCTCTCCGCCGTATTGCAGGACGGGGCGGTCTTGGAGAAAGCCGGCGTCAACATCTCCGAGGTCTTCGGCGAGTTCAGCCCCGAGTTCGCCGCCACCATGCCCGGCGACGGGCTGTCGTTTTACGCCACCGGCGTCTCGCTGGTCTTGCACCCGCGGAACCCCTACGCCCCGACCACGCACGCCAACTTCCGTTTCCTGCGCCGCGGCGGCACCGGCTGGTTCGGCGGCGGCGCCGATCTCACCCCTTACTATCCGTTCCATGAGGACGCGGTGCACTTCCACAAGGTGCTGCGCGATGCCTGCGACGCCCATGATCCCGGCTACTACCCGCGCTTCAAGGCCTGGTGCGACGAATACTTTTTCCTCCGCCACCGCAATGAAACGCGCGGGGTCGGCGGCTTGTTCTTCGACTACCTGCGCGACGATCTTTTGCGCACCCATGCGTTCTGGCGAGCCGCCGGGGCGGCGTTTCTTCCCGCCTACCTGCCGATCCTGCAGCGGCGCAAGGACACAAGCTACGGCGAGCGCGAGCGCCAGTTTCAGCTCTATCGCCGCGGCCGCTACGTCGAGTTCAACCTCTTGTACGACCGCGGCACCGTGTTCGGCTTGAAGACCGACGGGCGCGTCGAGTCGATCCTGATGTCCTTGCCGCCCCTTTGCCGGTGGGAGTACGACTACCGGCCGGAGCCCGGCAGTCCCGAAGCCGCGCTGACGGATTTCCTCCGCCCGCGCGACTTTTTGGCCGAGGCGGCGGCGCGGAGCACGCCATGAAGCGAATCGGCCTTACGACCTGGATCCTGCTCGGGCTCTTCGGCGGCGTCCTGCTCGGGTACTTGGCCCCGGCGGCGGCGGTCAAGCTGCAGTGGATGGCGTCGCTGTTCATCCGGCTCATCAAGCTGCTGGTGGCGCCGATCATTTTTTCGACGCTGGTGGTCGGGCTGGCCGGCGCCGGGCAGCGCCACATCGGGCGGCTCCTGTTCAAGTCGCTCGTGTGGTTCTGGGTGGCGACGGCGGTGGCGCTGGTGGTGGGGCTCGGGGCGGCGAACCTTTTGCGGCCCGGGCTCGGGGCGGTCGAACATGCGGGGCTGAAGTTCGAGCCGCCGCCGCCGCCCAAGCCCTTCTACGAACAGCTCGTGCCCGAGAGCATCGTCGCCGCCATGGCGTCCAACTCCATCTTGCAGATCGTGACGTTTTCGGTCCTGTTCGCCATGGCGCTGAGCGCGATCGGCGAGCGCGGCAAGCCGGTGGTCCACCTGCTCCAGGGCGTCGCCGAGGCGATGTTCAAGGTCACCGAGTACATCATGGACCTGGCGCCGATCGGCGTGTTCGCGGCGATGGCAGCGGCGATTGGCCACCAGGGTCTGGGGGTAATGCTGCAGCTGTTCAAGCTGGTCGGCTCGCTCTATATCGCGCTCGTGGTGTTTGTGATCCTACTGCTCGGCGTGGTCAAAGCCGTCACCGGGCTGCACATCCGCCGCGTCATGCTGGAGCTGAAGGAGCCGCTGCTCCTGGCGTTCTCGACGACTTCTTCGGAGTCGGCGCTGCCCAAGGCAATCTCGGCGATGGAGCGGCTGGGCGTGCCGGCGCGCATCGTCGGCTTCGTGCTGCCGGCGGGCTACAGCTTCAACCTCGCAGGCTCGACGCTCTACCTCGCGCTGGCCTCGCTGTTTATCGCCCAGGCGACGGGCAAGCACATGCCGCTGTTGCTGCAGCTGGAGATGATGCTGACCCTGCTCATCTCCTCCAAAGGCGTGGCCGCGGTGCCGCGCGCCAGCCTCGTGGTGCTCGCTTCGGCGTGCGCCAGCTATGGGCTCAAGGTGGAGTGGATCGCGACGATCCTCGGTGTGGACGCGGTCATGGATATGGCGCGGACGACGGTGAATGTCCTTGGCAACTGCCTGGCCGCGGTGGTGGTCGGCAAGTGGGAGAACGAGCTGCCGAAAAACGCCCCGATCCTGACCGGCAGCTACCCGCCGGCCAGCGTCGAGTCGAACAGTCCCATCGCTGCGGCTAGCTGAGCCGCCGCCGCCGCAGGCTCAGCGCCGCCAGCATCAGCGCCGCCGCGCCGAGCGCCGCCGTAGCGGAGCTCTGCTGCGGCGCGCGGGTGACCTCGCAGCCGCCGGTCTTGGGCGGACCATCGAGCGAAGGCGGCTTCTGGCACGAGCCGTTGAAGTCGCGGCAGCCGTAGCCATCCGGGCAGGTCAGATAGGCGCAGGGATTGTCGAGGCAGACGCCGCCGAAGCAGCCCTGGGTGGTGTGGCAGACGATGCCGGCGCACTTCTTGTCGGCGACGCACTGGCTGGTCGAGGAGTCGCAGAGCTGCCCGGCGCCGCACGAGCCGCTGCACGCATCGGGGATGCAGCGGCCGCGCTGGCACACCGAGCCGAGCGGACAGCTGACCACGCACACCGCCGCGCACGTGCCGTCGGGCTGACAGGTCTGCTCTTCCGGACAGGTCTTGCCGGCGCAGGGGTTTTGCTTGCAGGCGTTCTGCTGGCAGATCTGGCCGCTCGGGCAGCCGGTGCCGTAGCAGCCGTCCTCGCAGGTGATGACCGGACCGGCGTCGCCGCCGTTAATCTGCATGATGACCCGGCCCAGCGCGACATCCAGATCCGCCGAGCTCTCGGCGCGATAGTACTTGTAGGCGGCGTTGCCGTTGTCCGGGTAGCCGCCGGCCAGCGCCATCTGGTTGAGCGCCGTCTGCTCCGCCATCGACAGCTGGCCGAACCCGACGACAAACGTGTAAATGGGCGGGCTCTGCTGCGCCGCCGCCTTGATCGCATCGACCGTGGACTGGACCGGATCCACGCCGCAGCACGCCGCCTGGGGCGCGCCGTCGGTGACAAGGAGTATGAACTGACCGCGGCTTGAGTCCTTGAGCAGCGGCTCGGCGGCCAGCTTGGTGATCGCGTCGCAGATCGGCGTGCTGCCGCCTGAAAACGGAAAGTCGATCATCGCGTTGTTGATCGCGACGCGGTTGCCGTAGCCGACCGGGATGCGCAGCCCTTGCGTCATGCAGGCGTTGTTCATCGAGGGGAAGTTGCTGTAGCCGATGGGCAACAGGCCGTCGAAGCGGTTATTGAGGCTGGTCAGCGCGGCGGTGGCGATCGCCCACTTGGCCTTGGGCGAGCCCTGCGGCTGCACGACGCCGGTCGGGTCTTGCGCCATCGATGCCGACTGGTCAAGAAGGATGGCCAGGTTCGGGCACTTGCCGGCCCGGGCGGAGGGTAGGGCGGCGAAAAGGGCGATTCCGCCGGCGACAAGCAGAGCGGCAGCCGCCGGCGGCCGCGGCCCGGACGGGCGGGCAGGTAAGGCGGGCCGGAGTTTCTGGCGAAGGCGCGGGTTCACATCGGCATGGACGCTAGACATAGTCCCCTCCCAAAGAGCACTAGTTGGCTAGCCTCCGATCTTAAGGCATCCCGAGTCGATTCCCACCTGCCGGCTTTTAGCGTCGGCGGTCCTCGGCGTACAGGCGCAGCGCCAGCTGGCCCGCCGCCGTGGCGCGGAAGCGCTCGACGAGCGCGACGAGCCCCCGCGGCAGCTCGGCGAGCTCGGGCAGCGGCGCGGTGCCGTAGTTCTGCGGCATGACCACCGGCGCCGAGAGGCAGGCAAAGGTCAGGTCGGCGGCGCTCAGCGCATCGCCGCACAGGTAGCGGCGGCCGTCGCGCAGCCGCTCATCGATGCGGGCAAAGACCGCCTCGACCTTGGCCAGCGAGCGGGCCGCCGAGTCGGGGTTTATCTTCATGCCGCGGCGCATAAGAGCGCGGATCGCCGGGAACAGCGCGCCGGCGATCGTCGCCTCCAGCTTGGGGACGCCCAAGGCCAGCCGCTGCGATATGAACTCGGTCTGCGGCAGCAGGTGGAAATAGACCAGCCGCCGCGAGTGCGGCCCGAGCTGCGTATCGAGCTCGTGCTCCAGCGCCGCGGCCTCCGGCGGCGCGAACAGCCAGCCGGCGGCGTAGCGGCGCTCCAGGTAGCGCAGGATCTCAGTCGAGTCGGCCACCACATGGCGCTGGCCGGGATTCTCATCGATCAGAATCGGCACCGTGCGCGAGCGCAGCCCCGTCACCGGCAGCGTCGCCAGAACATGCAGGAGCGGCGCATGCCCTTCCTCTATGTAAGAAAGACCCTGGCGGTCGAGCGCCCACCGCGCCTTGTCGCAGTAATGGCTGATCGGCAGCGTGATGAGGCGCATCGGAATAAGGGCCATGGCAACTCCAGAGGTAGTAGAGCAGCCATAGTGTAGCCGCTGCCGCGTGCTAAACGGGCCGCGACAAGTGAGCGTGTCCGCGGATGCACAGACGGTAGGGGAGCAGCGCGTCCTCCCCCGCATACGCAACGCCGATCCGCGGACCGCGGGCGACCGCGTCCTCCGCAACCGGCTCTCCCGGCGCGAGCCAAAGACAACTGTCTAAGGAGGACTCTGTTTTTGCCTCCCCCGGAGGCCGCTGGGCCGCCGGTTCCGCTGCCTGGAGCGCGCTCGGGTCACGCTTGTGCAAGATGTAGCCGTTGTGCCGCCGATCGATGGCCAGGGCCGCGCACAGCTTGGCCGGGCCGCGGCAGCTCAAAGGAGGAAGCGGCGCCTCGGGCGCGAGCGCGCGGATGAGCACGGCGCCGACCGCGCCATCGGCATGTGCGACGACATTGACGCAGTGGTGCATGCCGTAGATGAGATAGACATAAGCCCGCCCCACCGGCCCGAACATGATCGCCGATCGCGGCGTCGGAACAAGCTCC
>CALFML010000180.1 GCA_937879845.1 uncultured Myxococcales bacterium
GGATTGGTCATGGTCTGGAAACTGCGTGAGGGAAAGGTCCCGCCCAAGGAGTGGATGGCGGACCTTCTGGCCTACCTGGAAAATGCGCATAAGGTGGCGCCCACTCGGGAGCTCGTGGAGAGTCTGTACTCCATCATCGTGGAGCAGTGGCGCGACGGGGCCACCGTGCGCGAGGTAGGCAAGGCCACCTGCTCCTGCCAGAAGGGCCAGATTGTGCCCAGCCCCGCCGCTCGGGTGCAGCTCCAGCGCGGAGAGCTGAAGCCGCCGCGCACCGCCAAGCGGGGTGACCTTTTTGGTTTTGATGAGCTGCGTGCGCGGCGCGGGAGCGAACGAGCCGGTGCTGCGGTGACCGCAGCGCCCAAACGCGAAGCCAAGGCGGCACCTCTGGCCCGAGCGCCACGGACCTCGAAGAAAGGAACGCCGGTGAAAAAAATAACCACCCCGGCGCCGAGCGCGGCGCCAACCGACAAACGTCCAGAGCCTGCGGCGTCCCCCACGCCGCCCAGCCCGGACGCAGCCCGACTCAAAGCCACGGAGGCCAAGCTCCGGTCCTTCGCCCGCGAACTGGAAGGAGACGACCTATGAACCGCCCGGTTGAAATTGAACTCATCGAGCAGCTGCGAGCGCAGCTGTTGTGCCACCGAATTGACGAACGCTCCCTGCGGCTCGGGGCCGAGGGGCTGCTGCGCGAATTGCAGAGCGGGCAGCGCGCGCTGCCCGGAGCTCCGCGGCTCGTGCCCGCTCCGAATCGGCCCTCTCGCATGAATCAGGTGCAGCTGCGTATGGCCGATCTCCAACATAGAATCCAGGCCCGCATCGGAGAGGTACAGGAGCGCATCCTGTCCATGTACACGGTCGGTGTCGGCGCCCCGATTCGCTCCTGCAGCCGTGGGCGCTGGTAGCCGCGATGTCCGCTTCGACTCCATCCTACGGACTCGCCGGCGAGCAGGCCCTTGGCATCGTCTTGGAGCGCTTCGTGCAGAAGCACCCCGACGAAGCCGAGGAGTACCGCAGCTACTTCGCAGAGAAGGGCGAGATCCTGGCCAAGCTGAGCTGGGCCGTGGCCAAGCGCGTCCAGGGCAGCGGCCATCCGCTGGCCGATGTGCCAAAGTTGGCCCTGCTCGCTCTGCGCAGTGCCTTTATCAAGCTTAGCCCGGATGAAGCCACGTCTTTTGGCGAATGGTTTGACGAGAACGAAGGGACTCTTAAGTCGCTCGCTAAGGGTCTGATCAAGGTGCTGATCGCGCACCATGCGGCTCCGACCCTCGAGATCCTGTGGGAGGAGGCAGAGGATCCCGACCTGTGGACGGCGAAGGAGCGCACCGACGCCAACGTGCGGGCCATCGAGATTCTGCACAGCGGCGCACCCATCGGTCCCGACGAACGGCGAGCGCTGCTTCGCTACTCGGGCCTGGGCGGTCTGTCGCTGGAGGCGCTGGCCGCGCGCATCCCGTCCGCGTGGATTCCCGACCGGCAAGGCATGGTGCATGAATACTTCACGCCCACGCGCCTGGCGCGCGAAGTGGCGCGGGTGCTGCGGCCGATGCTCGCAGGGATTGCGCCCCAGGACCCGAGCGCCCCCCTGTTGGCGCTAGAGCCCTCCGCTGGCGTCGGGCGGTTCATCCACGCCCTGTCCGGCCCCGGCTTTGAGCGGCTGCGGTGGACCGCGGTCGAGGTCTCCCACGTCTCGGTCCGGATCTTGGCGGCGGCGCGTCCGGACATCACGGTGTTCGAAGGGCCGTTTGAGCAGTGGGTGGCCGAGAACGAGTCCGCGATGGCGGGGAGGCTTGCCCTGGTGGTGAGCAATCCGCCCTACGGCAAGCGCGGCGGCACCGTCACGCTCGATCCCGACCTCGACTACCGCGAGCGGAACGCCTATCCGTACTTTCTGCGCCGCGGCCCGGACCTCCTGTGCGCCGGGGGCCTGGCGGTCTTTCTCATCCCGTATGGGTTTCTGTCCTCCAAGGCGCCTGCCTTCACCGCGCTGCGAAAGAAGGTGCTGCTGCGGCATCACCTCATCGCCGCCTTTCGCCTCCCGTCCGCCCTGTTTCCCGGCGCGAACCTGGTCACCGATTTGATCTTCCTGCAAGCGCGCGGCGGCGAGCTCGCGGAGATCTTGCCCGAGGATCAAGTCGTGCTCGAGGGTCGATACTTCGAGCAGGAAGCGCCGCACCACATCCTGGGGACGGTCTTGGGCGAACAGGACCCCGGCGATCCGGACTTGCTCAAGAAGAAGCCCCGCTTCGGCTACGAGATCGTCGGCGAGTTCACCGCGCTGCCGGCCTTTACGCCGCGTCCGGTGTGCGCATCGTGCTGGATCAAACCCTTCCGGCACGCTCGCGCACCGAGCGCGCAGGCCGCTCGCCTTCAAGACCTTTCGCCCTCACTACAGCTGGCTGTGGCGCTGGGGACTCGCGTGGCGGAATTTCTCACGCACCTGGGCGCCGCAAGCGACAGCGCGAGCGCCAAGACCGCCGCCGCGCTCTACGGCGAGCTGCACGAGGCGCTGTCCGGTTGGCAGAAGACGCACGCGGCCGCGGGCCAGCGCTCCCCGTACCACGACCGCGCCCTGCAGCGCGCGACCAAAGACTTCCCCGAGCTCACCTCCTTCCTGTCCGCCTTCGAGGAATCGGGCCAGCTGGCCCCGGCGTTCCGCATCCCGCCCGCGTATGAGCCCAAATACCGCGGCAGCCCGGAGGACGTGATCGGTCAGGCCCAGTTTCTATACGCGACCCGCCGCCGCTTCTCAACCGCGGCGCTCAGCACGCTGCGCACAGAGCTTGGCGCGCCCCCGCTGACACCCGCCGCGCTCGAATCTGCGCTCTATGCCGGCGGCTTTTGCCTCGACGACGCTCTCTGGATGCCCGAGAGCGAATACTACACGGGCCACCTGTGGCCCAAATACGAGCGCGCTCGCGACCAAGCCCAGCGCGGCGATGCCAATTCGGAGCGTCAGAAAGCGCGCCTGCTTCGCCTTCTGACTCCGCCCGCCATCACCGAGATCGCTCCCGAGCCGCGCATGCCCTGGATTCCGGTGGACGTGCTCCAAGAGTGGCTGTCCGCCTGGACCCAGTCTGCCGTGCCGCCCTTGTCTCGGGAGGCCAGCCTGCTCGTCTTGCAAGGCCAAGCCTACAGCGCGCTGGAGCACGCCGACCCGCGATTGAAAGTCGCCCTGGGCTACCTCAACTACGACCTGAGCCTGTTTGCGCTCGACTACGAGAAACAGTGGATCGCAGAGCTCGACCGAGAAGAGTCCGCGGCCGAAGCGCTCGATCGGGTGCGCCTGGAATATGCCCGCCGCGCCGTCGCACACTTTGCCAGCTGGCTCAAACGCAACCCGGAGGCCGCGCAAGCCATTGAGCTGGCCTACGGGCGGCTTTTCCGCGGCTACGTCTTGCCGACCTACGAGCCGCGCGAGCTGGAGATCGTCCGCTGGCGCGGCCCCATTACGCTGCGTCCCCACCAGCGCGCCGGCGCGTGGCGCCTGCTGGCGCAAAACGGCGGCTTGCTTGGCTTTGACGTGGGCGTGGGCAAGACCCCTACCGGCATCGCGGTCGCCGCGCGCATGCGCCAAGACGGCCGCGCCCGCCGGATCCTCATCGTGGTCCCCAACACCATCCTGCTCAAGTGGGAGCAGGAGGTGCACCGCGCGCTGCCCGACTATCGCGTGGTGCTCATCGGCATCGAGCGCTACCTGGGCCGCTCCGGCACGCTGCGCAGCCGCACCGACACTGCGGAGGAACGCGCGCTCAAATACCGCCAGTTCCAAGCCGGCGAGTACGACTTGGCGATTGTCTCCTACTCGATGTTTGGTCGCACGGGGATGCGGGCCGACACCCTGCGGCGCTTTGTTGCCGCCTCGCCCCCGGTGCAGCGCGAGCTCGGGCTGCGCGTCCAGAGCACTCTGGCCGATTTCGAGCAACAGACGGAAAGAGAGGGCCGTGCCGCGGACGCCAAGGGTCGGCGCAAGCGCAAGCGGGTCAGCCTGGGCGCCGTCCGGCGGGTCCTCGGCGTCGAAGCCGTGGAAGCGGCCACGCCCTCGGAACTCGAGCGCATGCGTATCGAGGTCGCCGCGCAGCTTGAAGCCGAATCCGCCGCCCAGCACGACGCGCTCAAGGATCTACTGAGTCGTCTCCCTGATGTCTCTGAGCGCAACCGAGCCGTGTTCGCGCTGGAGGTAGACCGCTGGGTCGCCGAGACCCTGGAGGCGCAAGACCCTGACCCCGGCCTCTTCTGGGAGGACTTGAAGATTGACCTCCTGATCCTCGACGAAGCGCAGAACTTCAAGAACCTCTGGTCCGTGTCCGAGCGCGAGGGCGGCCTGCCCAAGTACCTCGGCGCAATCAGCGAAGGGAGCCAGCGCGCCTGGAACTTCGCCCTGCGCGCCTTCGACGTGCGCGAGCGCAACGGCGGCAGCGGCGTGGTGCTTTTGTCCGCGACGCCGGCCAAGAACAGCCCCCTAGAGTATTACAGCCTCCTTGGCTACGTGGATACCGATGCCTGGACGCGCCTTGGAATCCTCAATCCGGAGGTGTTCATCGACCGCTACCTGCGCTTGGAGCAGCGCTGGGTCATCGAGCCTGATCTGAGCAAGAAGCAGCGCTCGGTCGTCGCGGGTTTCCGCAACCAGGACGAGCTGCGCGACATCGTCTTCCGCTACGCCGAGTTCCGGACCGCGGAAGAAGTCGGACTCAAGCTCCCGCAGAGCCAGGTCGAGACCCGCGCCGTGCCGATGAGCCCAGAGCAGCGGGAGCTGTACCAGGCGCTTGTGCTCGACTATACAAGCGCTCTTCAGCGGGCCGGCACCGATCCCAAGGCGAAGCTCAAGGCGCTGGGCACCCTGCAGCGCATGGCGCTGGTCTCGATTCACCCGGAGCTCGACACGCCGCCGATCGGCGAAGGGAGCGCGAAGGTGTCGATCGAGGACTTGCCGGTACTCGAGGACCAAGCGTCAACGGACGCCTCGACAAAGGAGCCACGCCATGTCGATTCGTAAACGCCGTGAACCGTCCACGGAAGCATCCACCGCAACGTCAGCCCCTGGAGCAACGGAGGTGTCAACGGAGGTGTCAACAGAGGCGTCCATCGCAACTCCGCGCAACGTGTCACTCCAGGGCCGCGAAGCGTCAACGACCGAGGAGCCCATGGATGAAGCACGCCTCCAGACGGGCAAAAACGCCCCCGCGCGCCGCGGACGCTGGACTTGGCGCAATGCCCAGCAGGTGACAAACCCTCGCAGCCCCAAGATCGAAGAAGCCGCACGCATCGGCCTCCAGGCCCGTGGCTGCGCGGTGATCTACTTCTGCGAAAACGTCGCCGTTCACGCCTGGCTCAAGCAGGAGCTGGTCCGCAGGGGCGTGCCCGCGGAGCGGATTGCCGTGCTCAATGCCGAGACGGCGCCGACCCCCCAGCACCGCCAGACCATCGCCGAGAAGTTCAACGGCATCTCCCCCGTGCTCGATGCCGCGGGCCGCGTCGTGCAGGAGGGCACCCCGCCCGAGTTCGATTACGTCATCGCCAACTCGGTCGCGTACGAGGGCATCGACCTGCAAGTGCGCACCTGCCAGGTGATTCACTTGGATCTGCCATGGGAGCCCGCCACGCTCCAGCAGCGCAACGGCCGCGCCGTGCGTCAGGGCAACCTCCAGGCCGTCATCCGCATCGTGTACCTGCTCAGCGAGGGCTCGGTGGATGTGATCCGGCTGCAGATGATCACCGGGAAGCTCGGCTGGATGCGCGACCTCTTGCAGAGCGCCGACCGCGAGACCAACAACCCCGCTGCCCAGTCCGAGCTCTCCGTGGAGGAGATGCTTTTGTACCTGTCCGGTGGCGACGCCGAGAACGCCCTGGCCGAGCTACGCCGCCAGCAGGACGAGGAGCGGCGAAAAAACGTCCTCAAGAATGCCTGGACCACCCTCCAGTCGCTCGTGAGCCGAATCGTCGCCCTGGCGCGGCTCAAAGACGTAGACGAGCAGGCGCGCACGCACGCCGCGATCGAGGAGGCCAAGCGCCGTCTGCTGCAGACGCCGCCAGAGATCTGGCCCTGGGCCTTTCTCATCCCGATTGCCGAGCGAGGCACGCCGCTTCTGGTCGTTCAGACTCAAGACGACCGCCAGGTTCCTCTCTGGGAAGGCGCGCGTTACCAAGACGCCTCGGGCGGCGGGATGGAAGTCGGCAAGGTCGAGGGCGATGTCTTCGGCGTGCGCCTCTTCGGGACGCATGCGTTCCGACCCCTTGATGCGGGGCGCCCAGATTTCAAGCCGACGTTCGCGCAGGCCGCGCCGCTTCTGGAGCGGCCCGACCCGATGGCCTATCAGAAGCCCTGGCCCGAAGAGCAGGACCGCGCCGCGCTCGCGGGCGGGTTACACAAAGCGCTAGCCGGTGTGGCGCAGGGAGACTTCGAAGGACTTGGCCTGCGCTGGGCGCATGAGGCGCACCGCGTCTGGTTCTGGCAGCACACCGGGCTCGCATTCATGACCGCGTTGAGTCAGGCCCCGGCTTCGGGCAGCTTCCTCGTCCCGGTTCGCGAGCATGACGTGTTGAAACTCGTGCCCGCAGGACCGGCGCTCAGGCCGTTGGCCACGCACGCGGCGCTTTCCTCCGTGCTGGCTCCCAACCGGTCGGGGTGGAAGACCTATCTGGAACTGGCCGCCGGGGGGCACGGACTGAAGTGGGGAGACCTCAATCTCTGCGCCGATGCGTGGTGGGGCCGCACCTTCCCGCGTGGAATCCTCCCCAAGTCGAGCGAGAGCGACGACGCCGCGCGCTGGGTGACAGTCCCGACCCGCGACGGGCAGGAAAAAGTCCTGGCTCTGTGGAAGAGCCGCTACTTCGTCCTGCATCGGCCGCTCGGGGAAGACGAGACGGCGGGGGACTATTCAGTCACCCACCTTGCGAGCGGGCTGCATGTCAAGCGCGTCCGCTCGCTTGAGGCGGGCCAGGCAGTCATTCGCTACCTGGAAGCGCAGCACGTCCGCTGGCAGGAGCGGGAGCTCAGTTTCGACCCCGCCCTGCGAACCAAGATCACCGAAGCAATCACGCTTCTTGCCGAGTCCGAGGCGCCCCAGCCGGTGCTGAGCCGCCTTCTGACTCCAGAGTCCTGACCACACATGCACAAGGGGGATGCACATGGCTGACGAAGACGAGAACCGCAAGATCATCGAGAAGCTCGATAAACGCGATAAGACACTCGCGCAGCTGCGGCAGGCGCACCAGGAGAAAATCGACAAGGTCTCGGCGCAGGACCGTGAGCTGGAAAAGACGGAGGAGGACAAAAAGAAAGCCGAGAAGAAGGCGGAGAAGCTCGAAAAGAAAATGATGCTCGGCAGCTGGCGCATGGCGCGGCTGGCCAGCGATGGCGTCGGCTCGCTCGGCGCGCAGACCATCAACCTCGGGGAGCAGGCGCTGCTCGACTACCTCATCGAGGCATTCCCCAAGACCGTGGGCAAGCACCAGATGCTGGTCAAAGGGCTCCCGCCGCTCCTGGCGCTGCTGTGGTACTTCGTCGAGATCATCACGCTTAAGGGACCCGGCAGTGTGCCCAAACACATGCGGCTCACCGCGGCGAATCTGCTGAGCAATCTGAACCTGGTCCACATGGCGCAGGCGTTCCATCGCGACCAGGACCAGAAGCGCAGCGACCAGGCCAAGCTCGGACAGAGCGTGGAGGAGCTCACCGCGGCGCAGGAGCAGCTGGCCCTGGACCTGGAGAAGGCCAAGCGGATGCTCAAGGAAAAGGG
>CALFML010000181.1 GCA_937879845.1 uncultured Myxococcales bacterium
GGCCTTTCCAGCACCGAGGGTTGGCACGACTTGGCGCAGACCCTGGTCCGTCCGCAGAGCGGCAGCCTGCTGCGCCTGTTTCAGCCCGTCCACCGGACCTTCCACCTCGTGGTGTTGGAGCTTGTCTGTCCGCGCCCCGGTCAGCCGCGGATCGATCCGGCGTCGATCGAGAGCTCCGGTATGGTCCTGCGCCGCTGCACGCCCGAGCCGCATAACCGGCAGGGCTGGATGCGCGAGCAGAATCAAGTGGTCGGTTGGGTCTCCTTCCAGAACGGCGCGCAGGAGGATCTCGATCCCGATCCGGAGCGGCGGCGCGGACCGCTCGCCGCGGTGGCGCCGCAGCTGCTGGCGCGCATGCCGGTCCGGCGCAGTCCCTGGGACAGTTATTCCGAAAGCGTGACCACGCTGTTCGTCGCCCCGCCCGAGGTCTGCAAGGCGGTCGGGCGGACCCTGCTCTTCGGCGTGGTGCCGCTCACCAGCAGCGAGCACACCGAAGGCGCGTCGCGCTTCCAGTACGACATGGACTTCGTCAAGACCCACCTCCCCGATCTCCTGCAGGCGAGCAGCACGACGGTCGGCGGGATGAAGATCAAGCAGGTGGTGCCGCGACCCGGCGCCGTGGTTACGGAAAAGGACGCCGATTCCGACGACCTGCAGAAGTTCATCGACATGTTGACGCAGCTCCTGGTCGAGCTCAACGTCTTCGACGAGACCGCAGGCCCCGCGCGGACGCCGGGGCAGCGGCTCTTCGATGCGATAAACCAGATCCAGCTCCCGTATCGCAACGCCGCGACCCGGCAGGTGGCGCATCGGCCGGCCGGTGCGTTTCTGCGCGACGCGGCGATGGTCCTGGTCAACCGCAATAAGAAGGCCGACCTCGGCGCGACCAGCGTGACCATGCCGGAGTCATGGCCGACCATTGACGATGAGGTCCTGGCACCAGCGATTGCCGCCGCCGCCAAAGAGGCGCTGGAGGACCGCCTGCGCGGGGTCGCGCAGCAGCAAGGGCGCTTCGAAGAGCTCGATCCGAACAGCCCGACTCCCTACCGGCTGCGCGCATTCGTCCGGCTGCGCCGTCCGGACGGCTGCCCGCCAGAGCTTTTGTGGAGTCAGGAGAGCGAGCCGTTCGCCATCGCTCCCTGGTTTGACAGCGGCGTGCTGCCGCCCGTCAAGGTGGCGCTGCCGCCGGTTGATCGCAACTGGGTAAAGACGGTCAAGCCCAACGTCGCCTTCCAGGTACCCGGCAACCTGTTTGAATTCCTGCGGAAGATCGATCCGCTCAACGTGTTCAAGGGACAGATCGAAGAAGGCGGAAGCTCCACCCTGAACTGGATCTGCGGCTTCAACATCCCGCTTATCACCATCTGCGCCTTCATCGTACTTACGATCTTCCTGATTCTGCTCAACATCGTGTTCTTCTGGCTGCCGTTTATCCGTATCTGCATTCCCATCCCCCAGTCCAAGCGAGGTGGCTAGCGATGGAGAAGCCCAATCCGTTTCTGCCGCTTGTCGGCTGGCCGCTTCTTCCTCTACCGGACGAACACGGGCGGCTCAACTTCCCGACTCTGGCCGAGAGCGTGCGCCAGGCGATCCGCGTCATCCTCAGCACAAGTCCCGGCGAGCAGCTGCTGCGCCCGGAGTTCGGCGCCGGCCTGAAGAGCTATCTCGGCGAGCCCAATACCATCTACCTGCGCCGCCGGATACACGACACGGTGAGCGATGCGCTGGCGACTTGGGAAGACCGCATCCTGCTCGATCGCGTCGAGGTCACCGAGGTCGCCGAGCAGCCGACCCACATCCGCGTCGAGATCGCCTATCGCATTTTGCGCACCGGCACCCCCCAGCAAGTGGGCCTGACTTTGGAACTCGGAGCCTAGACCATGCCCATCCGCCCCCCAGCCCTGGATGACCGCTCCTTCAACGATCTCGTGGAAGAGGCGCTGGCGCGTATTCCCGCCCATACTCCGGAGTGGACGCATCCGCGCATCGGTGATCCGGGCCGCACCCTGGTCGAGCTGTTCGCCTGGCTGACCGATACGCTGCTGTACCGCGCCAACCTGATCCCGGAGCGCCAGCGGCTGGCGTTTCTGCGCCTGCTCGGCATCGGTCTGCGACCGGCCCGACCGGCGAGCAGCGTAGTCTCTGTGTTCCTAGATGAAAGCTTTCGCGATAGCCAGGTGACGGATTCAGTGACGCTGCGGCCGCTGGCGACCCTGAAGGGCCCGGTGCCGTTTGAGACCCGCAGCGAGCTGACCGTCCTGCCGGTTACCGCGGCGTGTTACCACAAGCGTCCGCTGACGGAAAAGGAGCGGCAGGACCAGGCCGCCGTGCTGGAGGCGCTGCGCCAAGTCTATGCCCTGAACACCGAGCCGGCCTACTACACGACCGCCGCGGTCTTCCCCGATGGCATGGCGGCCAAACAGGGGTTTGATCTCATAAGCGAGACCATCGATCAGCGCTTGTGGATCGCGCTGCTGGCACCCGAAAAGGTCGCGAGCAAGTCGCTGCGCTTGACCCTGGGCGGCGCGGACGGCCTTCCCCGTTTGCTCAGCATCGGCGTCACGCCGCAGGTGACGGTACCTTCGCTGACCACCGAGATCGGTCCGCGGGCGCGCATTCCGCATGTCTTCGAGATCAGCACCGGACAGCAAACGCCGCTGCTGCCGGAGTACCTGCCGCTCGAAGTCGTTGCGGACACCACGGCGGGCCTGACTCGTCGCGGCGTGCTGCGCCTGCGCCTGCCCGCGGCCGAGAACATCGGCGCCCCGAGCGACGACGTCCGGGTCTTCGCCGATGCCGGCACGGGCGATCATCCGCCGCGCCTGGACGACCCGGTGCTGGCGGAGCGCATCGTCGCCTGGGTGCGGCTGCGTCCGACCGCGCCGCTGGCCAGCCTGCGGCTGTCGTGGGTGGGGATCAATGCGGTGGAGATCGATCAGATCCAGACCCTCAGCAGCCGCATCGTCGGTCAGAGCAGCGGCGCGGCGGATCAGCAGCTGCAGCTGCCGGCGACTTCGGTGGTCGAGCTGAGCCTTCAGGTCGAGGAGCCCGGCGTCGGATATGTTGTATGGAGCGAGGTGGACGATCTGGCGCAGGCCGGCCGCGACAGCCGCGTCTATGCCTTGGATCGCGAGGCCGGCACGGTCCGCTTCGGCGATGGAGTGCGCGGTCGCATTCCGGAGTCTGGAATGCGCATCCGCGCCGCCGTGCTGCGCGCCGGAGGCGGCGCCGCGGGAAATCTGCCGCCGCTCGCCCTGACCAATGTCGAAGGCCGGGATCTCTCCGGAGCCACCGTCACCCGCAAACTTAAAGTGGTGCAGAGCCTGACCCTCGACGGCGGACAAGAAGCGGAGACCCTGGCGATGGCGGAGCAGCGCATTCCCGGCCTGCTGCGGCACGGCAACCGCGCCGTCACCGCGGAGGATTACCGGCGCCTGGCGCTCGATACGCCGGGGGCAGCGGTGGCGCGGGTGGAGGTGCTGCCGCGCTTCAAGCCGCAGCAGATGCGGCAGAACACGCCGGGCGTCGTGTCCGTCATGGTGTTGCCGGAAAAAGCGCTGCCGCAGCCGCCCAACCCGCGTCCGGATCGACCGTTCCTAGAGACGGTTCACGCCTACCTCGATGAGCGGCGCACGCTGGGTACGGAGCTTTACACCATCGGCTGCGAGTACGTAAGCGTGGGAATCGGGGTGGGAATCACCGTGCACGAAGGTCTGGAGTTCGCCGCCGTGGTCAACGCCGTGCGTGAGGCCCTGCGACGTTTTCTGTGGCCGCTGCCGCCGGGAGGACCCGACGGTCAGGGCTGGCCTCTGGGGCGCGGGGTCAGCGACCGCGAAGTGGAAGTCGCCGTGGCCCGCGTGTCCGGAGTTGCTGGGGTCGCCCAGATCAACTTGTTCCGGAAAAAAGAGACCGAGGGACAGGAGCCGCGCTGGCAGCACATCGAGCGCCTCAGCGAGCATGAGCCCGTGGTGATCGAGCTTGCTCCGTGGCAGCTGCCCGAGCTCTTGTCGGTGGTCATCAGCGAAGGGGACTCTCCAGAGGATCTGCAGCAGGATGCGCTCGGTCTGGTGGGACTTGGCGGGCTGGGTGGCGCAACCGCGGTGGCGGTCCCGGTCACGCCCGAGGTGTGCTAGATGGATGCCAACGGACTGCGGCCCTTCCTGCTCGCTGAGGAGCGCCACTTTCAGCCGTTGCCGGCCGCCCTGCGCTACGATTCGGTGCGGCGCAGCCTTCGCCTGGCCAACCAGCGCGTGCCGCGGCCGCAACAGAATTCCTACGATGCAGCCGCAGTCGCCGCGCTGCTCGACCAGGTCCCGCAGACGGTGGACGCGTTCGGCACGCGCGCCTTCTTCGATGCCCCGGTTTCGCGGGTGTTGGCCACGGGGGCTCTGCCGGGTGTGGTGCCGATCTATTCTCCGGCTTCGCCGCCGACCGATCTCGCCATCGGCCATGACGGGGTCCTTTATCTGGCGGTCGCCGGCGAGGTCGTGCTGGTCGACCGGCGCCGGCGCTGGGAGCCGGTGAGCGTGCATGCCGCCGGCTTCACCGCAGGACGGATCGCGGCCGACCCACGCGGCGGCGTATGGGCGCTCGATCGAACCCGCGGCCGGCTGGCACGCCTGCGCGGTTTGCCCGAGCGCGAGCATGGACCCTACAACTCCGATGTCTTTCGTCCGCAGCCGGAGAACCCGAATCAGCCCCGTCTCACTGTGCTGCCGGCGCTGGACTTGGGCACGTCGCAGCCGGTGGCGCTGGCCTGTGGTCCGGACGGCCGCGTCGCGGTGCTGAGCCTGACTGCAACCGGCGACGCATTGCTTCACCTGCAGCGCGAAGACGGTTTCGCCGCGCCGCGGGCGCTGGCCGGTGCGCGCGGCGCCTATAGCCTGGCCTGGGTCGCCGCCACCCGGCTGGCGGTTCTGGTGCCGGAGCTGAAAGAGGCGATGGTCTATGAGCTGACAGAGCTTACGCAAGCGGCGGGCGAGCCGGTGCTGCCGGTAGGTGATTTTTATCCTTTGCGCCAGCACGACGGCGGTCCCTTCGTGCAGGGCACCACGCTGCCGCCGCACTTCCCCATCGCATCAGGCAGCGCGCCGCTGCACCACATCCCGCTGCCTTCCTATGCCCGCAGTGCGGAGGCGCGCAGCGCCGGGCCGCTGGACGGCGGAACCCCGCAGACGGTCTGGCATCGGCTGTACCTAGAGGCCCTGCTGCCTCCCGGTTGCGGGGTGACGGTGTATCTGGCGGCGAGCGACCAGGCGAGCGAGCCGACCGAGCCGGCGCAGTGGCATGAGCACTGCTTCGGCGCCGTCCCCGTTTCCACCGATAACGCGGGAGTTCCGCGCGGCGTATGGGTCTCGATTCCCTCCGAGCTGCCGTTCCACCCGGGTCTGGTCGTAGAGCCGGCGCGCAAGGACGAAGCCGGCCTGTTCACCGTCCTGATTCAGCGCACGCGCAGCCCGGTGCGGGCCCTGCGCGGCCGCTTCCTGTGGGTCCGCATCGCGCTGCGCAGCGATGGCCGCAAGACTCCCGAGCTGTTCGCGCTGCGCGCTTATGCTTCGCGTTTTTCCTACCGCGATCGCTACCTGCCGGAGCTGTTCCACGAGACCGCCTTCGGCTCCGATGCGGACGGTCCGCCGGCGACCGAGCCGGTGCGCAGCACCCCGGCGGACTTCCTAGAGCGCCTCCTGACCAACTTCGAAGGCCTGCTGACGCCGATCGAAGATCGAATCGCCGGCGCGTACCTTCTCACCGATGCACGCTCTGCGCCCGCTGAAGCGCTGGAGTGGCTGGCGAGCTGGATCGGCTTCACCTTCGATCCGGTGATCCCGCAGGCGCGGAGGCGGGCGCTGCTCGCCGCGGCACCGGAGCTTTACCGCTATCGCGGCACCCTGCGCGGGCTCAAGCTGGCGCTGGATCTGGCCAGCGGTGGCTCGGTCCGTGACGGCCGCACCGTGGTCGTGGAGGACTTCCGCCTGCGGCGGACCTTCGCCACCATTTTGGGGGCCGATCTCTCCGGGGCCGACAACCCGCTCTTACCCGGCCTCGGCGAGAGCGGCAACTCTTTTGTCGGCGACACCCTGTTTCTCGGCGATGAGGAGAAAAAGGAATTCCTCGCCGTCTTCGCCGCCGATCTTGTGGAGCGCCCCGGACGCGGCGGCGAGGGTCCGACGCCGGCAGAGATGGCGGAGCAGCAGGCGGTGCAGCAGTTCTTCGAGCGCCTGGCGCACCGCGTGACCGTGCTCGTACACAATGATATCTCTCCGGTCGATCTGGGCCTGCTGCGGCGCGTGCTCGAGCTGGAAGCGCCGGCGCATATCGAGAGCCGCGTGGCTACGGCGCGCGCCGCGTTCGTAGTCGGCATCGCATCGCTTATCGGTATCGATACGTATCTTGTTCCCAAGCCGGGCCCTTCGCCGGTCGAAATCGAGCGCAGCCAGCTTGGAGCCGGGGATCGCCTGCTCGGTCTGCCGAGCCTGGATCCGCGGCTGCAGAACGGCAACGCTGGCGCCGACGTAGACCCGCGGCCGCTGGCGGCGATCATCACGACGACCGCGGTCTCAGCCGGAGTTCCCTTTGTCCTTGATGGCAGTCAGTCCGTCGCAATCGGCGGACACAACATCACAGCCTTTCACTGGAAGCTCCTTTCTTAGCGACATATTCACACCCGAACCCTGGAGTAAAATATGCAAGAGTTCACCCCGAATACCGAGATCGTAACCGACGCCCCTACGCTGGTTGTCCAGCAGCGCCTGGCCCCCGGCCGCTACCGCTTCCAGCTGGTGGTCGAAGACGACCACGGCATCCGCTCGGACCCGGCGACGGTCGAGGTGCAAGTCGTCGCGCCTCCGGTCGCCGTGATCGAGGCGCGGCCCGGGACCACGGTCCGCGTCGGCGATAGCGTGACCCTGGATGGTTCGAAGTCCACCGACCCCTCCGGCCGGATCACCCGCTACCACTGGTCTTTGGTGGCTGCGACCGGCGGCACGGACGCGCCCCCTGAGAATCGCGGCCGGGATCGATAGGAATTCACGATGGTGACGCTTGAGCTCAACAAGATGCCGATCACCGACACCCCGACCATCATGCTGACCCCTGGCCTGCCGCCAGGCCAGTACGTCGTCCAGCTGGTGGTCGAAAACGACAAGGGAATCATGAGCACCCCGGTCGTGACCACGGTAACCGTACGGCGATCGTGACGTGAAAGAGGGCACCCCAGATGAGCACCCGCGATGATCCGTTGACCCAGGCTCTGACTAGTGAACAGACCCGCGACCGGTTGTACTACCGGCTGGGCGTACTGCTCGATGCGGACGATCTGAGTACGGAGCAGCTGTACCACCGCGGCCGCCTGGCCCGCGCGCTGTCGTTTCTGCACGGCAGCGGCACGGTAGCCGGTCTGCGTGTCGGCTACAAGGCGGCGCAGCCAGCGCAGGGGCCTAATGTACCGGCGACCGAGGAAGAGCTGACCGTCGAGGGCGGCCTGGCCCTGGACTCCTTCGGCCGTCTCATCGAGGTGCCACGGAGCGCCTGCATCCGGCTCGACCGCTGGTTCCTAGATCAGGACCCGGCGGAGCTGGCGCAGGCCGTCCACGACGTCTCGGTGCTAAACGGGGTCATGGTGCGCGGCGTGGTCGCTGATGTCTACCTGCGCTTCGCCGCTTGCGAACGCGGCAAGACCCCGGCCCTGGCCACCGGTCCCTTCGACGCCACCGACGCCGTGGCGCCATCACGGCTGCGGGACGGGTACGAGCTGAAGTTGGTGCTCGCGACAGGCATGCTGAGCCCGCCGCCGGCGAGCCTGTGGCCCGGTTCGGGTACGTCTTCCTTGAGCCTGGAGGATGCGCAGAAGGCGATCTTGGACGCCTGGGACTCCCAGCCCAGGTGGCCGGATCTGGCGGGGCTGGTGCCCGGGCTTGAGGACGGCCAGCTCATTCCGCTGCGTCGCGATCCGAGCGCCGTCTTCATCGCGCGGGTGGCGATTCCGGTCAGCGGACCTCCGATCAGGCGGCAGCGGAGCAGCGCTGACCCGCTGTCGGCGCCGCTGATGCCGGAGTTTGACAACCAGAGGCGGCGCTTTGTCTACGCCGCTGGCTCCATTGTCTTGGGACTGAGCGGGAAGTAGACCCCTAACAGGCGGACCGAGAGGGACACGATGGCAAGTTCAACACGCGGACCGGCGCGGCAGCCGGTCAAGGCCCTGGAGGCGGATGCATCGCTGCGGGCGGGGACCCTGGTGCTAAATGAGCGGCGACGGCGCCCGCGCTACTTCGACGGACGGTTCCTGGCGGCGCGCGATCTCACGCGCGAGCAGACGTATTTCCTGACCCGGCAAGCGGACCTGGCGCGCTCCGGCGGGCAAGGGGTCGTCAGCGGTCTGCAGGTGAGCCGCGGCGAAAAAGGCATGCTCAAGATCGCGGCTGGCCACGGCGTGACGTCTAACGGCGAGCTGGTGGTGGTGGCCGATGATCTGCTGGTCGATCTCACTGCACTAGGCGAGATCCAGCGGCTCGATGATGCCTTCGGGCTCGGCCGCGTTCCCACCGATACGGATCGCGCCAACCGCACCGGCTTGTTCGTGGTCGCGCTGCGACCGGTGGAGTTTACCGCCAATCCGATTACGACCTATCCGACCGCGATCGGCGGCAAGCGCTCGATCGAAGACGGCGACATCATCGAAGCGGTCGCGGTGACCCTAATCCCCTACCCGGACGACGGAGCCGTTCAGGAGCTGGACCAGCGCCGGGCGCGCACGGCGCGCGAGATCTTCGTCAACCGCGGCACCAAGGGCGTCCCTGATGGCGTGCTGCCGATCGCCATGATCGCGCTGAATCGCGGCAACCTGCAGTGGGTCGACCCCTTCATGGTCCGCCGCGAAATCGGCGCCGAGGTTCGCGACATCCTCAACCTGGGAACAAGCTCCCAGGCGCTGCGCGAGGCGCATCTGCAGCAGTACGATGCCCACCTGCAGGACGTCCTTCAGCGGCGAGGCAGCGATGGACGCTTCGCCGCCTCGCTGTACTTTGACTGCCTGCCGGCGGCGGGGCGGATGCCGAGGGCGGCGCTCGATGCGGTCGGGTTTACCCAGATCTACTTCCCGCAGGAGATCTCGGTTGAGCTGTCCATCGTGCCGGAGGACGAGATAGGGGAGCTGCTGCGGGAGAGCCTGTCGCTGCCGCCCATCGATCTGACCGCCTCCGGGGCCACACTGGAGGCGACCTCCGTACTGGTCCTGATTCCGGCGTCGCGGGCGGCCGTGCTGCAGCTTAACAGCAAGCTCGCGTCCCTAAAGGCCACGCTCAAGGCTGCGGCGCCGGGGCTTCTGGCGCAGCGGCGGCCGCTGGAGGCGCTGCGGATGCTGACCCCGAAGCCCGCGGAGATGGTGGCGGTGAACCCGCAAGCATCGATCGATGCGGCGTGGCAGGCCGCGCTCGGCAACACCACGCTCCTTTACTACGTGCGGCGGAGCCACATTCAATACAAGGCCGAGGTCATAGCCGGAGAGAAGGTGACTGTGACCATAGATGACGTGAACGGCCCATCGCCTCCTTCCACGTAGGCGAGCACTGAAAGGACTCCAGCGATGACCGTCAAGCCCATCCGCGATCCGCTCTTTGGTGAGCGCGTGATTAAAGTGCAGCCCACGATCGCGCCTCAGGTCGATGCCAGCTGGCGCAAGCGCCTGAACTTGTTTACCGGCCGAGCGCTGACCGACACCGCCCTGTCCGCGGAGCAGGCCGAGCGCGGCGGCCGACTCGCCCTCCGCGGGCAGCTGGTATCTCCGGGCACAGTCGCCGGGCTGGAGGCATCGCTGGAGCAGCGTACCGAGTCCGGACGCGCGAAGTTCTTCCTGCAGGTGACCCCAGGCTTAGGCCTGTGCGCGAGCGGGGAGGACGTAGAGGTGCCGCTCGGCCTGCAGGTGGACATCGAGACACTACCGGTTTATTTCGACCGCGACGGTCTGGCTCCGCTCGTGATGCGCAGCCGGGATGCGCTGACGGCAGAACTTTCGGCATCGCCGCAGGCGGATACAAGCACCCCCACCGCGCCGCCCGACCCAAACAGCATGGCGCCGCAGATGATCGGCGGCGTCACCCGCGCGCTGCTCAATCAGCTGGATATGCCGGTCGCGCCGGATGATGTTCTTGCGCCGCCGCAGACCTATCGACTGGCCCCATCGCTGACGGCGCTGCTCGCGGTAGCCAAGCTCGCGGCGGAGGCGCTTCCCTTGCTGTTCGTGGTCGTGTTGCAGCCCGTGCAGGCGGAGCAGGTCGGCAACTTCAACCCCGCCGATCCCTGCGAGCAGGACCCCGACAACGATCCGTTCGACGACCTGCAGATCGTCGATGGCTGCCGGCTCGTACTGTTCCATCTGCCGATGGCGCAGGTCTCGCGCAACCAGCTCGCGTTCGCGCTGTTTGAAAAAGAGCGGGATCGGGCGCCGGGACAACCCGCTCCCTGGGAGCAGATCGGTGTCCCCTTGGGCCTGCTGTCGATAGCGGATGCGACGCTCGCCACGGTACAGCCGCCGCCGATGGGTGCGGAGACCTTCCTCGATCGCGCCGCCGTCGTTCGCATCGGCGGCAAAGCCCTGACCCGGAGCCCGCTGCCCGGCTTACGCAACCCGGGGAACCCGATGCTGTGGCAGGCCCGCATCGATCAGTTCTCGGCGCACCTGATCCAGGCAGTGGAGGAGCAGAGCACCACCAAGATGCTCCCTCCCCTGCCGGAGTCGAACCTGAAGCCGGATCTGCTTCCGATCGTATTTTTCGATCTGCCCCCCGACATCGAATTCAACATCGAGATCAGCGATCCGGAGACGGGATCAGTGATTCCTCCGGATTATCGTGAGTTCAGTCTGTTCACCACCGACACGACGGTAACGACGTTTGCCGCTGAGAACGGCAACGATCAGCTGCAGTTCCGGCCCCTGGAGCACGGCAACATCGGGAAGTTCACGCTGACCGCGGGGCAGGCCCGCTTGTGGATCGGGCACGAAGATCCGATGCGGACCTACCGCTGCACGATCTGGCGCACGCTGAATCAGATGGCGCCGTTCCGCTTCCTGCCTCCGGTCGGGCTGCTCCATCGCAGCGCCGTGGGTCTGCTGCTGACGGAGAAGATCAACGGACAGGTCGTGCGGGTGATCCGCAACCGCTTTTTCCCATCCAGCTTTGCGATCGATGCGCTTCCAGTACCGATGGATGAGCTGGATCAGCTGCTCGATGCCAGCGCTGCGCTCGATCGGTTCGACGCGACAGTGCCCGACTTTTTGCGCGTGCTGGTGCCGGTGCCGACCGAGCTCTATGAGCCCGGCCTGCTCAAGGTCGAGCCGGTTGATCCGGAATTCGCCGCCGCCATCGATCGGTTCGTCAAGGAGCGCGGTCTCTGGTTGCTCCGGCGGGAGCTCCTGCGCAGCGGGCTGTCCGCGATCACCAAGACCATCACCGGGCAGCCGCTGGTCTTCCCCAGTCCGGACCCGAGCGCCCTGGAGCAACCGGAGGAGGTCGCCGCCGCCCTCCCCGCCGGCGAGATCATCGACCAGCCCTTCGCCATCGAGCTGTTTGCATCGGTGAGCGATCCCAAGGTCCGGCCCTATCTGTTCACCTGCGCGGCCTTCAGCCCCGACGGTTCGCTTGTCGCAACCGGGAGCGCTGATGGCTTCCTCCGGATCTGGTCGACTCACTCCGGCCGCCTGCGGACCACCTTGGGCCCGCACGGCAACCCCGTGAGCTGGATCGCCTTCAGCCCGATCAAGGTCTTCACGGGCGGGCCCGCCCCTCACACCGGCTATCTCGTGCTCGCCGCCCTCACAAACGGTGCGGTCTCGGTCTGGGACCCGGCCGGCGACCGGAGCAAACCGCTGTTCAGCCTGGACGCCAATGCCACCATCATAGGGGCCGCATCATTCGGGGTCGTCGGCGACGCGCAGGGAGATCTGGTGCGGGTGATCATCAAAAGCACGGACCAATCGATCCAGATTTGGGAATATGATCGCGCCACCGGTCTCCGTAGAAATCTTTTCAACCTCGGGAACGCCACCCCGGTCTCCGTATCAATGACCGGCGACGGCTCGCGGGCCGTGATCACGCTTGGCGGCAACGAGTTCGCGGAGCTTTGGCGGTTCGCCGAGCCGCCGGTGCCGCTGCTTGAGCTTGACCACGTCCGCGTGATCTTCGGCCGCGCTGCTTCTCCTCCCTACGATCCCGCGATCGTCACCTTGACCGGGTTTAGCCGGACGCGGATCAAGCTCCCATCCGGAGCCAACGCCTGGCTCGTCGTGACCGCCCGCACCGACGGCTTCATCCACATCCGCGACGCGGATAGCACCGACTTCATCGGCGCGCTCGTGCGCCTCTCGGTCGGCGCTCCGGTGCTGAGCTTCGAGTTCAGTCCCGATGGGAAGTACCTGGCCACGTTGGATACGCAGAACGAGGTCAAGATATGGGACTGGCAGGCTCCCTTGATGCCTCGCGTGAACCCCAACGTGAATCCCACTGTGCTGGTTACGACCGTGAGCCTGGGCGCGCTGCCCAACCCCTTTGCCGCCTTCTTCCGCCCTCTAGCCTTCAGCCCGGACAGCCAGCGGCTGATCGTCACCGACGGGCCGCGTGCCCAGATCATAGACGTCCGCAGCGGCACGCGGCTGGCCACGCTGGAGCATAAGGAGTCGCTGACCGCGGTGGAGTTCAGCCCGGACGGATACTTCGCGCTCACCGCAGCCATCGATGGCGTCGTCAAGCTGTGGGCGATCAAGAACGAGCTAAGCGAATTCTGGACCTTCCTCCGCGACGACACGACGCTGAACACCGAAGATCTGGACCAGATCAACACCATCGGTGTGCAAGGAGTGGTCGATCAGCTAAACGCGGTCATTCAGGAGGCCAATCAGCAGATCGACCTCGGCTTCCTGCGGGTCCAGACGGATATCTACCGCATCCGCCAGCTCATGCTCAATAACTCTGCGGCCACGCGCCTGGCCACTGCGCCGAGCCTGGCGGAGATCGCCCAGGGCGAGAGCGCGGTCGCGGTCCGCGCCGACGTTCAGAACCTCCTAGAGCGGCTGAAAGACAAACCCCAGGTGGTGGGCTAAGGAACTCTAAAATGTCGCAGAACCGTCTTCTTGAGGGCTTGCTTGCGCCGCTGCGGCTCCGCGCCGCCATCGCGCCTGCCGTGTTTCGGCTCCCCGCCCCGCCACCGCGCGCGGCGCCGCCATCGGTCCTTCTCAAGGAAGTAGCGCCGCCGACTCCGATCCAGCAGGTGCGCCAGCAGAGCGCGATCAGCGGCGCCGCGCAGCCGCTGCGCAACGTGAGCATCGCCGAGCGACTGCGGAGCCCGGTGGCGTTCGAGGCGCGCAACTTCACGGTCTCCACCCGGTTCGAGGTCCTCAACGCGCTGCTTCACCTAGACCCTTCCTATGACCCGACAGTCCCGCGCACAGGGGGAATCAACCTGTCAGGGCTGTCGTTTTCCGGGTTCGCCGTCCCGCGGACCCCGCCGCCGGTCTCTGCGACCAGCTCGCCGCCGGTCAACACATCCTTGCTGCTGCCGGACCGGAGGAGCTTCCTGTTTGAGGAGCTGCGGGCCCAACCCAGCATCGTGCAGGACACCCTCCGCGATCCGGTCGATGCCGGCTGGGATGAGGCGACCTACTTCGCTGACGCCACCACCATCCTTGATGCCACCATTGCCGCGCTGCGGGTGGTCGAAGGGCGGGTGAACGCCTATCAGCTCTTTCTGGATCGGTGTACGGCGACGCTGGGCGCAGTCATCAAGCGGCGTGATGCGCTCACCCAGCGACTGAACTCGGTCTCCGACAGCCTGGCCAAGGTCCGGCACGATGTATCGGTCGCGCGCGCCCTTTTGGCGGATGAGCAGCAGCGAGTGACCGCGATCAATCACCGCCGCCAGGCCATCTTGACCGAGCACGTCTCGTTCCTCGCCTTCCACCGCCCGCGGCTCAGTGATCCGCTGCTGACTCTGCCGCAGCGTGGACTCGAACCGGGGCTCGCCGCCGCCGAGGTGCCGGCCTGCCTGGAGCAAGCCGAGGGCACTCCCCCGCAGCTGCAAGCGACGCTGGAGCTGCTGCGCGATGCGCCCCTGCGCTGGTTCGCCCTGGGTCCGGCGCTGCTCGCCCGACTGGACCGCCTGGAGGTTTTGCGCGGGGCCTTCACCACCGCCCAGCAGCGGGCCGGATTCCGGACTCCGGTGAGCTTTTTGGCCGAAGGCTTCGGCTCCGTCCAAGGCCTTTTCGCCGAGGCCCTGAATCGCGTCTACGCCGCTCAGGCCCGCGCGATATGGGACTATCGCCAGCGGCTGGTGTTTTTCGATCTGCAGGCGCTCCTGCAGCTGGCTTGGCAGCAGGCCTATGAACAGGCCATCGGGATGATGTCGCTCGGTGATCTCATTGACGCGGCGCACGGGGATACGGAGCTTGTCAACCGGGCGGCGCAAGAGCTCATGGACATCGGGCGCGTGGCCACGTGTCTCTACCAGCGGGTGGCCAAGGTGCTGCCGGCGATCCGTCTGGACTGGGCGCTGCGCCTTAGCGAGTACAACGCGCCCGTGGATCTGCGCGACCTGTCCAGCCTCCCGCGCTGGGGCGAGCGGGACGGGCACGGCAACGATCTGATTCCGTTTGTCGAACGCCACGCGATGCAGAGCCTGGCCGACTGGCTGTACCAGCGCGTGGCCGCGGATCAAGGGGACGCGGTCCTGATGATTCACGACCTTGTGCGCAGCTGCATCCTGCTCGCCAGCCACGCCCCGGTGGATAGGTTGATTTCCGGAACCGTCGCCCGCGAGACCGCGGCGAAGGTCGGCAGCCAGATCGAGCTCCGGGTCGATCACACCCAGATGCGCATCGGCATGCACGCGATTTTCTACGATCTGGACCCCCGGTCGGGAACCATCACCAGCACCATCATCGCCCGCGCCATCGTCGAGGATTTGGCCGAAGGGCGGGCGGTCGTGCGCGTGCTGAGCGCGCTCAACGAACGGCTGCAGCTGACCACGCGCCACCAGGTCCACTTCGTCGAAGCAAACAGGGTGTTCTTGTGAACCGCGTCGGGCTTGCAGGCTAGTCATGCACAACCCCGGGACGCGCCGAGTGCGCCGGGTGTACTTGCAGGCGAAAGGCGCGTCGCTGCTCCGGCGCGGGACGCTGCTGCTGGAGGACGCGCTCCACGTGGCGACCCTTCCCGCGGCCGCGGGGCGGCTGCTCCTGATTCGTTCGCTGGATGTCGGCTCCATCCGCAGCGGCGCCAGCTCGTCCAGCTTGGCTCTGCAGATCGAAGCGCGGCTGCGCCGTCTGCCTGCCGTGCACGCGCTCGACGCGGCGGCCGCCAGCCGACCGATCGTCTACTTCCACGATGACGCGGAGCCAGCCCGCTACCTGGCCGCCCGGCTGGTGCTGCAGCAGGATGTGAGCGCCTGGTTTTGGCCGCTGGCAGTGCCGGGGTTTCGCCATGACATGCCGCGGCCGGAGGCGGTGCGCGCCGTGCTGTTTGCAGCGCTGCAGAGCCCAGCCGGGCCGCTGGCTGCGGTGGCGCTGTGCCAAGAACTTCTGGAGCAAGGAGGAATCGACTCCCTGCTGTCGACTTTCCATCTTGAAGATGGCCCGGCCCTGCTGCAGGCCTGCGATCTTTCCCTGCCGGCCGCGCGGCCGGTGGCGCCGCTTCGGGCAGAGCTGCTGACGCAAGTTGCGGCACGGTGGGAGCGCCCTCTGTCGAAGTGGGTCGCCACCTGGGGCGTAAACGACGCGCGGACGCTGTGGCTGGCGGCTGTGGCGCTGCTGGCGCAAAAGCCGGCGCGCCTTGGGAGCTCGCGTCTCAGTGAGCAAGCGCAGCGGCTGCTCCAGACCTGCCTCTGCCCTACCGGCGCGGGGCGTGACGGCCTAAGACAAACCCAGACCCCAGCGGGATCTCCGGAGGCCACTCCGATCCCGGCACCTTACGCCCTCGCAGTTCCAACGAGTGCGCGGTCCGCTGCGGCCGCCTCTCCGCCAGGCGGCTCGGAGTCTCTGCTAGGCGGCTCGGATTCTCCGCCGCGTGGCTCGGATTCTCCGCGTCCGCGGCTTGGCCCGGTACGCCCACAGACCCGGCGGCCTCTCTCTTCTGCGTCTCAATCAGTGAGCCCTCACTCCGCTGCAATCGATCCGGCGCGCCCACAGCGGACGGCGCAGGAGTCTCCGCCGCCAGAGGCATTCACCGCGGACACTGACTCGCCGCCGCCGATAACACCCGCGCCGGACCGCCGGCCACCGCCAGCTGCGCGCGAAGGCGCCCAAGCGTCCGAACGCAGCCTGACGGATTTGTCGGAGTTACTGCCGCCGACCGAATATGCGGGGCTGTTCTTTCTTCTGCCCGTGCTGTCCCGCCTCGGCATTGCGGAGGCGCTCAAGCGGGTTCCGGAATGGGCGGAGCTCGACCTGGCGCGGCGCATCCTGCGCCATGCAGCATCCTATCTGGGCGCTCCCGATGCGGATGCGGCCGTCCTTTCGATCGGCGCAGCCGAGGACGAGGCTCGCGAGCTGGAGCCGCTCTTGGCCGCGTGGCTGACCGAGCTGCGCCGCTTCTGCGTGCGCGTTCCACGCTTGTCGCTGCGCCGGCTGGTGCTGCGCAAGGGGCAGGTGCAGAACACCCGCACGCATTTGGACGTGCACCTGGACCACCGGCAGACCGATGTTCGGGTGCGCCGTGCCGGACTCGATATCGATCCGGGCTGGATACCGTGGTTTGGCCAGGTAGTTCACTTTCACTATTCTTCCGGAGCTCACGATGCAGACTGAGGAGGCGCGCAGCCCGGGTGCCCTGGACCTGCGCACCCTTTGTATCGCCGCGATCGCCCAGCTCGTCGGCTCCGCCAGCGATCGCAGCCAGGAGGCCGCCTATCTGGCCGACCAGCTGCCGCGCGGGCTGACCGGCCGCACCGCATGGCGGGCGGCGCTGGATGATTACCTGCGCGCGCCGGCGCCGGCCGATGAACCGCTGCTGGCGTTGCATCCACAGCTCGGCCTGTCGCTGGCGGAGCAGCTGGCCGTGACGCTAGCGGCGGCCGTCGAGGAGGATGTCTCGCTCGGACGCGCTCTGGCGTACCTGCAGGCCCCCCTAGGCGGCTCGCGGCCGACTCTGGGTCTACTGGCCACGGCGCTGGCCGATCTCGAGCGGCCGGGCCGCGGCGTCCTTCAGTCGCTGCTGACTGGCCCGGGCGTGCGCAGCGGGCTATTAACCGTGCTGGGTGACACCGCACCGCTGCCGGAGCGGGTGCTGGCGCTGCCGCTGCCGCTCTACCTGGCGCTGCGCGGCGAGGATGCCCCATTTCCCGGGGCGACTATAGGGCTTGGGGAGTTCCCGGCGGTCACGCTGCCGCCCTCCTTGCAAGCGGCGGCAGAGCGCCATGCCCGCAGCTTGACCGCATCCAGCCCGCACGCCCTGGTGCTGCGCACAGGCTCACCTACCGAAGGGCGCTCGGTGGCCTGCGCGATGGCCGCGACGCTGGGCCGCCGGGCCGTATTCCTCGGAGCCGCAGCGCCGTCCGGGCTTGGCCCATGGCTGCTCCTGCGCGGGCTGATCCCGGTGTTCTGTCTGGAGCTGGAACCTGGACAGCGCCATCACATTCCGGCGATCCCTTATTACGATGGACCCCGGCTGGTCCTCTGCGGACCCGAGGGCAGCGTGGAGACGCCTGCCGGCTCGGCGCCGAGCTTCGTCTTGCCGGTGCCGCCGCCGGGGGAGCGGCTGGCGCTGTGGCAGAACGAGCTCGGTCACGGCGAGCTCGCTGTGGAGCTGGCCCGCGCGCACCGGCACGGGAGCGGACGCATCGCGCATCTGGGACGGCTGGCGCGGCAGCGCGCGGCTCTGGCCGATCGCAACGCACCGACGCGCGCCGACGTATCGGAGGCCGCCTGGATCGGCGAAGGTGCGGGTCTGGACGCACTGGCCCAGCCCCTGAGAGCGCCGATCACGGACAGCGCCCTGGTGGTCAGCAAATCGGTGCGCGCCGATCTGGATCTGCTGCTGTTGCGCTGTCGTACGCGCGACGGACTGGTGGATGGACTCGGCCAGTCCGCGGTCGCGCGGTACAGCCCCGGCGTACGCGCCCTGTTTGTCGGCCCGTCGGGAACCGGTAAGACGCTGGCCGCCGGATGGCTGGCGACCCGGCTGGGGATTCCGCTATTCCGCGTGGATCTAGCCGCGGTCACAAGCAAATACATTGGTGAGACAGAGAAGCACCTGGCACAACTCCTGGCGCGGGCGGAGCAGTCCGAGGTGGTCTTGCTCTTTGACGAAGCGGACTCTCTTTTCAGCAAGCGGACCGATGTCAAGGACGCCAATGATCGCTTCGCCAACTCCCAGACCAATTACCTGCTCCAACGCATCGAGCAGTTTGACGGCATCACTTTACTGACCAGCAACAGCCGCAGCCGCTTCGACGCCGCGTTTACCCGCCGCCTGGACGTCATCATCGAGTTTCAGCTGCCGGGTCCGGAGGAGCGCCGGGCGATATGGCAGTCTCACCTGGGACCGCATCATCGGCTGCAGCCGCGGCAGATTAACCAGATCGCCGCCACCGTCGATCTGCCGGGCGGACACATTCGCAATGTGGTGCTGACCGCGGCGGTCTTGGCGCAAGCGGAGCAGCGGCCGATCGAGTTTGCTGACCTGATGATCGGGCTGACCGCGGAGTACCGCAAGCTCGGTCGGCAGCCGCCGGGAGGGTTGGAGCAGGAGCGGAATTAGAGCGTGGTCTGCGGTCCGGCGCGCATCCGCGCGGACGGCCCTCTCTTGAAAACTGGAGCGCGACGATGGAGCCAGCCTTCGCCGAAAAATCTAGGCCGCAGACACATGCGGCGGAACCCGAAGCAGGTCCGGCTCTAGGAGCCGCGCCGCGGAGCGGCTTCGGTGCGGCGAAGGGACTGCCACGTTTTCTGCAGCGCTTCACCACCAGCGCAGCCCGGACATCTACGGACGACAGCGCGGCTAGCCAGGACTTCGGAACTGCGAGCACCGCGGAGGCGATGGCGAGTCAGCCTGCTCCGTCTCAATCCCACGCTCAAATGTACGGCGGCGGCGGCCATGACTCGCCGCAAGGCAGCGGCGGCGAGAGCAGCAGCGCTGCTCCGCAGACCAAGGGAGATGCGGCGGGCCTGTTCAACGTAATCTCTGCGGACTTTAACCCCGTGGGGAATCCCGTCGCCGGCCTCCTCTCCAGCACAGAGTCCGAGGTCGAAAGCGGTGGTATGCGCGCCTCCGCGGTTGTCGAGACCAAGAACAAGCACGATGAGTCGCGCTACCAAGTCGGCTATCTCCAGACGCTGGTCAAGACCCGGCGCATGGCCATCTACAAGCACTCGCGCTACGGCATTTACCGGACGCTGACGATCGAATTTGGCCCGGCGATGGATCGCGCCCACGGCACACACGCGCCGGTTCCTTGGTACGATCAGCCGGTCGGATTCAAGGCCGAAGCGCCCACCATGCAGGATGTCCCCTCATTCCGCAACAGCATCTACATCCCCACTGGCAACAGCACCCTGACGGCGCTCGATGGAGCCGAGAGCTTCATCACCTATCTCATCGCGCGCCCGGTGGCCGGCGGCGCGCCGATCTTTCTTCGCTGGTGCACATGGAGCGTCAACTGGGCCGGAACATTTAGCGCGAACTACCAGCAGTTCAGCGGTGGCCAGTCCCAGATCACCGGATGCGGCGCGGGCAAATACGGTACGCCAGTCGTAAGCGGCCTATCCGCAAACAAGCTCGGCGCCGCCGCGCGCTCGCGCTCTTGGTCCGGACCGTCTCTCACCGCGCCGAGCAACACTGCCCCGAGCAGCATCGCTCCGAGCAACACTGCCCCGAGCAACGCCGCACCGAGCGCCGCCCCATCGACCGGTAGCGGAACCAGCGCGCCGACCGCTACGCATTAGTGGGAATATTGCTCCATGCTGTGTCCATCCTGCATCCTTGACACTGCCGTCGCGAATGCGCTCAGCCCGCCAACCCGTCCGCAGTCTTCTCCGACGAGCTGCGGATGCTTTCCCTCGGTTCTCCCTCGCCGGCCATACTCCCGAGCGTAAGGTCCCGGAGACCGCTCAGCTGCTGCGGCTCATCAGCCCCGATGATGCGCGCGAGCAGGACTTCACCGATCTGAGAGCCGCCGCCGCCGCCCTGCGCCATAGCGAGGAGCGCTACCGGGCATTCGTCGAGAACTCGGACGACATCATCTTTCAGTGCAGCCCGCAGGGGCACCTCCTGTTTCTCAACCCGGCGGGGGTGCGGCTGCTCGGAATAGCGCTCGATGAGGTGCTCGGGCGGGCCATGTTCGAGCTCATGCGGCCGGAAGTCCTTGATGCGGCGAGCCAGCACTTGCAGCTCATTTTGCAGTCGCGCTGCCGCCAGACCGCCGAGTTCGCGGGGACGATGGAGGGGCACCTGCGGGTGTTCTTTACCAGCGTGGTGCCGCTGTTCGACGCCCATGATGAGATCGAGTCGCTCATCGGCATGGCGCGCGACATCACCGATCAGCGGCGCACGGAGCAGGTGCTCTTGAAAAAAGAGATGCTGCTGCGTGAGACCGGCCGCATGGCGCGCGTCGGCGGCTGGGAGTGCGACCTGCGCGAGCTGTCCCTGGTGCTGTCGGAAGAGGTGCACCGCATCCTCGAGATCTCCACCGCCGCCGAGATCACCATCGAACGCGCCCTGGCCTGCCTGCCGCCCGAATCGCTGGCCGCGGTGTGGCACCTGGGCACCATGGTCAGCCCGGACGAGCCGCGCAACGACATCGAGATGCAGGTCCTGACCAGCACCGGGCGGCGCTGCTGGGTGCGGGCGCAGTGCGAGGTCGTCTACGCCGGCGCCGAGCCGATACGCCTGCGCGGCACGGTGCAGGACATCGACGATCGCAAGCAGGCGGAGTTCGAGCTGCGCAGCCGCTCCGCCGAGCTCGCCCTGGCGCTGGACCAGCGGGAGGAGGCGTACTCGCTGCTCGACGGCTTGTTCTCGACGGCGTCGGTCGGCCTAGCGTTTTACGACACCGAGCTGCGCTGCATCCGCATCAACCAGTACCTGGCCGACTTCACCTACCGGCCGCCGGAGCAGCACCTGGGATTCCGTCCCGGCGAGGTCGCCGCCGATCTTGGCGACATGCTCGAGCCCTACTTGCTCAACGTCATCGCCAATCAGGCGCCGCAAAAGAACATCGAGTGGGCGCGCGAGTACCCGCCGGGCTCCGGCCACATCCGCCACTGTCTGGTGACGTTTTATCCGGTGCAGAACACCCGCGGCCACGTCCTGGGCGTGGGCTCCGTGGTCATGGAGATCACCGACCAGAAGCGCGCCGAGACCGCGCGCCTGGCCATCGAGACCAAGGTGCAGCAGGCGCAGAAGCTGGAGAGCCTGGGCGTGCTCGCCGGCGGCATCGCCCACGACTTCAACAACATCCTCACCGGCATCCTCGGTTACGCCGATCTGGCGCTGCTCCAGCTTGGCCACAACAGCCCCGCCTCTCCCAGCATCGATCAGGTCGTGCTCGCGGCGCGGCGGGCGGCGGAGCTGACGCGGCAGCTCCTGGCCTACTCCGGCAAGGGGCAGTTCATCGTCGAGCCGATCCACCTGGGCGAGCTGGTCTCGGAGATGAGCCAGCTGCTCGGGCTTAGCATCTCGCGCAAGTGCGTGCTGCGGCTGGATCTGGATCCGAAGCTGCCGTGCGTGTCGGCCGATGCGTCGCAGATGCGGCAGGTGGTGATGAACCTCCTGCTCAACGCCTCGGAGGCGATCGGCGACCGGCAGGGGACCATCACCATGCGCTTGGGCTCGCGGCAGTGCGACCGCGAGTGGCTGGCCCACAGCCGCCTGGGCGACGATCTGCCCGCCGGCCTGTATGTCTGCATCGAGGTCAGCGACGACGGCTGCGGCATGCCGCCGGAGACTTTGGCCAAGATCTTCGATCCGTTCTTCACCACCAAGTTCACCGGCCGCGGCCTGGGACTGTCGGCGGTGCTCGGCATCGTGCGCGGGCACCGCGGGGCGATCAAGGTCGCCAGCGAGGTCGGGATCGGCACCCGGTTCAGCGTGTTCCTGCCGGCGCTGGCTCCGCGCGCCGTGCCGGTGCGGGCGCCGCGTCAGGTGCGGCGCAGCGGCTTCCGCGGCAGCGGCGCCGTGCTGGTGGTAGACGACGAAGAAGCCGTGCGCGGCCTGGCGCGCAGCATGCTGCAGCAGATGGGCTTCCAAGTCCTGTGCGCCAGCGACGGCGTCGAAGCGGTTCAGGTGGTCTCCACCAACCCGGCCAAGGTGCGCCTCGTGCTGCTCGATCTGACGATGCCGCGGATGGACGGCGAAGAGACCCTGCACGCCCTGCGCGCCCTGCAGCCCGACCTGCCGATCATCCTCACGAGCGGCTACAACGATCCCGCCGCGAGCGACGGCACGCCACCGCGCGGGGCCAACGGCTTCATCCAGAAGCCCTACCTTTTCGATCAGCTCACCGAGGTCGTGCGCAAGACGCTCAGCAGCAAGCCCAGCCGCTCGCGCAAGGCCGAGCTGTAGCTTCGGGGTTGCGCGGACGGAGAGCCCGAGCTAGGAAGGTGCACTCCTTCCGATCGAGGCCTCTATGTCAACCGCGAAACCTCTTCTGTCTGACTCCGCTGCCGCCGCGTGCCCCCCTGCCCGCTCCGCCACTGCGCCGCACCGTCGCATGGCTCGGCTGGCCGGCGCGGCCCTTTTGGCGCTGGCGGTGCTTCCGGCGGTCCCTGACCTGCCCCGCGCTCTCGCCGCGGCCGAAAGCGCCAAACCGGCCGCCACCGCGGACGCGCGCCTGACGCAGCTGCTCGACACGTTCTTCGACGAATATGTGCAGTATTATCCATCGGAAGCGACCAGCGTCGGCCTGCATCAGCACGACGGCGAGCTCGAGGATCTATCGCCGGCCGGCATCGCCCGCGAGGTGGCCTGGCTGCAAAAGTGGCAAACGCGCCTGGGCGCCGTCGAGCTAAACCGGCTCTCGGTGGACAGCCGCCTGGACGCGCAGCTCGTGCAGCAGCACATCCAGGGGCTGCGCTTTGATCGCGAGCAGCTTCAGGACCACCGCCGCCGCCCCGGCTTCTACGTCGGGCTGTGCTCGCGCAGCGTCAACGCCATCATCAAGCGCGAGTACGCCACCGCCGAGCAGCGGCTGAAGTGGACGGTGGCGCGGCTGAAGAAAATCCCGCCGCTGCTGCTCCTCGCCCAGGCCAGCCTCGATCGCATGGCGCCGGTGTCGATCGACATCACGCTGCGCGATCTGGATGCCACGGTGCGCTTTTTCCGCAGCGATGTGGTGGCGGCGTTTCCGACGGTAAAGGACGCCGCGCTGCAGCGCGAGCTGCAGGCCGGCGCCGAAGCGGTGGCGGTCGCCCTCACCCGCTTTGGCGATTTCCTGAAACGCGACGGCAAGGCCAAGGCGACCTCCAGCTTCGCGCTCGGGCCGGAGATGCTGCAGCAGATGCTGTGGGCGGACGAAATGATCGATACCCCCCTGACGGAGCTGTCGCGCCGCGCCGACGCTGAACTCAAGCGCCTGCGGGACGAGTTCCGCGCCACCGCCAAGCGGATCGATGCGGCGCAGCCGATGGCGGTGGTCCAGCTCAACATGCAAAAAGACCACCCGCAGCCCGGGGAGATCATTTCGTTCACCCAGGCGCGGCTCGGCAGCCAGCGCCGCTTCCTCATCGATCGCGACATTGTCACCGTGCCGTCGCAGGTCGTGCCGCAGGTGCGCGAGACGCCGGCCTTCCGCCGCGCCACCACCTTGGCCTCCATGGACACGCCCGGCCCCTATGAGAGCTCCACCGAAGCGTTTTATTACGTCACCCTGCCTAGCCCGACGATGAACGCGGCGGACACGGAGGATTTCCTGCGCGGCGCCTACAACCGCCCGCTGGTCGACGTCGTGTCGATCCATGAGGTCTTCCCCGGGCACTACGTGCAGTATCTGTGGCTGTCCCAGCTCAGCAAGGCGCGCAAGTTCATCACCGTCGCCAGCAACAGCGAAGGCTGGGCCCACTACACCGAGCAGATGATGCTCGACTCGGGTTACGGCGACGGGGAGCCGCGCTTGCGGCTGGCGCAGCTGCAGGACGCGCTTTTGCGATCGGCCCGCTTCGTCGTCGCGCTGGCGCTGCACACCAAAGGCATGACGGTGGAGCAGGCAGCGGACTTTTTCCAGAAGGAAGGTCTGCAGACCCGCCAAGTCGCGGAGCTGGAGGCGCGGCGCGGCACCCAGGATCCGCTGTTCCTTGTGTACACCTACGGCAAGCTGGAGATTCTGCAGCTCCGCGAGGAGTACAAAAAGAAGCTCGGGGCCGCGTATTCGCCGCGCAAGTTCCACGATGCCTTTTTGCGCCAGGGCGGGGCGCCGCTCAAGCTCGTGCGGGCGGCGCTGCTCGGCACGGAGTGAGTCTTCCGGCCCGACGGTGCCTTGGGCTGCGACAACATGTCACATTGCTGGGGGGGCGCCCGTGGGCTAATAGCATGGGTAGTCATTCCGCGCGCTCCGGCGCATCGAAGGAAGAAGGACCATGCGTCACTACTTGCCCACTCTGGCTTTCACATTCATTGCCATTGCCGCCTGCGATCCGGCGCGTCAGCCGGTGACCCTCACATTCCAACCCCTGGTCGGCAGCCGCCCGTTCGCCTGCGGCCAGAGCTATCCCGGCGTCGGCACCGCCAGCACCCAGGTGCAGCCGTCCGACTTCCGGCTGTACGTGCACAACGTCCGACTCATCGACAGCGCCGGCGCGGAGCATCCGCTCGACCTGGATCAGGACCAGCTGTGGCAACACCAGGACGTGGCGCTGCTCGACTTCGAAGACAAGACGGCGCCGTGCGACGGCACCACGGCGACCAACTTCACCGTCCGCGGCCAGGCGGAGGTAGGCAGCGGCAGCTACACCGGCTTGCGCTTCGTCGTCGGCATTCCGCCCGCCCTCAACCACGGGAATCAGGCCACGGCGCCGTCGCCGCTGAACCTGAGCGGCATGTTCTGGAGCTGGGAGGCCGGCTACAAGTTCCTGCGCACCGAAGGCAAGAGTGACGCGGGCGCGGCGGCGTTCCTCATGCACCTTGGCAGCACCGGCTGCGCCAACACGCCCAGCGGTGAGACCAAGTGCGCCAACCTCAATACGCCGGAAGTCACGCTGGCGGGATTCGATCCGCAAAAGAACCGGATCGCGGTGGATCTGGCAGAGCTCCTCGCCGGCTCTGATCTGAACGCCGGGATGTCTTGCCATTCCGAGGCCAAGCCCGAGCGCTGCGGCCCAGCGTTCGCGCACCTGGGGCTCCCGCTGGCCGAGGCGCCGGCCGGCCCGCAGACCTTCTTTCGGGTCGAGTAGCGGCGATGCGGCCAGGGTGCAGCGGTTGGCAGGCGCTGGGAATCGGGGCGGCGCTCGGAATGCTCGTGGGGTGCGGCGGCGGACCGGACTCACCGCTTGTTCCGCCGCCGGGCTTCCCGCAGCCGCGCGTTCCGGCGGACAACCCCGTGACGCCGGCCAAGATCGAGCTTGGCCGGTATCTTTTTTACGATACGCGGCTATCCGGCAATAAGACCCAGTCGTGCGCCAGCTGTCACAAGCAGGAGCTGGCCTTCACCGACGGACTTCCTGTGGGAATCGGTTCGACCGGAGAGCACCACATCCGCGGCGCCATGAGCCTCGCCAACGTCGCCTACACCTCCACCCTGACCTGGGCCAACCCTGCCCTTTCGGCGCTGGAGAAGCAGGCGCTGGTGCCGCTGTTCGGTGAGACTCCGGTGGAGCTGGGTCTGTCGGGACAAGAGGATGTCTTGCTCAGCCGCTTGGCCGCCGATCCGATGTATCCGCCGATGTTCGCGGCGGCGTACCCGGACGCGGCGAACATCTCGCTCGACGGCGTCGTCAAGGCGATCGCGACGTTCCAGCGCACCCTGCTGTCGGGACGCTCACCGTACGATCGCTACTTCAACGATCACGATGAGAGCGCGCTGTCCGATTCGGCCAAGCGCGGCAAAGATCTGTTCTTCGGGGAGCGCCTGGAGTGCTTCCACTGCCACGGCGGCTTCGCCTTTTCCGATGCCGTGGTCGATGTCAACACGACCTTGGACGAGACGAGCTATCAGAATAACGGCCTGTACAACCTGGGCGGCGATGGCTCCTATCCGGCGGGCAACCAGGGCATCTATGAGTTCACTCACAAGCCGCAAGACAAGGGCCGGTTCCGCGCACCGACGCTGCGCAACATCGCGCTCACCGCGCCCTACATGCACGACGGCAGCCTCGCCACGCTCGACGATGTGCTGGACCACTACGCGCGCGGCGGCACGCGGACCGCAAGCGGTCCCAATGCGGGGGACGGCAAGGACAACCCCAACAAGAGTCTGTTCCTCCGCGGCTTCACCTTGACGGCGCAAGAGCGGCAGGACGTGCTCGAATTCCTGCGCAGCTTGACCGACTCGGAGTTCATCCGCGATCCGCGCTTCAGCGATCCGTTCAAGACGCAAACCCCATAGACCGGGGCGCCGATGCGCGCCCGGTCAGGAGCCATGATGTCCCAAATCGTACGCCTCTGTTTCCTCTCCGCTTGCGCGCTGGGCGCGGCCTGCGGCAGCACCCCGACCTTGGAGCCCACCTACGAAGCCTGCGCCACCGATGAAAACTGGGTGAGCTTCGACGACTACGAAAAGACCAATCGCGTCACGACCAGCGGCAGCAACCTGCCGCAATGGGTCTCGCCGGCCATGGACGCCGCGGTCGTCGCCAGCAGCACGCCGGTATTCCAGTGGCAGCCTAACGTCAGCGACGGCGGAAATGGCAACGGCAACGTCATGTGCCCGCAGTTCCAGCCGAGCTCCCGCGGCGGCCTCCAAGTGGCGCACCTGCCGCCGGTGTCCGGGACGATCTACGATGTGCACTTCGCGGTGGACGGCAAAGACGCTTATCGCGTGATCACCACCCGCCAGCGCGCCGGCGTGCCGCTGAACCTCATCGGCACCTGGACGGGCAAGACCGTCACGGCGACGCTGTACTCGGCCAAGATGCTGGTGAATGAAATTGCCGAGGGCCCCTACCAGGCCGCGACGCTGCGCTTCCAGGTCACGCCCTGATCGTTCCGGTATTCGCAGGCAGGGTGCGGCGGTCGGCGCTAATTGTTGGGAGACTGGCAGATGAGCCAAGTCAGGAGCAGCTGGCGATCCGCCGTGCTTAGCGGCGGGGCTCCCGGCGGCGGCATCCGGCAGGCGTAGACCTGGGACAGCACCGCCTGGCGCTGGGAATACACGGAGTTATAGTTATCGAGCGGGCGGTTGGGAACGATGCCGCTGGCGTTGTGGCACTCCGTGCAGGCGCGCTTGAGCAGCGGCATGATATCCGCTTGATAGCTTGGCACGGCGGCCGGGCAGCTCTGCGGCAAGTCGTTGGGACACTGACCGGTGGCCAGGTCGCTGCGCGGCGTCTCCCCGCTGCACCCGGATCCTGCGAGCAGCCCCAAGCTGAGCCCGGCCGCGAGCTGCCCGCTGCTCATGGCACGTTGACGTAGAAAGCCACGTGGCCGTGCGGCGAGTCCTCGACGTTGTCAACGCAGTCCTCGAAGAAGTGAAACCGCATCGTCCACTTCCCGGAGGCATCGAACTGGATGGGCTTGATGACGTAGGTGCCGGGCGGCGACTCGGTGGTGTCGGCACCGGAGTTGGGCGCCGGATGCGTCTCGGAGAGAAAAACCTCCGGCCGGGTCATGGCGCCGGTCACCGGCTGGTTGGTGGCCAGGCTCGTGATGGTTGCGGTGAACGTCGCCGCCGTGCCCTTTTGGACCGGAGTCACGGTGAACTTGACGCGGTACTTGCAGTCATCGTCGTTCCCTTCGGCGTTGTACTGCGTCTCGCCGTACTCGGATTCCTCGCCCGCTCCCATATCGACCATGCCGCCGGTCGCCATATCAAAGGTCGGGTGGCATGAGCCGGCATTGGTCGGCTGGATCCGGCCCTGGCAGTGGGTATCCAGCGCTCCGACCACAGGCCCGCCAGTCGGACCGCTGAGGTCGGGGCTGGGGTTGCTCTGGCAGCCGGTGCCGGCACAAAGGACTCCGCCGATGAGCAACGAAGCAGCAGCACGGAGGATCGGGTGGAACGACTCAGACATAAGGGTGGGAATCGCAAGCTTTTGCGCACTACGCATCAATCACTCCATAGGGCCTAGGGTACTCTTACGTGGGCGCCAGACAGGCGCGTCCGACCTCCCGTTGTAACGGGAGTCCAGCCGGAAGATAATGCGACATCTTGTCGCACCTTGGGAACGGCGTTAGCAAATGTGCGAGCCTGGCGCTATAGGTCCACGACCAGCGAAAGGATTCCGGTGGCGGTCTCTGACTGCGTGCCGCGCCAGCTTTGGATCACCGGGACCTGCAAGGCGAAGCGGAGCAGCCAGTCCTGATGCAGCGCGAAGAGCAGTGCCGGCGACGCCGACAGGAGCAGTCCGCCGGTATCGGGGGCGCGGACCGCGGTGGCGAGCTGGCTCGGCTGGGTGTGAGTGAAATCAGCGCCCAGTACGAGCGCGCTCCACCGGTTCAGGGTAAGCTGCACGGCGGCGGAAGCGCCGAGGACCGAGCCGCGGCGGTAGCCTTGATATCCGGTCGTCGTGTGGCGGTAGCTCGCGCTTACAAATGCGGAACTGAGCTCGCCGAAGTAGGCGTAGCTGGCCCCGAACACCGCGTCCCACGATCCGGAGCCCGGCTGGACGTCGTCGGGAGCGGGGTAACCGCTGGAGTCGTTCACCCGCGGGCCGGTGGGCGTCTTGATCCCTGCCAGAAGTCCTATGGTGTGGTGCGGCGAGAAGCGCCGGTCACGGAACGCCAGAGCACGGACCAGAAACTCGACATCGCCAAAGCCCACGGTCTCACGCGACGGACGGTGCGCCGTGTCGCTGCGCACTGCGACCAGCGGCGCCGAAGCGCCCAGCGTCAGCCAGGCCAGCGGCGACCAGTTGGCGGCGAAGGTCGTGCGGCTCACCAGGCTCTGCTCCGACGGCATGCCGGTCGTGTGAGCCCCCAGCCGCTGCTCCAGCGCCAGCCGCACGCGGTTGCGGAACGGCTTCTCCTGCCCCATCGCGGTGAGCGTCGGATCACCGCAGCCGCACGACGCACAAGCCGCGGCATCGATCGGCCGCGAGCTTACTCCGACAACCGCTATAAATAGGAAACAGAACTGCTGCAAGCGCATGGGATGCGGTAACGCCACCTCGCGTAAAATGTACTCGGGCGGCTGCGCGCCGGCACTGCGACAACTTGTCGCACCTTGATCCTTCGTCGCTGTGGTACAGAATTGGCAATGAGCGCGGCCGCACTGCCTGTTCAACTTTCCTCGGGAACGCCTGACATAAGCGTCATCAACGCCCAGTGGACGCTGCGTCTGCGCTTTGGAGCACTGCTCGGGCAGCTGGCGACGATCGTGGTGGTCTTCTTCGGGATGGGAATCCGCATTCCGCTGACCCCGCTGGCGGTGCTCATCGGCTTGGGAACGGCCAGCAACATCCTGTGCTTACTGTACATCGGCCAGCAGCAGCGGCGCAGCGCTTCGGTGCCGCTTCTGCTCTTGCCGGCGCTCATGGCGTTCGACGTGCTGCACCTCACGGCGATGCTGTATCTCACCGGCGGCCCGATGAACCCCTTCAGCTTCATGTACCTTGTCCTCATCGCGCTGGCCACCGTGGTGCTGCCGCCGCGGGCCACTTGGGCGCTGGTGGGGCTGTCGGTCGCCTGCTCCGCGGTGCTGTTTCTGTGGCATCGTCCGCTCAATGTGCACGGGCACGGCGCGTCCGCCGACGGCACCGACCCGATGCGCATCCATCTGTACGGCATGTGGGTGGCGTTCAGCGTCGCCGCCGCTTTCATCGTCTACTTTCTGCTGCGCATCCGCAGGGCGCTCGGGCAAAGAGAGGCGGAGCTGGAAGCGGCGCGGAGCCTCGCCGCCCGACGCGACAAGCTGGCCTCTCTGGCGACGCTGGCGGCCGGGGCGGCGCATGAGCTGGCGACCCCGCTTGGCACCATCGCCATCGCCGCCAAGGAACTGGAGCGTCAGCTGCGCAGCGGACCCGGTGATCAGGTGGCGCTCGAAGACGTGCAGCTCATCCGCGGACAGG
>CALFML010000182.1 GCA_937879845.1 uncultured Myxococcales bacterium
TCCTCAACGATCCGGCGAGCAACAAGACCAAGGTGCTCAGCAAGCAGTCGGTGCTGGACGACATCCTGGGCTATGAAGTGGAGGACCACCAGGTCCACATCCACTACTATCGGCCGCGCGGCGATGCCAAAGAGGCCTGGGACAACATCGACCTGGTCGGCTTCCTCGGCGAGCGGATGCAGCTCAAGCTCGACTTCTTGTGCAAGGACTCGATCCTGGCGGCGCCGCTCGTGCTCGATCTGGTGCGCCTCTTGGACCTGGCGCACCGGCGCGGCGATTGCGGCATCCAGAAGCAGCTGTCGCTGTTCTTCAAGTCGCCCTACCATAAGTCCAGCGAGCGGCCGGTCCATGACCTGTTCAAGCAGCACGACCTGCTGAAGAACTGGGCCGCCGCCCAGCAAGGGTGAGCCGGATGGCCAAAAAGGCGCTGGCACTGTGCGGCGGCACCCCGGTCATCCGGCCGGGGGAGCACGTCAAGTGGCCGGTCATCACGCAGCAAGATCGCGCCGCGGTCATGGGAGTCCTTGATCGTGGCGTCCTCTCGGGACCGTTTGCTCCCGAGGTCCGGGCCTTGGAGCGCGAGTTCGCCGCCTATGTCGGAGCCAAGCACTGCCTGGCGACCAACAGCGGCACGGCGGCGCTGCACATGGCCCTGGCCGCCGCCGGCATCGGCCCCGGCGACGAGGTGATCACGCCGGCGTACTCGTTCGTCGCCACCGCGCTCGCCGTGCTGCAGAACAACGCCATCCCGGTGTTCGTCGACATCGAGCCGGAGACCTGCGGCATCGATCCGAAAAAGATCGCCGCCGCGATCACCCCGCGCACCAAGGCGCTGCTGCCGGTGCACATCCACGGCACCCCGTGCGATCTGCAGCCGATCCGCGAGCTGGCGGCGAAGCATAAGCTTGCCCTGATCGAAGACGCGGCGCAGGCGCACGGGGCGGAGTACAACGGCGTGCGCGTCGGCTCCATCGGCGCCGCGGGCTGCTTCAGCACGCAGTCCAGCAAGACCCTGGCGTGCGGCGAAGGCGGCCTGCTGGTGACCAGCGACGACGAGGTCTGGGCGCGTGCCTCCCGCATGCGGACCTTCGGTGAGAACCTGCAGCCGACCGATGAGGCGACCTACCAGGTCCAGCGTCCGCTCGACGGCAACCGGGCCTATGACTCGCTGGGCATGGGATGGATGTATCGCACCAGCGAGATGTCGGCGGCATTCGGACGCAGCCAGCTGTCGCGTCTAGATGACATGCTCAACAATGCCCGTCGTAACGCGGAGCTTTTGAGCAGCCATATCGGCAAGCTGCCGGGCATCACCCCGCCGGTGGTCCCGGCGGGTCGGACGAGCTGCTACCACAAGTACCGGGTGCGGCTCGATGCATCCAAGGTCGGGATCGACGCGCCGCCGCTGCGGGTCCGCGATGCGGTGCTCCGCGCCCTGTGCGCCGAAGGGGTGGATGCGGTGCTGTGGCAGACGCAGCCGGTTCCGGGGCAGGCGCTGTTCCGCAACAAGATCGGCTTCGGCGGCGGCGTGCCGTGGAGCTTGGGCCAGCCGGTAAACTACGATCTGGCTCAGTACCCGGAGACGGTGCGACTCCTCGATAGCTCGGTCGTGCTGTTCTCGCAGACGTATCCCATCGCGCCGCAGCCGCGCTCGTTGTGCGAGGCGTACGCCGAAGCGCTGACCAAGGTGTGGGAGAACCTGGACGAAGTGCTGGCCAAAACCGCCGTCACCGCAGGCAGCTGATGTCGCGCGCCATGTCGGTGCTCCGCTCGCTGCCCGGGCGCATAGCCATGGCGTCGCTCGGACTATTGGGCGTAGGGATTCTCGTGCACCGGGCGAGCGGCAGCAGCGTGCTGGCGGCGATCTCCGCTGCCGCTGCCTACTTCCCCATCGTCGTCGTTTTGGAAGGGGGCATGCTGGCGTGCGAGGCGCTGGGGCTCTGGCTGCTTTACGGCGAAGCGCGCCATAAGCTCGCCCCCAAGGACATGGCGCGGGCGGCGGTGGTCGGCTATCCGATGATGGTGCTGCTACCGGTGGGCCGCGCCGCGGCGGAGGCGATGCGCGCCGGGATTCTCACCCCGCAGGCCGGGGGCGCACGCGCGGCAGCGGCGGCAACGCGGATGCAAGGCGTGCTGCTTTTGGGCAACGCGATAATCTCGGTTCCCTGCGCGGTGGCGTCGCTCCTGATGCTGGGTCCTTCGGTGCTGCCGGCGGCGATTGCGGTAAACGGGCTGGGGGTGCTGGTTCTCGGGCTGAGCGTCCTATACGGCGGCAGGCGGGCGGGTCTTGGAGCGTGGCTCGGAAAACTATCCAAGCGGGTCGGGCACTCGGGGACGCAGTTTGATGAGTATCTGCGCGAAGGGCCGGCGGTGCCACTGCGCGCGGTGCTGTGCGCGTTCGCGTCGCGGCTCCTGCAGCTTGGGCAGTATATGGTCTTGCTCACCGCGGTGGGCGGCAAGTTCGGTCTCTTCCGCGGCCTGTGCACGCAGGGCATCCACCTTGTGGGCTCGGCGATGGGCGATCTCATTCCCGGCCAGCTCGGTGTGACCGAGGCGACCTACAGCCTGTGGTCGAGCGCCTTGTCGCTAGATGCCGCCGCGGCGCTGGCGATTGCGCTTCTCGCCCACTTGAGCCAGGCCAGCTGGGCGACCATCGGCTCGATCGCGGCGCTGTTCTGGCCGGCCCCGCCGGCCGCAGCGCTACCGGAAGGGCAGCCATGAGCAGCGTCTCCGGCAGCGGCATCGATCGGGCGGCCTTGCGTGAGACCGCGCTCATCGCGGCGCGCGGCGCCGGCCGCATCCAGAAAGAGCGCGCCCGCACCCGCATCGCAGTGGAAAAAAAAGGCGCCGCCGACATCATCACCCAGGTCGATCGCGAGTGTGAGGCCTTCATCGTCGCGGTGATCCGCTCGCGCCATCCCGATCACGGGGTGCTGGGCGAAGAAGGGGCACAGGAAGAGGGCCGCGGCGATTATCTCTGGATCATCGATCCGCTCGACGGGACCAAGAACTACGCGCACGGCTACGGCAAGAGCTGCGTGTCGATCGCGGTGGCCGCCCGCGGCGAGCCGATCCTGGGCGTGGTGTTCCACCCGCGCGCCGATGAGCTGTTCGTCGCCGAAGCAGGCGCCGGCGCGACCTTGAACGGCCAGCCGATCGCGGTGTCGCCGATCCCCGAGCTTGGCAGCGCGATGGTCGCCAGCGCCCTGACCTACGACGGCCGGCAGGCAGATAAGCGGCAGCTGGCGCGTCTTTGCCGCGTGCTGGAAGCCGCCGAGGCCGTACGCTCCGACGGCTGCGCCGCGCTCGATCTGTGCGATGTGGCGTGCGGACGCCTGGAGGCCTACTTCGAGCGCGGCATCCAGTCCTGGGACATCGCCGCCGGGGGACTTATCGTACGCGAGGCGGGCGGGCAGATCTCGGCGTTCAACGGCGGGCCGTTTGACCTGTTCGGCCGCGAAATCTGCGCCACCAACGGCCGCATCCACTCCGCTCTCATCCCCCTGCTCGATTAAGCGGCCCGAGTCTGAAGCGGCCAAACCGGCATCGGTCCGATGGTTGCTCCGGCCGGATCTGTGCTACGAACCCGGCATGACATCGCGACCCACTCGGCGCGCCGCAGCTGCTGCCGCGCGCCCTCAGCCAGCGAGGACTCGGACGATGGTTTCTGAGAGAGTCGGAGTGCATAGAGTGTGCCCGGCAAGACGGTCCGCCATGGCGCCGCTGCTCGGCATATGGGGTCTTTTGGCCTGCGCCTGCACCAACCTCGCCGATGGACCTGCCGCGCCCGATGGGACCGCGAGCGGCGCCACGGTGCGGATGAACTTTCAGCGGCTCGCCGATTTCTACGACGCGCCGTTCCCCAGCGAGGAGCTGCGCCGCGACGATGGCAAGATCGATCCGGAGCGCCTCAATCAGTTCCCAAACCCCAAGCAGGTCGCGATCCTCAAGCAAGCCATCGGGCTCCTCGCCGAGGACACGGTCGGCTTCGCAGTCTCGGGGGCGGCCTACTTCAGCCTGACCCTGGACTTGGGCGCGGTGACGCTGCCGGACCTTGCCGGCAGCACGGCCGCTTCCGCTTCGGTGTTCCTGATGGATCTGGAGACCCGGACCCGCCATCCGGTGATCGTTCGCTACGCCGCGGACGGCGGGCCTTTCGGCGCGCCGAACTTCCTCTCGCTCCTGCCGGTGCAGGGCATCCCGCTGCGGCCGGGCAAGCTGTACGCGGCGGTGGTGCGGCGCTCGCTGATCGATGGGCAAGGACATGGCTTGCAGCAGGCGCCAGCGGTCGCGCAGCTAGCGGCCGGCATCCAGCCAGAGGGCATGTCGGCGCGCGCCCTGGCCAGCTATCAATCAGCGCTCGCCACGCTGGCCGATGCCGGCGTCATGGCGGCGGATATCGCCGGGCTCGCGGTGTTTACCACGGGCACGCCGGCAGCGACGATGGGCGTCTTCAAAAAAGACGTGCTGGCGCGGCCGCTGCCGACCCCGGTCAGCGCATTTTCTCCCGGCGAAGTCTTTCCCGACTACTGCGTGTTCAACACCGAGATCGACATGCCGGACTACCAGCAGGGCGAGGCGCCCTACAGCCAGACCGGCGGCGGCTGGGCGTTTGCTCCCGACGGGAACCCGGTGGCCCCGCACGCGGCGCGCTCGCGCCTTGTGGTGACGATTCCGCGCTCCCCCATGCCGGCCGGCGGCTATCCCACCATGGTACTCGTGCGCACTGGTGCTGGGGGAGATCGGCCGCTGGTTGATCGCGGAGTTCACGCCGTCAATGAGGGACCCGCTATCATTCCTGGCTCTGGGCCTGCACGTGAGTTTGCGCGGGTCGGCTTTGCCGGGGTTCAAGTCGATGGACCGCTCGGTGGCCCACGCAACGTAACCGGTGGAGATGAGCAGTTTCTGATCTTCAACGTGTTCAACCCCACCGCCCTGCGCGACAACGTGCGAGAGTCAGCACTGGAGCTTATCCTCCTTGCGCACGTTATACCGACGCTGTCGATTGCTGCTCGCGACTGTCCGGGAGTCGGAGCAACCGTCCGCCTTGACGCCTCACGCCTGGGAATCATGGGGCACTCGATGGGCGCGACGATCACGCCGCTGGTCTTAGGTTGGGAGCCAAGCTACCGGCTTGCCGTACTTAGCGGCGCCGGTGGTAGCTATATCGAAAACATTCTATGGAAACGCAAGCCCATCGAGGTTCGGCCGATTGCCGAGACCCTGCTCAACTACCCTCCGGATCTGTCGCTGACCGATAGTGATCCGGCGCTCACCCTGGTGCAGTGGGCAGCAGAGCCTTCTGACCCGCCGAGCTATGCGCATCTCCTTGTGCGTGAGCCCGCGGTCGGCGCCGTCCCGCGACACATCTTGATGGAACAAGGGATCGTCGATAATTACATCCTGCCTAACATCGCCAATGCCACAAGCTTATCGATCGGCCTGGACCTGGCCGGTTTGGCGCTCGATCGGGACAATCCCAAGCTCTTGAACCAGAACCCGGTACTCGATCTGATGCCGCTTGTGGGCCGCGGCGCGATCCCCCTCCCCGCCTCCGGCAACATCACGATAGCCGGGATGAAAGTGACCGCGGTCGTCGTCCAGCATCCCGAAGACGGGATCGAGGACGGCCACAATATGCTCTTCCAAACCGAGCCCCCCAAGCACCAGTACCGCTGCTTTCTCGCCAGCTTCGCCGCTGGCAAGACTCCTATAGTCCCACCGGATGGCGCCGTCGACTCCCCCTGCCCCTAAAAACCAAGAACCCCCACTAAGATCATCGCGGCTGCCCAGCCGCCGTAGCCATCGCGTGAAACGGCCTCGGCCCCTGAGCACTGTGGACGCCGCGGCCGGACACCGCAGGTTTTGATTAGGTCTTACTAAGCCAGACCGCTGAGCGGCCCGGTGCCATCATCGCCAAAGCGGTTGGCATTTACGCCCACCGCCTGGAGGATCGAAGTAAACAGGTTGGCCACCGGAACATCGGCCTGCATCATGTGCCGGCCCGGCTTGACGGCGCCGCCAAGCTTCCCTGCGACCAGCACGGGTAAGTCAGTATGAGTGTGGCTATTGCCGTCGGCGACTTCACTTGAGAAGTAGACCAGGCTGTTATCAAGGAGCGTCCCTTCCCCGTCCTTGATCGAGCTCATGCGAGTCAAGAGGTAGGCCAGCTGTTCCACTTCCCACGTATCGATCGTCTGCAGCATGGCCTGCTTGGCCGGATCGTTCATGTGGTGGGAGAGCTCATGGTGCGCCGCGCCCACCCCGATGAAGGAATAGGAGCGGTTGCTCAGACCGTTATTGAGCATAAACGAGATAACCCGCGTGAGATCGCACTGCATCGCCAGGACCATCAGGTCGCTCATGATCCGGACCTGATCCTTATAGGCAAGCTCGGACGGCGGACGCATCGTCCCACCGCAGCCGATGGTCGGGGCGAAAAGCCGCTGCTCCACGTCGCGGACGCCGCTCAGGTACTCATCGAGCTTGTGACGATCGTTCTGACCAAGCCGCCCGTGGAGCCGGTTCGCTTCATCCAGAGCGTAATCAAGCACGCTCTTGCGATAGCGCTTGCGCCGCGCGATCTGCTCAGCGGTCTGGCCCAGATCCTCACTGCTGAACAGCAAATCGAAAACGAGCTGCGGGTCGATCGTCTTGGGCAGTGGCATCCGCGGCCCGGCCCAGGAGATATTGCGCGTATAAGCGCAGCCATATCCCGAGTCGCAGGTGCCGGCGCTCGTCCCCGCCTCCAGCCCGAGCTGCAGCGAGGGGTAGCGCACTCCGCGCCCCAGCACCTGCGCCGCGACCTGATCCACTGAGATCCCAAGCGAGATATCGACATCGCTCTTGCGCGCGTGGGCGCAGGTGAGAAACGCGCTCGTCCCGCCGGCGTGATCTCCGGTCCCGTCGGGAATGCCCGGCTTGTTGCCGAGTCCCGAGATCACCAGCACCGAGTCCTTGACCGCCGCCAGCGGCTGCAAGATCGGCGTCAGCTGGTACCCGGCGCCGACTTCCTTGGGAGTCCACGCCGGCATGTGAATGCCGCACGGCACGAAATAAAACAGGAGGCGCTTGGGCGGAGGAGGCGCCGCCCGCAGGCCGCGCGGCAGGAGGCTCTCCAAAAACGGCAGGGCGATGAGGGTGCCGCTGCCGCCGAGAAATGCTCTGCGGCTCAGGCCGCGCGGCGCTCTGCCTGGCGTGGATGGAAAGCCGCTCACGGGGCACCTCCTTGCCCGCTGCTAGTCCGGGCGGTGGACGGGGTCACAGGCTGATCGGTCGCAGGTGCGGCGCCGCGTCTTGTGCGGAACGCATCGCTCAGGGCGATTTGCAGCGCCAGCTCCGCCGCCGGGTAGCCAGCGGTCGTCAGCTGATTATGAATCGCATCGAGCGCCGGCGTATCGTCCGCGGTCGGCACCCGCCCGAGCGCAAAGGTGAACATCTTTTGCAGGGCGCAGCGGCCGAGCTGCGGGTCCGCCGCCAGGATGTCGGCCAGCTCCGTGGCATTTTGGAAGGTTCGCCCGTCGGGTAGGACGCCGCTCGCATCGACCGGAGCGCCGCCGTCCATGGTCCGGTAGGTGCCAATGCCGTCAAAGTTCTCCAAGGCAAAGCCGATGGGATCCATGCTCTTGTGGCAAGCGGCGCAGAAGGCGTTGCTGCGATGCTGCTCCAGCCGCTGCCGCAGCGTTCCGGTTCCCGGACCATTGCCGAAGTTGCCGATGACGTTGGGCGGCGGCGGCGGCGGCGGTGAACACAGAAGCTGCTCCAGCACCCACTTGCCGCGCCGCACCGGCGAAGTCCGAGACGGATACGAAGTCATGAGCAGCACGCTCCCCTGAGTCACCACGCCGCGCCGGGCCGTCCCCTCCAAGGACACCCGCGTCCAGTCCGTGCCCACCGGCGCCGGCAGCCCATAGTGCTGCGCCAGCTCCAGGTTGACGTAGGCGAAGGGGGCGCTCGGCAGCTGCTGCAGCGTCAAGTTGGCGGGGGCGCCCAGCTGCGGGAAGAACTCGCGCAGGTAGCGCCGGGTCTCTTCCGCCATCGCCGGACGCAAGGTCTGCCGGAAGTTCGGGTAGGTGTTGGTGTCCGGCTCCGCGTTGTCGAGCGCCCGCAGGGCGAGCCACTGCGCCGCGAAGTTATCGACCAGGGCCACGGCGCGCGGATCGGACAGCAGACGCCCAACCTCTGCGGTGATGTCATCGGCGGAGGCCAGGGCTCCCGATTCGGCCTTGTTCAAGAGCGCTTCGTCCGGGGCGCTGCTCCACAAAAAGTATGACAAGCGGCTCGCCAGCTCGAAGCTGGTCAGCGGATGCGGCACCTGCGAGTCGGGATCCGGGTCGAGCTCCACGTGATACAAGAAATGCGGCGACATCAGCACGCCCTGCATCGCGACCTTGAGGCCGGCGACGAAGTCCTCTTCCTCGTCAAGACCGGTCTGAAACAGCTCGAGCAGCCGCTTGAGCTCATCCGCCTCCGGCGGCCGGCGCCAGGCCAGCCGGGCGAAGCGGCCCAAAATTTTCTGGGCGCAGCTTGTCGCCTCGTCCCGGCTGTCGTCTTTGGGAGTGCAGATGAGGATCTTGGCAAGCTCGGGGTTTGGCCGTTCCTTGCCGGCCGGTCCGTCGATCCGCGTCCAGCTGACCGCCAGCGCCCGCACGGGTCCCGGGTCGGGCAGCGAGTTGGTAAACGCAATCGCCAGGCTGTGCGGGCCGGCGAACAGATCGACTTCGACCTTGTAGACCGCCGGCTGCGCGCTCGTGGCCATGACGTTTATGACTTGCGGCGGCCGGTGGTCGACGCTGACTTCCATATGGGCAAAGTCGGCGCCGGCGTGATCCTCGTAGGCCCGGATCTGAATCGTGTAATGACCGTCGAGCCCGAGCTCGAACAAGGTGCTGATCTCGTTGTCGGATGTGATGACCAGATCGTCGCCGCGCCGCACGACGCCCGAGCCGTGATGGAGCTGATCCGGTCCGAACTGCTTCTGCTCCGGCGCCCCATCGGGCCGCAGCGCTTCGGCGACCAGCGACTCGGCGGCGCGCTGCCACAGCTCGATATGCAGCGGCGAGACGCTGAGCACCTGGCCGATGTTGTCAAAACCCTCGCCGACATCGTCGTCAGGAAACTGGTTGGCGGGCTGCTGCTTGTCGTCCAGCAGATCGCGGACCGTGTTGTTGTATTCGGTGCGATTTAAACGCCGCAGGGTGATCTGGCCGGGATCCGACGTCAGGGTCTCCGTCTTGCCGGAATCGCCGCAAGCGTGCAGGAAGAGTGCAACCGGCAGACAGAGAAGCGCGCGACAGGGAACAGTCATGACTTCAGCCCTTGTCTTTGCCATAAGGAGCGATCCTGGCTAGCCCATGTCGCCCATGTCGCCCATGTCGCCAATGTCGTACGATAGGCGATGAGACGGAGTGGCTTTTGCCACAAACCGGCTCGTATGTTGAGAGGTTAATAGCATAGGCAGCGGAGAAGCTGTACTTTGCAAAGAGGCTTCATGCAAGCGTTCTCTGTCGGTCACTTTCGCGCAGCGGCACGCCGCGCTGCCGGCTTCGGACTCGCGCTCAGCCTCGCGACTCACGGCGGCTGCGCGCGAAAAGACAAAGCCCCGCCGAGCGAAGCCGCGGCGCCCCCGGCGGGCGGCCCCCTGGCGCAGGACGACCCGGATCTCCAGCGTCAGCGCCAGAAGTTCCGCGCCGAGCAAGACAGCCGCATGCGCGGCGAGCTCAGCCCGCTCTCACGCATCGATTACGTTCACCTGCCGCCCGGTGAGCACACGGTCGGCAGCGGCCCTACGGCGACCGTCAAGCTTGATGCGACAGCCAGTGGCAGCCTCGGTGAGTCCGCTGAGCTAAAGCTGCGCGTCGATGCCCAAGGACCGCTGCGCCAGCTCTTTTTGCACGCCGCACCGGCCGTCCTGCGCAACCGCACCGCCGTGACCGATTCCCGGCTGCAGAGCGGCGACGTGCTGGCCGTGGGACGACTGCGCCTCCTCATCACGGGTCTTCCTGAGGATCCGGCGGTAGCGATCTACGACCCGGCCGCCAAGGCGCGCATAGACTACGCTGGGCTGAACTATTTCCCCGACGATGAGCGCTTCGTCGTCCGCGGCCGGCTGGAGCGCTACGCGGAGCCGCGCGCGGTGCGGCTCGAAGCGTCCCGCGGGGAGCCGCGCCCGCTCCAGGCGCTCGGCACGCTGCGCTTCATCCTGGCCGGCCAAGCCGCCTCCATGGAGGCCTACAGCGAATCGCCGGCCGCGGCCGCGCCGGTGCACCTGTTTCTGATTTTCAAGGACCGCACCAATGGCGAACCCGAAGGCAGCTATGGGGCCGGCCGCTTCCTCAACGCGGTAGTCGGCCCGCAAGACGAGGTGCTCCTCGATTTCAACCAGGCCTGGAATCCGCTCTGCGCGTACTCGCAGTATTTCCACTGCCCGCTGCCGCCGCGCAGCAACTGGCTCCCAATGGCGATCCCGGCGGGCGAGCGCAGCTACGGCACCCACTGAGCCGGCGCGGCAGGCGCCAAACCCGCCCGCCATGGCTGCCGCAGCGGAGCTTTGCCAGGCTGCCGCGGCGCTTGGGTCTTGCGCCGCACGCCTGCGATGAGCTATCCACCTTGGATCGCCGGACTGTCGCCGGTCCGCGAAAACCCCTGCATGCGCATCGTGCCTTCACTCGCGCTATCGACTCAGACCGCGGCCGCGCCGGAGATCCGCAGCGGCCAGACGCTTTCCGGACCGCTGCAGCTGGAAGCCGATGTCGTGGTCATCGGCAGCGGCGCCGGCGGCGCGATGCTGGCGCGGCAGACGAGCCAAGCCGGCCTGCGCACCGTAATCGTGGAAGAAGGCGGGAATCACAGCCCGGCCGTCTTCAACCAGCGCGAAGGCGACATGCTGCCGCGCCTGTTTCAGGACTGCGGCGGACGCAGCACCACGGACGGGTCGATCATGGTCCTGCACGGCCGCGGCATCGGCGGCTCCACCGTCCATAACACCAACTTGTGCAAGCGCGCCCCGGACGCCATCCTCCGCCGCTGGGTCAGCGAATACGGGGCGGTCGGTTGGTCACCCGAAGATCTGGCGGCCGATTATGCCGCGGTCGAAGCGGATCTCTCCGTATCGATGCTCACCGAGGAGGACGTGAACCGCAACAACGCCGTCATGCGCCGCGGGGTGCAGCGCCTCGGCTGGCGCGGCGGGCTGCTTGCGCACAATCGCCGCGGCTGCACGCGGTCGGGCTTTTGCGAGCTTGGCTGCTCGTTCAACGCCAAGCAGAACGCCCAGAAGATCCTCATCCCGCAGGCGCTGCAGCTCGGCGCGAGCGTGCTTTGCGACATGCGCGTCACCCGCATCACGCATGAGCGCGACCGGGCCACCGGCGTCACCGGCCACGCCCTGCTTCCGGACGGCCAGCCCGGACCAGAGTTTACGATCCGCGCCCGCGCCGTCTGCGTCTGCGCCAGCGCCATCAACTCCGCCGCCCTCTTGCGCTACAGCGAGCTTCCCGATCCCTACCGCGTGGCCGGCCGCAGCCTGCGTCTCCATCCCGGGCTCGCCGTCGCCGGACAGTTCGATGAGATCATCGAAGCCTGGAACGGCGTGCCGCAGAGCTTCGAGTGCACAGAGAAGCTGTCCTTCGAGCCGGGGGCGCGCGACCGCTCCTGGCTCATCACGGCGTTTGCCCACCCCGGCGGCTATGCCGGGATTCAGCCGGGCTTTGGCCGCAGGCACGCAGCGCTGATGCAGGCCTACCCCAAGACCGCGGTCGTCGCCGCGATGCTGCACGATGAGACGCGCGGCGAGGTCGATGCGGATCGGCACGGCCGCCCGCGCATCCGCTACGAGCTCACGGCGGATGATGCCGCGGCGCTGTGGCGCGGCGTCCACGCGGCGGCGGAAATCCTCCTGGCGGCCGGGGCCAAGCAGATCATGGTGCCGCTGGCCGCGCCGCTTTTTGCCCGCACCGCAGCGGAGCTTTCTCCCCTGCTCCGGCATCGCTATCGTCCGCTCGATCCGCTGCTCACCTCGGTCCATCCGATGGGGAGCCTGCCGATCGGCGGCGATGCCCGCCGCGCCGTGCTCGATCCGCACGGTCGCCACCATCAGCTGCAGGGGCTTTATGTCGCCGATGGCAGCTTGTTTCCGACCTCGCTGGGCGGGCCGCCGCAACTCAGCATCTATGCCGCCGGCCGCAAAGTCGCGCGGACGGTGTGCGCCGACCTTGCCGCACCCCGGCGCGCGGAGCCGCAACCGGCAGTCAGCCGGTGATCGGAGGCGAATGACCGCTCGACCGCAAACCTTGCTGCCCGCGGCCCAGGTACTGTCTTTGCGCGGCGTCGGACCGCGGCTTTCGCGATGGCTGTTGACGTTGGCTCTGCTTTGCGGATGCGGGCTGCTTTACGGGTGTGCCGCCTGGCATGATCTGTTTCAGCGCGATCGGGAAAACGCCAGCCTGCTGGCCCAGACGCTGCAGCAGGCCGCCCCGCCCCAAACCGATGTTGCCATCGCCCTAGGCTGCCCAGCCGACGGAGACGGCACCGCCTCCGAGTGCCTGCAGTGCCGGGTCCGCGCCGCCGTCAAAGCGGTCCGGGAGGAGCGCGTCAAGGCCGTCATCTTCTCCGGCGGCGCCGCCCACAACCGCTACGTCGAGGGCGAGGTCATGGCCGATCTGGCGACCCGCAGCGGCGTCCCGGCCGACCGCATCTTCATCGAAGGAAAGTCCCTGACCACCTGGCAGAACCTGCGCTACGCCCAGCGCATCATGCGCGACCACGGGTTTGCCACCGCGCTGCTCATCTCCGCCAAGAACCACCTGCCGCGGGCCCGCCGCTTCGCCCAGTATTACCACATTCCCGTCGCCGTCGTCGGCTGCGAGGACTAAAGTCCGCTTGCCGCGGTCCGGGGCGCAGCGGTGTTTGTGAGCTTAGCTTGTGCCCTTTTTGCGGTTCGCATAGGCGATGCCGGACTGCAGCGTGCTGCGCGTGACGATTCCGGTCAGCGATACGCCTAGACTCACCAGGGTCTGCGCGACCTCGGCGCGGATTCCGGTCAGCACCGGCTCCACTCCCAAAAGCCGCAGCGCTTGCGCCGCGCTGGTCAGCGTGCTAGCGGCCTGCGTGTCCATGATGCGCACGCCGGTGATGTCGATGATCGCGACGCGGGCGCCGCTGTGACTGACGCCATGCAATAGCACGTCCATGAGCTGCTGCCCGCGCTCCGTATCCAGGGCGCCGATAAGCGGCAGCACCAGAATCTCATCCGAGATCGGAATGAGCGGCGTTCCGCGCTCCGCCAGCGCCGCCGCCTGCACCGTGATCATTTCCTGCTGGATGCGGTTCCGCTCGGCTTCCGCCCGCTTGCTCTCCGTCACGTCGACGAAGGTCACGGCCGCGCTTTTCATCACCCCCGCCTCATCGAGGATCGGTCCCGAAGACACGACCAGCGAGGTGCGCGTGCCGTCCGATTTTTTCAGGTCCACTTCGCCCTGATGCGGCAAGCCGGTGTCCATCGTGCGGACCAGCGCCAGATCGCTCGACGGCAACACCTGATCCGTGCCGGGTACGTAGGTCTTGTAGATCTGATCGTAGTTGTCGCGGTTGACGGCGGTCTCCGCGCCCTGTCCTAAGATCTCGATTCCCTTGCGGTTGATCAAGATCGGCTTGCCCGACGGCACCTCGGCGACGAAGACCCCGACCGGGATGTAGTCGACGATCGCTTGCAGGGAGCTGCGCTGGTGCTGGTTTTCACGCAGCGCCGCCTGCATCCGATCGACCAGCAGCCGATTGTCTAAGACGATTGCCGCGTAGCCGGCGATGGCTTTATAGACCCGCTCATCGCGTTCATCAAAGCTCGTCGGTGTCGACCAGGAAGTGCTGAGAAGTCCGATCCAGCGGCCGTTTATGCGCAGCGGCAAAAGGGCCACCGCAGCGATGCCGCGCTGCAGAAAAAGCTCGCGTGCGAACCCATCCACCTGCGGATCCGTGGCGCAGTTGCCGATGAGCAGCGGTGCGTCGGGATTTTCCACCCACACACGCGACATCAGGGTATCGCGCAGCTTGATCTTCATGCCCACGGCGGAGGTCTTGGGGGTGCGGCTGCGCCACTCGCTCAAGACCTCGACCTCATCGGGATGGCCTTGGCTGTCGAGCAGAATCTGCGACAGCGTGGTAGCTATCGCGCCGCGCTCGATCGCCCACGACGTAATCGACCGCAGCGCCTCCGACAAGGAGCCCATCGCTCCCAGCGAGCTGCTCACCAGCGAAAGTGCGTTAAGCGCATCCATCACCTCTTGCCGGGCGAGCGACTGCCGCCGGATGGTGACCAGCGCCGACAAGGTGTGGACGAGCAGCTCATAGGTGAGCCGCTCCGCCTCTTGCGGGGGATGCGGGTGGGCCCAGTTCAGCTGCAATACGCCCTGCCAGCCTTGCTGGCTGCGGCAATACAGCGGCAAAAGGAGGATGGCGGCACAGCCGGCTTGGGCGGTGCGCTGCCTATAGGAATGGGACAGGCGCGGATCGCTGGGAACATCCGATACGATGCAGATAGACTCCGGGTGTTCGCGGAACAGCGGCGCCAGCTCCCAATCGGCGACGCGCAGGCTCCGCTGGGGCAGCGGGGGCGCCGCCGGCCCGTCCGCGAAGTCCCAAGCCGCGACGAGCTGATACTCCATGAGCTGCTCATCGTCGAAATAGAACAGCTGCATGTCTTTGGGTTTATAGCCGGCGATATGGCCGGCCACCGCCCCAAGGATGCCAATCTCGTCGCGGGCGCTCGCCAGCGCGGCCTGCGCCGCGGCTAGCTCGCGGGTCGCAAGGAGCCGGGCCCGGCTCTGTTCACTCTCGGCGTCTAGTGCCGCGTGCGGCGGTTCCTCAGCAATTGTTCCCATGGCTTGACCCCCCCTGGCCCCGCAACCTCCGATCATATCACGATGCGGCCATGCCAGGCGGGCGCCGCCGCGCTTGGCGGGCGGCGGAGAGCCACGGAGAATCAGCGGCCCGGCGTCAGCGCGAACGCAAGCGTCCGGGCATCCGGGCGACCAAGGCGCGATCCCAACTAGGGGTATCCCCCGGAGACCAGGATCGACTCCCCCGTCACCCAGCCGGCATCGTCGGACGCCAAAAACAGGGCGACCTTGGCGATGTCGTCGGGCCGGCCGAAACGGCCCAGCGGCGTCTGCGCCGCCATCTGTTTCTGAAACTCGCTCCCCATGATCCCGCTTGTGTGCAAGCCTTCGGTCTCGACCCCGCCCGGGCTGAGCGTGTTGACGCGAATCTTGCTTGGCCCAAGCTCCTTGGCGAGCACCCGCGTAATCGCCTCCAGCGCGCTCTTGCTCGCCGCATACACAGCCGTGGTCGGCGGCGCCGTACGTACCGCCACCGTGCTGATATTGATCACGCTCCCGCCTTCCGGACCAAAGTAGGAGGTTGCCTCCTTGATTGCCAGAAGCGGTCCGAGCACGTTGGTGTCAAACTGGCGATGGAACTCCGCCTCCGTCACATCCGGGAGCGCCTCGAACTTGTACACCCCGGCGTTATTGACCAGGATGTCGAGCGCGCCGAAGGCCTTCTTGGTCTCGGCAAAAAGCCGAACGATATCGGCGGAATGAGCCAGGTTGGCCTGCACCGCGACCGCCTTGCCGCCCTTGCCGGTGATCTCCGCCACGACGCGCTCCGCCCCTTCCTTGCTCGACGCATAGTTTACGACCACCGCCGCGCCGGCTTCGGCGTAGGTCTTGGCAATCGCAGCGCCGATACCTTTGGATGCTCCGGTCACGATGGCGACTTTGCCTGTCAGCTTGCCCATGTTCGTCTTCTCCTGTTTATGGCCGACGGCCGCAGCTCGTTCTGCGGCTGTCAGATTGTTTCATATGTAGATAATCATCTAAATATGAGGCCGATCTGTGTCAAGACCAGGCGGCGTTTTTTCTACGGCGGCGCTGGATTCTATTTGCGCACAAGCTGCGCAGAAAAACACAGCTCCCGCGCCGCCCTAGATTTCGGCGAGCCGCGCCAGGTACGCGCTCCAGATGTCGCGCCGCAGCGTCACGTTGCCGAACTTGCCCTCGCGTACGATCGCGATGAGCTCGGCGTTCTCCAGCTCTTTTAAGTGATGCGAGATGGTCGCGTGGCTGACGCCGTGGCGCTCGACGATGGCGCCGCAGAGCATCGGCTCGGTGCGGGACGCCAGCTCTTTGAGGATGCGGAAGCGCCGCGGCTCCGCCAGAGCGGCCGCGATTCTCTCCACTTGCTTGTCGGTAAGGCGCGCCACGAGGGCGAGTCTAGCAGCTCACCCCGCGCTTTTCATCCGCCCAAGCCGACGCCGCACTCTTATAATGTCAATTTAGATCGTGTCATCCAATACATTTCTGGCAACCCTGGCGAGCTACCTGCCGCCGCTCATCGTGCGCCACTACGCCGCCGACCCGAGCCCGCCGAGCGCACCGAGCGCCGATCGCTTCGCCGCCGCGGTGATGTTCGCCGACATCTCCGGGTTCACCGCCTTGACGGAGCGTCTGGCGCAGCAAGGTCCCACCGGCGCCGAGGAGCTGACGCGGGTGCTGAACCTGTACTTCAGCCAGCTCGTCGATCTGGTGGTGGCGCACGGCGGCGAGATCATGAAGTTTGCCGGCGATGCGCTGCTCGCCCTGTGGCCGGCGGGAGGGGCCGACGCGGATCTGACGGTGGCGACGCAGCGGGCGGCCCAGTGCGGGCTCATGGCGCAGCGCCGGCTGCACGCCTTTGCCGCCAGCGATGACATTCTGCTTTTCCTCAAGATAAGCGTCGGCGTCGGCGATCTCCGCGTCGTCCACGTCGGCGGCGGCCGCGATCGCTGGGAGTTTTTTCTCGCCGGCAAGCCCGTCGATCAAGTCGGGCAGGCGGCGCACCACGCGCACCAGGGCGAGGTCGTCCTGTCGGCCGATGCCCAAGCCGCCCTGTCCGGCCGCGGCCGCGGCGAGCTGCGCGCCGAGGGCTGTTACCGCCTCGACTCCCTGGACGAGCTCCCCCCGCGCGCGGCACCGGCGCCGATCCTGCGCATGGACATGGCCGACGCGCTGCAAGTCTACCTGCCGGGCGCCATCCGCACCCGCCTGGCCGCCGGCCACGACGCCTGGCTCGGCGAGCTGCGGCGCATCACCGTGCTGTTCCTCAACCTTCCCGATGTTCACTACGCCACCCCGGTCATCGACGCGCAGCGGATCATGCGGGCGCTTCAGGCGTCGCTTTATCGCTACGAGGGCAGCGTCAACAAGCTGAGCGTCGATGACAAAGGCGTCACCATGGTCGCCGCGCTGGGCTTGGCGCCGCTGGCGCATGAGGATGATCCGGTGCGCGGCGTGCAAGCGGCCATGGCGATGCAGGAGGCGCTGCGGGGCATGGGGCTGCGCTGGGCCATCGGCGTGACCACCGGGCGCGTGTTCTGCGGCATGATCGGCAACGCGGCGCGGCAGGAGTATACGATCATCGGCGATGCCGTAAACCTCGCGGCGCGGCTCATGCAGGTGGCGCGCGGCGATCTTTTGTGCGACAGCGCGACGATGCAAGCCGTACGCGGCCGGTTCCCGTTTGACACGCTGCCGCCGATCACGGTCAAAGGGAAGGCCGAACCCGTCGCCATCTATCGCCCCCGCGCGCAGGAGCAGGTGCATGCGTCGGCGCGCTCGCAAGGCGGACGGTCGGTGCCGGGGACCCCGCGGGAGCGCTCGACGCTGATCGGGCGCGCGGCGGAGATGGAGCGCCTGGAGGGTCATCTACAGGCCTTGGCGCGGGGCGGCGGCGCGACCCTGGGCGGCGCGTCCAGCGGCTCGGTCTTCGCCGTCATCATCGAAGGCGAGGCGGGCATCGGCAAGTCGGTCCTGGTCGATGAGCTGTGCCGGCGCGGACAGGCGCTCGGGCTCCGCACTTTGCTCGCCAGCGCCGATGCCATCGAGCAGACCACGCCCTACCATCCGTGGCGGCGGCTCGGCCGGCAGCTGCCGGTGGCGCAGGAGGCGGGCGACGATCCCAGAGCGGTGCGCAACGCGCTCTTGCATTTTCTGCCCAACGAGCCGCAGATCGAAGCGCAGCTGCCGCTGCTAAACGGACTGCTGCCGCCGCAGCTGCCGGAGACCGAGCTGACCCGCCACCTCCCGGAGCCGGTCCGCGTCGAGCGCACGCACGAGCTGTGGGCCAAGCTGCTGCTGGGTCTGGGCCGCGGCAAAAAGACGCTCCTGGTGCTGGAGGACGCGCAGTGGTTCGACTCGATTTCCTGGGAGCTTTTGGATGTCGTGCTGCGGCAGCTGACGGATGTGATGGTCGTTCTGACCACGCGCCCGCTGCCGCAGCCGCTGCCGCGCGCCTACCAGCGCCTGTACGAGGCGCAGGAGACCGAGCGCATCTATCTGCCGCCGCTTGCCGCCGCCGATAGCGCCGCGCTCATCTGCCAGTGCCTCGGGGCGGCGCGCGTTCCCGATGCGGTCGTCGAGCTTATCAACCGCCGCGCCGCCGGCAACCCGCTGTTCAGCGAAGAGCTGACCTATGCGCTGCGCGATTCGGGCGTGCTGCGCATCGAACGCGGCAGCTGCGTCCTTGTCTGCACCGAAGACGCGCTGCAAGCGGTCCCCTTCCCGGAGACGATCGACGGCGTGATCACGAGCCGCCTGGACCGTCTGCCCCTGCCCCACCAGCTGCTGCTCAAAGTCGCCAGCGTCGTCGGGCGCGACATTCCGCTGCGCTTGCTCTTGGCCGTGGCGCCCAAAGAGGTCGTGGCGCAAGCCGTGCAGGAACTGGAAGACCTTCAGAAAGCGGGCCTCATCCTTCCGGCGCAGGAGGACTCGGAGCGCGCCTACCGCTTCAAGAGCATCTTGACGCGCGAGGTGATCTACAACCTGATGCCCGTGGCGCAGCGGCGGCCGCTGCATCAGCAGGTGGCGCTGTGGTACGAACATACGCACGCGCGCGACCTCGCCCGGTTCTGGCCCCTTCTCGCCTATCACTACTCGCTGGCGGGACTGGCGACGCAGGCGGTGCCGTACTGGCTGGCCGCGGGTCAGGACGCGATCCGCGCGACGGCGATGGTGGAGGCGGTCTCGCACCTCAGCAAGGGGTTGGCGCTGCTGGAGGATCTGCCGCCCGGAGTCGAGACCGACCGCCTGGAGCTGGCGCTGCGGGTGGCCATGGGCACCGCCATCATGGCGCTCAAAGGCTGGCCGGCCGCGGAGCTTGGAACGACGCTGCGCCGGGCGCATGAGCTGTGTCTGCAGCTGACTGAGATCACGCACCTGCCGTCGATTTTGTGGGGCTTGTGGGTCAACTCCTTTACCCGCGGGCAGCATCGGCAGGCGCTCGACTGGGTGATGAAGATGATGGATGTCGTCGGCGAAAACGCCGGCGCGGATCTCATCCTGGCCTGCTACTCCGCTTCGGTGTCGTATTTCTGGCTCGGCGACTTCGCCACCGCGCGGCAATATGGCGAGCGCGTACTTGCGCTCTATGAGTTTGATCGCGACCGTCACCTTGTGCATGCCATAAACCACGATCCCAAGGTCGCGGTGCTGATCTATGAAGCGCAGTGGTGGTGGATTCTCGGCTTTCCGGATCGCGCCCTTGTTTCGGTTGCGGAAAAAGATCTGCTGGCGCGGCGGCTGGAGCACCCGTTCAACCTCGCATTCGCCTTATCGTGGGGGGCCGCGGCTTTCGCCTACCGGCGCGAACCAGAGCGGATCCTCGAGCAGACCGATGAGGCCATTACGCTTGGCATCCTGCATCGGCTGCCGGTCATCCACGCCATCGTCGCTCCGTTCTGGAAAGCGGCGGCGCTGCTCGAACGCCGGCAGTACACCGATTGCTTGGAGCTCCTGCGCCCCGCGGTCGCCGCGTGGTCTTCGTTCGGCGGCCAGCTCAACGTACCGTTCTGTCTGGGAATGATGGCGCAGTGCCTGTCGCAGCTAGGTCAGGAAGCCGAAGGCTTGAGCATGATCGAAGCGGCGCTTTTGCAAGCGACGGCCAACGAGGAAGTGGCGCACACGGCCGAGCTGTGGCGGATTAAAGGGGAGCTCCTGGCCCGACGCCCCGGCCGCGAGTCCCTTCCCGCCCAAGACTGCTTCGAGCAAGCGCTGCGCATCGCCCGCGAGCAACAAGCCCGCTCCTGGGAGCTGCGCGCCGCGCTCAGCCTGGCGCGCCTGCTGCGCAAAAACGGCCAGCCGCAGCAAGCGCGCGACCTGCTTCAGCCTATCTACGCGACGTTCACCGAAGGCTTTGCGACCCCGGACCTGCAAGAAGCGGCGGCGCTCCTGGCCAATTCCTAATATTGCGAAGGAATCAGCCGGAGCTCCGAAGGCAACCGTAGCTAAACCGCGCCCCAGTTGAACCCCGAAGTTATTGCCAACAGAGCGGGTGGCGCCGGAGGCGGGGGCCCTGCTGCGCCAGCAGCGGGGTGCCGGAGGTGACAGGACCCGCGGCGCAGCCCGAAATTACAGGTCTTTTGCAAGGCGTGGTTTAGCCGATGACCGGCTGGACGCAGTTTGTCAGATCGAACAGCAGGAACAAAAGCGCCGTCTCCTGCGCCGTCAGGGTGTTGGTCACGCAGCCGCTTGGGAAGGGCAGCGTCGGCGCCGACAGGTCAAGCGCCGGGTTCGGGGTCATGGCGTCGTTGCCGCTTATGTGCATGTCGGTAAACACCATGCGGCCGCACTGGCTGGCGGCCGGCGCGCCGATGGGGGCGAAGAACGAAAAGTACTGCTCCGCGACCTTGTTGGCGCGCGCCGGATCCGTGTAATAGACAAAGCGCTCCGTGCGAGTCGTGTCGATGGTGAGGACGCTGTCGCGGGCATTTACGATCTGGAGGTTGCCGCGGCTCGCGGAGCCGCCGACATTGAGCAGCCAATCGGCGAACGAGTTCCCTTTGGGGGTCGTGGTGTAGAGGTTGGCGGTGATCGGCGTCTTGTACTCGAAGCCGTTGGCCACGGTCGTGAAGGTGGCGATGCTGTTCAGCGGCGCCGGTCCGCCGGAAATCCAGATGTTATGCCAGTGCGAGGCAAAGACGCGTCCGCCCATGTTGATGTAATCGAGCAAGGCCTGATGCGCAGCGGCGCTCTTTTCGGCGGGGTAGGTGTTGCCCTCGCAGGATAAAAGGACGGTGTCGTATTTTTTGAGGTTGTTCAGACTCGACCACCAGCCGGCTTGCGCTCCGTCGCTGGCGACGGTGAACGCGGCACCGCCGTTGAGCGTCTTTGTACACTTGCCGCCGGCGCCGCCCTGGGTGCAGTAGGAGCTCGTGCCGCCATGGCCGGCGAACAAGTTGATGCGGCCGGTGCCGCTCTCCGGCGTGAACTCGGAGTCATCGATGCCGATCTTGCGCAGCAGGCACTCGATGGCGTCAAAGCCGCCGGTCGCCAGCGCGATCTTGGGAATGTCTCCCTCGCTCTGATTGCGCGGCAACCGGGTCAGGGTCGAATCCACCGGGTTGTCCGTACACTCGGCGACCGTGGACACGGTAATCTGCCGCCGCCACTTGCCGAGCCGGATGACCAAAGGAATGTTGCTGCCGACCGGCACATCCGACAGCGTGAAGCGGCCGCTCGAGTCGGTGGTCGTGCTCACGATCGGGTCGCCGGAATATACGTCGCTGCAGCGATCGCAGGACGCGCCGCTTACGATCGGAGCGACTGCGGTATTAGGAATATAAACAGTCGCGTTATAAAGAGGGAGGTTGCCGGCCGGAATATTGACCTGCCCCTTCAGCGTGGTCGAGGGCTTCCCCTTACTCCGACAGTCAACGACCTGGCATTGCAGGTTGGTGCAGGCAACAGAGCTATCACTGGTCCCAGATCCACCGTCGAAGTCTCCGCCGGTGACGGTGTTGCCGTTGCAAGAAAAGAGCGGCAGCAAAAGAGCCAAGGCCACGTACGATGTAGATCGCAGCATCTGGTCCTCCCGCTAGCTAAGTTATCATAGGGCGGCCACGCGCTTGCGGATAAACGACGCGAGGCGTACAGACTCCGAATTCCTTGCGCTTCTGCCCGAGCGCGGCTTGCGGCGGCAAATGGAGTGTTAACGAACCATTTAGTGAACTGCCGGACTGCGGTAAGGTACTAGGTGCATGCCCCAGGCGCCCACCGCTTCTGATACCGCGACCGAGACTGCGCGCACCTTGCAGACCGCCCGCCGTCCGCTGCTCACCCTGCGCCTCCTTTATTCCGGCGACGCCGGCGTCAGCGTCCGCCCCGGCGAGCTACTGAGTCCGGGGGCGCTTTCGATCGGCCGGGTCGTGGAGCCGGGCCTGTCCCTGCCGGCCGACCGCCGCGCCTCGCGCCACCACGCCACGATCACCGTCAACGCCGATGAGACCGCGGTGACGGTGCGCGACCAGGGCAGCAAAAACGGTACGTTCGTCAACGGCGAACGCATCACCGAAGCACCGCTGCGCGACGGCGATTTGCTGCGCATCGGTGACTCTTTTTTCCTCTTGCGGCATGAGCCCGTCGCCTCGGCGGTCGATACGCCGCTCGATGGGGTGGTAGGAATCTCGCCGGCGATGCGGGCGCTGCGGCGTGAGCTGCGGCTGCTTTCGCCAACCCGCACGACGGTGCTGCTGCTTGGGGAAACCGGGACAGGAAAAGAGGTCTGCGCGCAGGCCCTGCATCGACTGTCGGAGCGGCGCGAGCAGCCGCTGGTCGTACTGGATGGCGGGGCCGTACCGCGCACGCTTATCGAAGCGGAGCTGTTCGGACATGAAGCCGGCGCCTTCACCGGAGCGCAGCGGAGCCGGCAGGGACTGCTTGAGCAGGCCAGCGGCGGCACCCTGTTTATCGACGAGCTGGGCGAGCTGCCGCTCGATCTGCAACCGATGCTGCTGCGCGCCATCGAGCACGGCACCATCCGTCGAGTCGGCAGCACGACGGCGCTGCGCGTCGATGTTCGGATCATCGCGGCGACCAACCGCGACTTGCAGCGCGAAGTACAGAGCAAGCACTTTCGCGCCGATCTCTATGCCCGCTTGGCGGAGATATCCTTGCGTCTACCCCCGCTGCGCGAGCGGCGGGAAGATGTCTTGCCGTTGCTGCTGCACGCGCTCGGCAGCCCGACTCCGCGGCTGTCGCCGGAGCTTGTGGAGGCCCTGCTCCTGCACCCCTTTCCCTTCAACGTCCGCGAGGTCATGAAGATCGCCGCCGAGCTTCGCACCCGCGGTCAAGGCGCTGCCGTGTTCGACATCGAGCTTATCGCTCACCGCCTGTCGCCGCCGGCCGCCGCCGGCTCCGTGCCGGCACCGACGCCCAGATCCGGCCCGGTGGAGGTACGCAGCCGGCCCGAACCAGCGACCCGGCTCACCCAGCCCTCCCGCGAAGAGCTGCAGCGCCTGCTCCAGGCCGCGACCGGCGGCGTGTCGGAGGTCGCCCGCCACTTGGGCTGCTCACGCAAGCAGATCTACCGCTGGATGGACTTGCACGGGCTGCGCAGCGAACGTCCGACCGGGGATGGCGACCCGGCTGCCGATTAGGCGGCGGAGGTCGCGCGGAACGTAGATGAGGCCCACTTTGGAGCGCATGTAGTACGTCGTGCGCGTGGACCTGTGCGCACAGGGAAAGTCCAGGCACACTCCAGGCACACTCCAGGCACAGCTGCGGCGCAGTGCGAAGCTGCGGCGCGCTCCGCGGTCAAACGACTCCTGCCGTCGAAGTCGGACTCCGCGCCGCGATGCCGCGGGGCTGGCATCGCGGTTGCTTTACCGGCTGGCAGGCGGCGCCCGCGACGAAAAAGCGGCTCCGCAAGCAGCCCCTTGTCTCTTTTATGGGAGGAGCCCATGCGTACTTTCATCAAGATGATTCTGCTCGCCGCACCGCTTTTTGCGCTCGCTCAGACCGCACACGGACAAAAGCCGCGCAAGAGCGCGATCGTCGTCACGGCTCCGGTGCCACCGCCGGTAGTTGCGACGCCGGCGCGAGTCGCGGTCGTTCCCCCGCCGGCGCGGGTCGCGGTCGTCCCCCCGCCGGTCTTTGTCCCCGCGCCGCCGCCGGTAGTCGCGGTCGAAGCGCCGGTTCCGCAAGTCACCTACACGGTCGTGCCACCCGTCGCCGCGGTGCAGGTCCAGGTGACCGATAACTCCTATGCCGCGGTAAGTCCGCCCGTACCGGCTGCGTACCAAGCGGCGCCGAGCTGCGCCCTGCGCGATGAGGGAGACCTGCAAGCCGTCATCGGCGCGATCAAGAACGAGTCGTTTAGCAGCGACCAGCTGCGCGTGCTCGGCGAGGCGGCGCACGGCACCTGCTTCACCGTGGCACAGGTCGAGCAGGTCATTCCGCTTTTCAGCTTCGAAGCCGATCAGCTCAAGGCGCTGCAAATCATGGCGCCGCGCCTTGTGGATCGCCAGAACGCCTTCCGGATCTACGGTCTTTTCACCTTCGAGTCCGGCAAGCAGCAGGCCCGCCGTATCCTGTCGTCCCGTTAGCGATTCCCAAAGACGCGGTCATCCATTCCCAGAGGCCCCTGCGAACGCCTGCAGCTCCCTGCAGCAACCCGCAGAGCGCTTGTTCGTCACGGCCTTATCAGCTTGCGCAGCTGCTGCCGATCCGACTCATGGGAAAGGGCCGCCATCAGCGTGGAAGAGTTTCCCGGATCCACGGCGTGCGGATACATCGCGGCACCAATCTGAATCCGCAGCTCGGAGGAAATAGGCACCTTCATCATCTGCGCAATCTGCGCGCAGGTGAACCACTTCCCATCGCTAACAGCGTCTTTGATGATGCCGAGCCGCGTGTCGCTCCACGTCTCCCTGGAGACTCGCTTGACAAGGGCGCTGAACTCGCCGCTGCTCATCGCTTGGCCAATCGGCGCCGCGCTGGGTACGGCGCGCTGCGGCGCCGGCGGCTCGATTGGTTCCTCCGCCGGATCGGCCGGTTCCGGCGGCCGCTGCGGCTTGGGCGGCCGGGCGGGCGTAGGCTGCGGCCACAGAGCCGGGGTCGGATCGAGCGGCTGCAGCTGGGGATCGGTAAGGCGCGGGTCCTTGAGTATCTCGCCAGGAATCCGGGTGAACTCGGTAAAAAGCTGCAGCGTCGGGTCGTCGGGCTGGCGCTTGGAGTGGCGGCGGCTCGCACCGCCGTGCGCCGACGCGCCGGGGTGGCGTACGGTCCCTGTGGCCATAGCCGCGCCGAGGTCCGGTGTGGACTCTGGTTTCGGCGGCGCCGCAGCAGTCTGAACCGGCGCAGCCATTTTATCCCCGGCAGCGGCTGGCGCAGAACGCCAAGAGAGCCGCCAGCCGACACCCGCTGCGAGCAGCGCCAATGCCGCCGCTGCGGCAGCGATGCCATAACGCCCGCGCGTCGGCGCCGCCGCGGAGGCCGATTCCCGAAGCGCTGCGGCCGCCGGTGCGGCGATTGTGGAAGGACGGCCGGCCGTAGCGGGAGAGATCGCCGGCGCCCGGCCGGACCCCGGAATGCCGGCGCCGCTTATGACCAGCTGCAGCTTCTGCTTGAACTCCGTGAGGCCGCGGAAACGCAGCTCGCGCTGCTGCACCTCCGCCACGGGCGGTACATCGTCGGCGCGCAGCACGGAAACCGGCAGCCCGCTCGCCTCGGCAAAGCCGGCGACGACACCGCTTGCGGCGTTATCGGCGCCTTCGCGGACATCGCTGGCCAGCACCCAGATCACCCGCCCGCAACCGGACAAAAGCGCCGGCAGCTCATACAGTCCCCAGCCGTCTTCCGGGAGGACTTGCGCCGCTGCGTCCAGGCGCGCCACTTCGCGCAGAGTCGAGCCAATCGGGCCGCTCGGACACAGGATGAGCTGCCGGTTCGCGGGCTCGGCGGACGGGGGAATCGCCGGCATCTCCCAGGGCTGCGGCGCCAAGAGCTGCCTGACCCCGGCGACATCGCTCAGGTGATGGGCGAACAGCCCTTTGAGCACGCCCACCTGCGTCCACGTCGGCAGCTCCGCCCCTAAAAATGCCAGCTGCAGCGAGCGCTGAAAACCGACCGCCAGACCGACCAACCAGCCGACGCTGGCGCTGGGTCGGTCAAGGAGCGCGATGACGTGCTCGGACTCGGCAATGCCGCGAGTCATGACATCGCGCGCTATCTTCTGGCCCAGAGCGGTGGCGCTTGGGATGTGCCAGGTTATCGGCTGGTCGTCATGGGTCGGACAGAGCTCCGGCAGCGCTTCAAGGAGCGTGCGAACCGCCGGCGAGGTGTGATCCCAGATCACAAAGACGCGCATGCCCGGCCGCCTCGCGTCTGGTAAGTGCGGGCGGCTATTTGCCTTCTAGACCGGCGCCGCGAAGAAAAAGTGAAGCGCATCCAGGTTCAGGGTACACGATTCCACCGGCCTCCCGCATCCCCGGCAGTTTCTGCCACGGGTCATCCATTGAAGCCCTGATTTCGGCCTGAAATTCGCTACGATGAAGACACCATGCGGGTCTATGTCATTCGCGATTTCTCGTCCGAGCCGGTGCGCGTTCTGCTGGAAGGCATGCGGGAGCTGTTCACGCAGTGGAACGACGAGCCACTCATCTGGGATATCCCCGGCCTCCAGCCGCAGGGCGGACAGATCGCGCGCGACATCGTGTACCGCCCCATCCGCGCCTGCGATCACGCCATCGTGCTGATCGATACGCCCAATGCCAATGTGGCATGGGAGGCGGGTCTTTCGCTCGGTTTTGGCAAGTCGGTGCGCCTTGTCTATGTGGGCGGCGAGCTGCCGCCGTGGACGCAGACCGGAGCGCTCAAGAACCTGGTGTTGCACCACCTGAATGACGTGTCGGGCGCCGCCAAGGTGCTGGAACCCCTGCCTTGGGAGCTTGACTTCTCGCTCGATCCCGCGGAACCGGAGCCGGGGCTGGCAGCGGCTACGGCCGCGACGCTCGTTCTATGCCCAGGCGGGCCGGAGGGTTCGACGCTCCGCCAGGTCGCGCAGCGCAGCCACCCGGGGCTCGGATTTTTGCCCGATGAGGGCTGGGGACTCTATGAGCTGCCGGAGCTCTTGCGCCGCTACCGCCGCGTCCTCTGGGTCATCGCCAGCTACCCGGAAAAGACCGACATCCGCGACGGCGCCGAAAACTCCGCCAACGGCGTCGTCGCCGGCATCGCTGAGGCGACCAGTCGCGAAGTCGTCGTCCTGCGCTCCAAGGCGGCGCGCGTGGTCGCCGATGTGCAGCCGCGCGAGCTCTCCTTTCGCGGCCTCTCCGAATTCAAGAGCAAGCTGCAGCAGGTTCTAGCGCTGCCCCTGCGGCCGGCCAAGCGCGCTTGACCGGTTGTCGCTGCCGGCTTGTTGTTGCCTCAAGGACGCCTCTGCCTGCAAAATGACAGGGCTAGCGTGCCTTCCCAGGGGGAGCGGCACGCGCAGCAGAGGGCTTTGAGCACAGGCATGGTCGGCCAGCGACTTGGAAACTACCAGCTCCGCAAGGTAATCGGCCAAGGCGGCATGGGCGTGGTCTACGAGGCCTGGCACGAGCAGATCGGCCGCCGCGCCGCCATCAAGATCCTGCGCGCCTCCTCTGCCACAGACACCGAGCTTGCCGCACGATTCCTTACCGAGGCGCGCGCCGTCAACATCATCGAGCACCCCGGCGTCGTCAGCGCCTTCGACTTCGGCCACACCCCGGACGGCCACGCCTACATCGTGATGGATTATCTCGCCGGCTCGACGCTCCGGCAGCGACTGACCCAGCTCGCCGAGCTGGGCGGCCGGCTGAGCCAGGCCAAGGCGCTGCGGTTGTGCCAAAAGCTCGCCACCGCACTCTCGGCGGCGCATGCCAAGGGGATAGTTCACAGAGATCTCAAACCCGAAAACGTCATGCTGGTCGCGGATCCGGAGAGCCCCGGCGAAGAGCGGGTCAAGGTCCTCGACTTTGGCCTGGCCAAGGTCGCGCTGGAACATCCCGCCGCCGAGCCTGCCATCACCCAGCAGCATACAGGAATGGGGACGCCAAGCTATATGGCCCCCGAGCAGTGGCAAGAAGCTGCGAGCGTCGATGACCGCGCGGATGTGTACTCGCTAGGGGTCTTCACGCTGTAGGGGCGGCGCTCTGGAGCCGGCAACTTATATGCCCACGGGCCGCCGGCCGGTACTCGGGCCTCCGGGGCATTGGTGGGAAATACGGTGCGCCGGCGCCGTGGCCGCGGGCGCGGGCGCGCTCAGGCAGAGCCGCGGCGACCCAAATCAGCGCCGCGAACAGCCGCGGATGCGACGTCCGGAGGTCGAGATATATGGCGGAGAAAGCGGTCGTCGCCGTTGACAAAAGAGCGACGCTGATGATGACTCCGACATTATTTAGCAGGAGCCATGGCGGACTCCCGTACGCAAGCTCGAAGAGCAGCCCTTTTACCTGGCCGAAATAGTAACTGAACGAAAAGAGTAACTCACAGCCGCGTACCTCAGTGCGGACCTTGATTCAACGCGCAGCCCGGTACGCCGATTTGCGTCGCTAGCTTTTTCGGATCGCTCTCCCCGTTGAGGCTGATGACGACCAGCCGGCCGGCCCCTTGCTTCAAGTCGTCGCGGAAATCGTACACGGCGCCAAGGACGGTCAGGCGGCCGGCGCGGATGTCTTCCGCGTACTCGAGCATTGCGTACTTCACTTGCTGGTGGACGTTGCCGATGACGTTGGTCAGCCACTGCTCCGGAAACGAACCTTTGGCTGCCGTGCGATAGACGGCCAGGTGCAGTCCGTCGAGCTCACGGCGAATGCCCGGCTCGATGGCGCTGTAGTCGCTCATCGCCGCTTTGACGGCGCCGCAGCCGACGTGGCCGATGATGAGCAGGAGTGGTGTGTGCAAGTGATGAACGCCATACTCCACCGATCCGAGCGCCGAGTCGATCTGGTTGCCGATGTTGCGCACCATATACAGATCGTCGTCAGGAATCCGATCGATGGAGTTTGTATGGAAGCGGGAGTCCGAGCAAGCGACTACCGTCGCCCGCGGATGCTGCTCATCGCGGAAGCGGGTGAAGAAATCTTTATTGTGGCCTTTTACGAACTCGTTATTGTCTAAAAGAATCTTGGAGAGGATCGTCCGGATCTCAGGAGAAGTCTTGGGTGCGGCTTTGCTCTCCTGCGCCTGGGCGGCGGCGGCGCCAGACATGCACAAAAGCAGCGTCAGACCGACTAAAAAGCGGACAGATGGTACAGATCCGTACATGGGCCTAAACCGCCTTTCGTGGGTGAGTAAGCTCGCCATGAATCTCACGCGGGCCGCAGAAGGCATGCGCGTTCAAGGCCGCGTTCAAGGTCGATGATGCAGTAAAGTTCCATTATTACCGATGACGTAGACATCGTTCGGAGCGATGGCCCACACCCGATTATAGCTGTCCTGAGGGTTCAGCAAGGCGGCTTTCCAGCTTGAGCCGTCGAAGTGGTAGACGCTTCCGGCGGTGCTGACGGCCCAGGCATCGCTGCTGCTCGTCCCGTGGACCGAGGTATATACATCGTTTTTTTCATCCGGAAGCCCCGCCGGCAGGAGCTGTCCGTTTACGCGGTGCTTGCTGATCGGACCGGCGCCGATCAGCCAGTAATCGGTCGGGCTCGCCCCCCACAAGCTGGAAACAAAACCGTTGATGCTGACCGCCGGATCGCGCGCCCAGGTATTGTAGCCGTTATATTGGTATAAGCCCGCGCCGCCGACCCAGACATTGACCCCTTGGGTCCCCCAAATACCGGCGATGTCGACCCCGGGCTGCTGGATGGTGCCGCGCGTCCACGAGGTGCCATTCCACTGCAGCACGACGCCGTCGCGTGAGGAAGCCAGGAAGAAGTTACTGCTGTTGCCCCAGACCCCCGCCAGCTGCACGGAGCTTGGCAAGGTCATCTTCGTCCACGTCTTGCCGTCCCAGTGCAGCGCCATCCCTTGCAGCGTACTGTCATTAGCGACGATCCAGATATCGGCAGTACTGATGCCGAATATGTCGTAGAGGTCCAGAGGAACGCCGGGAATCACGTCCTCCGACCAAAAAAGTCCGTGCTTGTGCAAGATCCCGCCACGGCTATAGATGACCCAGACGTCTTGATCGGACGCGGCCCACATCGAACCGTAGTCGAAATAAGTGGCGGGCGGAATGGGAACCACCGGTCCTTCATTGCAGAAGCTGCCCGGCGTGCAGCTGCGGGAGAGAAACTCGACCCCGACATGAGTGCCGCTGGTGGCGACTTGGACCTGGCACGCCATTCCCAGC
>CALFML010000183.1 GCA_937879845.1 uncultured Myxococcales bacterium
GCGTGACTGGAGTTCAGACGTGTGCTCTTCCGATCTTGCCGGCGGTGCAAGAGGCCCGCGTCCACCTGGCGCTTCCCGAGCCCGAGCCGCTGCATCCGCTGGGCCAGCTGCGTCCCACCGCATCTGTGCTGCTGCGCCTGCGCGCCCCGCTGCCGCTGCCCGCCGCCGACGTCGCGCTCCTGATCGCGCGGGCCGTGCCGGGCCTGGACGCCGCCGATGTCGCGGTGCTGAGCGCCGCAGCCGAAAGTTCCGGAGCTGCCGCCGCGACCGCGGCCGCGCGGGCGGGCGCTCCGGGGTGGCTCGTGCCGCTGCTGAGCAGCCTGTGCGGGGTGCTCCTAGGGGCGTGCGCCGCACTGATCTTTATGCTGCGCCGCCGCCGCGCCGCCGCCGCGCCGCCGGAGCCAGCGCCGGAGCCGGAGCTTGTAGGACGGCGCACCTTTTCCTGACAAGGTCTTGCTGCGGTCATGCGCGCCGCGCCAGGCTAACCTCGCGTCGTCCAAGCGTTTTTTCTAAGAGGAAAGCTCGACGGGACGCCCTGCTATAATCGGCAGGCCGTATCATGTCGAACTCGAACGTCGCGCTGCGGGGGGCGCTGAGCGTGGCGGTGGTCAGTGCGCAGCTCGTGCTCGGCTCCACCGGCTTTGGCGGGCAGCGGCCGCGAGCCCACAAGCGGGCAGGGACCGGCAGCGAGACCGCGCCGCACCTGGGGCTCAGGCAAGAAGATAAGCGGGACAGCCCGGAGGCGGAGTCCGCGCTGGAGCCGCCGCCGGCCGGCGATCAGATCGTCTGGTGGGCGCTGCCGCGCACGCCGCGGCTGCCGGTCAAGGTCCGCGCGACCAAGAGCCGCGGCGCCACAGCGCTCGGCGAAGCGCGCGGGCTGACCGCGATCCAGGTCCAGGCCGCGCCGCAGCTCGGCGCAAAGGGTGGCTGCCGCGAGTGGCTGCCCGCGGTGCCGGCCGGCTATGTCTGCAAAAGCGATGTCGCCTTGCAGCTCGGCTATGCTTCGGCGCCGCCGGCGCAGGAGTCGGCTCTGGGGTGGCAGCGCTACCGCTACGGCGTGGTGACGGCGCCAACGGCCAGCCTGACCGGCGATCCGGGCAGCTACCTCCGTACGACGCTGCACCACGGCGACGGCGTAACCGTAGTGCGCGAGGTCAGCGGGCGGGTGCAGCTTATCGGCAAGACGTGGCTCGCGCGCAAAGATATCGAGCTGGCGACGCCTTCGGCGCTGACACCGATCAGCTTCGATGCGCTGCCCGCCGGCGCGCGGCCGGCCTGGGTGGTGCCGGCGAGCGGCGAGTCACACGCTCCGCTCTACGCCCCCGCCGTGGCCAGCGCCGCCGAGGCGGCGAGCGTGGCCGCGGCGCTGCTGCCGCGCTACAGCCTGGTCTATGTCAGCGATGCCCCGGCGGGCCCCGGACGAGTCGCGGTGCAGCTGGCGGAGGAGACGCGGGCGGCGCTCACGACGCACAAAGACACAAAAGACGGCCAAGAGGCGCTGGCGGGGCGCCTGCTGGAGCTCGACGCGGCGGTGCTGCGGCGCTTCATCCCGGCGGCGCCGCCGAAAGAAATCGGTCCGGAGGAGCGCTGGGTCGATATCTCGCTGACCGAGCAGGTGGCGGCGGCCTACGTGGGCAAGACGCCGCTTTTCGCCGCGCTGGTCTCGACGGGAAAAGGGCACCTCACACCGCCCGGCTCGTTTTTCATCTATCGCAAGTACCTGACCCAGACCATGGCCAACCAGCGCGGCGCGGCGGCGCAGTACGATTTCCGCCAGGTGCCGCACGCGCAGTTTTTCAACGGCCGGATCGGCTTGCACGCGGTGCTGTGGCATGACTCGCTGGGCGAGCCGGTGAGCCACGGCTGCGTGAACCTGAGTCCGGCGGCGGCGGCGCAGTTTTTTGCCTTCTCCGGACCGGCGCTGCCGCCGGGGTGGCACAGCGTGATGGGGGCGGCGCCGCTCGGATCCGCGGAGGCGCTGGGCAGTGCCGCCGCTGAGGTTCCGGCGGCCGCCGGGGATCCGCCCGCCGCTGCCCAAGCGCGCTTGGCACAGGTGGACAAGTCCGCCATCGCGCTGCTCGGCACGCGCGTCATCGTGCACCGCTGATTGTCGCCGCCCGGTGCGGCATCTGCGACGGCTCGGCAGCGGGCTGCCGGCTTGCCGCGAGGCGCTATTCCCGATAACGTGCTGCGCATGGATCGTCTTGCAAAAGGCATTGAGCTCGGCAAGCAGCTGCTCGCGGAGACCTCGCGGCGGGCGCGCACGCTGGAAGAGGACCTGAAGGCGCGGCGCGAGGTGGATGTCGCCGGCATGTTCGCCGGCCTGCGCGCCCGGCTGGTCGATCAGCTGCCGCTGTCGCCGCTGCCCATCGACGCCGACCTGGCGGATAAGCCCGGACCTTTGGGCCTTGGCCGGGTGCACACCGAGGCCTGGCAGAGCGATCGGCTGCGCAAAGTCGTGCTCAGTCATGTCTCGCTGCCGCCGGTGATCGAGGGCGTGGCCCTGACCCTCATCCCGGTCACGGAGCTGGACTTTCCCTGCTTTGCCGCCGATCTCATGGCGCTGCCGTGGCAGGTCTCGGTCAACGCCGACGTGTATGGGCGCGACTGGCAGACCCGCGAGGCGCTGCGGGCGGTGCGCACGACCTTCTTCCGGCTGGGCTCAGGTCCCGGGCCGCTGTGGCTGGGCAAGCTCGGCTCCGGGCAGGGGCTGCACGCCAAGCTGCGGCCGCGCCAGGTCGAGGAGGGTCTGGCGGCGCTCACCCAGGGCATGGCCGCGTATCTGGGCGAGCTCGCCGATGCCCCGCCCGGCCGATCGGTCGAAGGACAGGCCATGGTGTTTCACGCCTTCCATCAGAACGGGCCGCGCAAGCGCCTGGCGCGCATCCTCGGCGAGCCGTGGGCGGAGCGCTACAGCCGCCTGCTGTTCGAATGACCGCCGCAGGGCCCGGACGCTAAGGACGCAGCGGGAGCTTGACCGGCCGGGCTGCCTGCAGTACCGGTAGCAGGTGACCGAACCTGAGCCAGCTGCGGACCCGCCCGCGGATGCCGCGCCTGTAAAGCCGCTCCGGCGCCGCCGTGCGGTCCGGACGCGTCCGTCCGCCGCCCCGCCGGTAAGCTGGCGCGCCGGGGTTCACATCACCGGCACGCGGCTGTGGTGCGACGCGCTGCGGACGCACGACCTGTGCTTTCTCTCCAGCGCCCAGGCGGCTTGCCGCCGCGGTCAGCGGGCGGCGGGGACGCTCCTTTGCACCGAGCAGATTCTGCGTCTGCGAAAAGAGCTGGGCGGTCCGGTGCCGGCACCCAGTGCGGTTCTGCTGTCGCCGTATGGCCGGCCGTTTCACCTCGGCGCGCTGCGGTTGGAGCTGTTCCCGTCGGGGTATGGGCCGGGGGCCGCCTCCTTGTGGATCAAGCTGCCGTCCGGGCAGTGCATCACCTACGCCGGAACCCCTTGCGCCCAGCCCGAGCTGCACGTCGAGCCGCTGCAGGTGCGGGCGGCAGAGACGCTGATCTGCGCCGCGCCGCTTGCCGCTCATCCCGCGGCGCTTCCTGATCGCGATGCCGCCCTTGCCGCCTTGGCGGCCCTGGTCGCGGAAGCCCGCGCCCTTGCCGCCGTCACGGTGATCTTATGCTCGCCGTTGCCGACGGCGCCGACGATCTGGCGGCAGCTGAGCGGCCAGGGAATAACGGCCCTGGCTCATCCGGAGATCGAGCGGACGCTGCGCGCCTATAGGGAGCTTGGGCTCCTGCCGCCGCATCCCGATGGCGGGCCGCGCCGCTTGGGTCGCGCGGTGGGACCCGGCGCGGTCATCCTGTGGCCGGCGGCGACTCCGCTTGTTCCGGTCGCGCGCCTCCAGGGCGCGGCATCGAGCCTGCGCGTGATCCTGTGTCTCGGCGCGGCGCTGGCAGAGGCGGTGGTGATGCGGGTGCGCACCGCCCTGCCGGCGGACGCCGTGTTCGCGGGGGCCGTGGCGCTGGCCGACAGCCTCGATCAGCCGGCGCTGTTGCGCTACATCGCCGACAGCGAGGCGCGGCACGTCTACCTGACCGCCGGCTACAGCGACAGCTTGGCCGCCGCGGCGCAGCGCATGGGGGTGCGGATCGCGCCGCTCGGCCCGCCGCACCAGCTGCAGCTGTTCGGGGCGAGTTAGCCCGGCCCCGTCATGTCTTTGGAGAAGAAGCCGCTGGAGTCGCCCTTGCGGCCTAGGATGTTGTAGATCCGCACGTTCTGGTTTTTGCCCTTGAGCTTGGTGGGCTCAAGCGGAATCCAGTGGACCTTGTCAGTGACCGACGTGAACGTGGTCTCACTGATGATGATCTGGCCCTTTTTCGCCACCGAGCACAGACGCGAGGCGACGTTGACGGCGTCGCCGATGACCGTGTACTGCATGGTGAGCGGCGAGCCGATCGCGCCGCAGACGACCATGCCGGTGTTGATGCCGATGCCGATCTCGATCTGCTCCAGGCCCTTCTGCGCCCGCTGATCGTTGAACTCGCGCAGCGCCGCCTGCATCTCGATCGCGCACTGCACCGCGTGCCACGGCGCCTCTTCCATCGGCACGAGCGCCCCGAACAGGCCCATGATCTCGTCGCCGACGTACTTGTCGAGGGTGCCGTTCCAGCGGAACAGGATGTTGACCATGACCTCGAAGTACTCGTTTAGCAGGTCGACGGTCTCGGTGGCCTTCTGCTTTTCCGACATCGAGGTGAAGCCGCGGATGTCGGAGAACAGCATCGTCACCTCGCGCATCTCGCCGACCCGCTCCAGCCGCAGCTGACCGGAGACCAGCTGCTCGACGAGCGCCGGTGACAGGAGGCGCTGGAACTGGGTGCGCGTGCGCGCCTCGTCTTCGATCTTCTTGGTCAGGCGGGCGTTCTGGATGGCGACCGCGGCCTGGTTGGCGATCGAGTTGAACAGCTGCAGATCGCGCTCGGTGAAGGCGTTGGCGGCGATCTGCGAGTCCAGGTGCATGACGCCGAGCAGCTCGCTGCCGTGCATGAGCGGCACGCTCATCGTCGAGCGGATGCCCTGCATGATGATCGAGTTCGAGCCGACAAAGCGCGCATCCATGCTCGCGTCCGAGGACAGCACGGCGCGCTTCTGCTGCGTCACCTCGTTGAGGATGGCGTTGGACAGCACGATCTGCTCGTGCGACTGCCGCGGGTTCTTATGCTTGACGAACTTGGGCAGGAGCTGCCCGTTCACCATGAGCAAGATGACGCCGCGATCGGCCGGCAGAAGCTCGAACGACTTGTCGAGGATCTTGGGCAGCAGCGTCTCTAAGTCGAGGATGCCCATGATCGCCTGACCCAGCTCGTGCGCGATCCGCAGCTTCTCGTAGTCGCGCTTGAGGGTGTCGAGCGGGAGGTCCTTGGCGGGAAGGAACCGCTCGGACTTGTCGGCGTCGACCTTGTGGCGAATGTGGCTCTCATTGATGTTGCTCGGCGCGATCGTGACCCGCGGGATCGACTCATCCGTGGACGGCCGGTCCGAGTAGAGCAGACGGGTGCTGCCCATCGTGATCTCGTCGCCGTGCTTGAGGATTTGTTCGCTTACGCGGTTGTTCCCGATGTAGCTGCCGTTGAGAGAGCCGAGATCACGCAGCAAAAACGTGCCGTCAGGCTGCGCAATTACATGCGCGTGCTCTTTCGAAACAATACGGTCGAGGATCTGCACCGAGTTGTCCGGGTGCCGCCCGATCGTATTGAATTCGCCAAGTTCAAATTCCTTCCGGACGCCACCGGTGAGTAAGATCAGCTTGGCCAAGTTATACGCTCCGAGGGGTTCATTTTAGATGGAAAGCTTGGCTCTGTCACCTAGGCAAGCGCAGCTATAGCGCAGATAAATCGCGACCCAGCCCAAGCCGGAGGCGCGGAGCTTCTTAGGGTGATCGCTTCTTGGGTGATCGCTTCTTGGGTGATCGCTTCTTGGGTGATCGCTTTTTGGATGGTCGCTTTTTGGATGGTCGCTTCAGCGAACCGCTCAGTGCTTGGTCGCTCGACGGGAGCGCGGCCGCGGCGAAGCTCGCGAAATTGCCGAAACTAGAATGAGGCGAAGAAAAAGGAGCAGCGGTGAGGCGCTGTAGGAGGCGGCGGCGGAAAAATGGCAAGGCTAGGCCGCTAGGCGACCTGGAGACGCCAGGTCCTCAGGCGGCAAGCGCCGGGCTGCAGGGGGGCGGCGAGCCTCAGCCGCCCTTGGACTTTTTGCGCTTGCTGATGACCGAGGCGATCTTGGTCTCAAGCTCCCCGAAGTCAAAGGGCTTGTCGACGTAACCATCGGCGCCGTATAGCGGCGAGGTCATCTCGTTTACTTTTTCGCCGATCGCGGTGAGCATCACGATGCCGATGTCGGAGATGGTGGGATCGCCGCGCAGCTCGCGGGCGACCTCCCAGCCGTTTTTGCCCGGCATCATGACGTCGAGCAGCACCAGATCCGGCCGCTGGCTGCGCGCCATCTGCAGGGTCTGCAGACCATCGGCCGCTTCTAGGACCTTGTAGCCCTTTTTGCTGAGCCGGATGGACAGCATCGTCAGAATTTCGGGATCGTCGTCGGCGATAAGAACGGTGCCGCGGCTATTGGCCGGGTGGCCCGGGTTATTCGGATTACCATGTTGGGGCGGAGATGCTGGCGTCGTCGGAGCAGGCATGCGATTCACGCTATCCCGAGCCGGCGGGCAGGTCAAGTGAGCGGGTGCAAGAGACGACGCTGAGCCGAGCAAACGCGCACAGGTTCTGTGGGGCGCTGTGGGAAAACGCCGGCCGCTGTATGCTGGGGCAACATGAGTCGTCTTTCGCGCGGCATAGCTCTCTCGGTTGCGGGCGGGGCGCTCGTCTATGTGCTCATCGCGGCGCTGTTTGGCGACGGCCAAAAGGTCGCGGGGCAGCTGCGGGCGTTTCCGCTGTCGCTGCTCCTTGGCGGGCTCGGACTCGCGTCGCTAAACTATCTGTTCCGCTTCGCCAAGTGGCAGTACTACCTGCGGCTGCTGAAGGTAAACACCTGGCCGGCGCCCGCGCCGCTTGCCGGCCAGACCGAGCCGCGTCCGTACCTAGGCCTCTTTGACTCGCTGCTGGTTTTTCTCGCCGGCTTTGCGCTGACCGTCACCCCGGGCAAGGTCGGCGAGGTCCTCAAGTCCTACCTGCTCAAGGAGTCGCACCGCGAGCCGATGGCGCGCACCGCGCCGATCGTCTTTGGCGAGCGCCTGACCGATCTTTTGAGCCTCCTTATTCTGGCGCTGCTCGGGGTGAGCACGTGGATGAGCGCCAACCAGCGGTACCTTGTCCTCGTCGGCTTCGGCCTGTGCGCGGCGCTGGTCGCGGCCGTGGCATCGCGGCCGCTTTTCCTGTGGGGGCTGCGGCTGCTGGAGCGCCTGCCGCCGCGCCGGCTCACCACCGCCCTGTCTCCCAAGCTGCGCGAGCTCTATGAGTCGACCTACGCGCTCGTGCGGCCCGCGCCGCTTATGCTGTGCACCGGGCTGTCGATCGGCGCCTGGTTCTGCGAGTGCCTGGCCTTCTATCTGATCGTCCGCGGCTGCCCGGAGGGCGCAGAGGCATCGCTCCTTTTGTGTACTTTCATCTACGCGATGATGACGGTAGCGGGGGCGCTGGTGTTCGTGCCGGGCGGCCTCGGGGTCACCGAAGGCGGCATGGTGCTGCTCTTGTCGCAGCTGGCGGCGCTGCCCCGCGACAGCGCGGTGGCGGCGACGCTGGTGATACGAATTCAGACCCTGTGGTTCGCGGTGCTTTTGGGGGTGGCGGCGCTTTTGCTTTACGCGCAGCGGCAGCGGCTGCAGGTCGCGCAGGTGATGGGAGCCATGCGTAAGCCTGAAAGTGACGCGGGCTAGTTTTTGGCCCGCAAACGAGTCGATGGAGCCGCCGGACCCCGAGCGCTCCGCTCAGGCCGGGAGGCCTTTGCGGGCGCGGAGCAAGTGCACAAGATAAGTGTGGGCGCTGCGCATATCGCGGCGAAGCTCCCAGGAAAGCTCGCAGTCCGCCTCGAGCCAGTAGGCCGCTTCCAGCCCGGCCGCGAGCCCGGCGCCGCCGCTTGTCAGAATACGCCGCAGCTCCGCCGCCGGGTCGGCGCCGCCGAGCCGCGCGTCCTCTTGCACGATCCCGCTCTGCCAGGAGTACGGCGAAGCGAGGATGATCTCTCCGCCCGGCCGGCACAGCCCATCCAGCACCGACAAGAGTCCGGGCGGCGAGCGCACTGAATCGAGCACGTTGCAGGCCACCACGCGCTCGAAGTCCTGCGGCACGAGCGGCGGGTCCAGCGCGTCGCCGCACAAGAGCACCACGGACTGCGACGGCGGCCGATCCTTTTGGGTGATGGTCGCCGGCGCATAGTGGCGGCCGATGACGCGGCGCGCGTAGGGCAGGGCGCCGTCCTGCAGCAGCCGGCGGGCGGCACACAGCGCCCCGAGATGGAGATCGATGCCGACGACCAAGTCGGCGCCGCTGCGCAGCTCGTGCAGACCGCGGCCGACGCTGCAGCCAAGCTCGATGGCCCGTCCGACCGGTGCCGCCGCCCGCTCCGCGAGGGCGGCAAAGAGCTGGCGGCCGCCAAAGCCTGCGGTGGGTCCCGGCGGACCCGCGGGGGGCGGCATCGCGCAGTCGCCAAAGTGCGCATCTAGATAGATCGAAAGGTGTTCCAAAAGGCGCGGCAGCGGGGCGTCATCGGGTCCGGCAAGCGCCAGCAGCGCCGCCGTCTCCGGCGAAAGCGGTGCGAGCGCCGCCAGCTGTCCCGCCGCAAGGCCGCTGATGCTAACGGCCGCGCCGGCATCGTCCCGGGCGCGCGGCGGCAGCAGGATCGGGATGCCGCAGAGGATCGGATAGCGCTCGCCGCAGGCCGGGTTGACGCAGCGGAGGATGCCTTCTTCGATCTCGGGGACCTCGGGGACGAGCGGCGGATTGCCGGGCGGCGCGGGCGACTGCCGCAGGATCTGCTCCAGCGATAGCGTGTAAAGCTCGCGCCCGCGCTCGCTCAAGCGGCGGCAGGCCGGGCAGATGAGCGTCAATAGCTGCGGGAGATCGGCGCGCACGCCCTCCACGGTAGCATGAACGGCCGGCAGCGTTGACCGCGGCCCGGACGGGTGAAACACTGGCTCTTATGCGGATTAAGAACGCCTCTCCAAACCTACTCCGGTGGCCATCCACGGCGTCCACCGTGCTCACGGCTAAAAGGCCGCTCCGCGCGCTGGCCCCCGCGGCTGTCCATCCTCCCTACGGTTTTGAGAGGCGTTCTAATACCCCCCGCGATGAACGGCTCATGCTGCGGCGCTGGCTTTCGATCCTGGCCCTTGGCGCCTGCGTCAGCTGCGCCGAAGGTGCGGCGTCTGTGGCACCCGGCGGCGCTCTGTCCACCGGCGCCGGCGCGGGTCAGGCGGTGCGGCGCCTGGTCGGGGAGGCGCACGCCGTCCAAGGCCTATCGCCAAGCTCCTGGTCAGCGCAGCTCGCCGCCGCCACCGCCCAGCTGCCCACCATCGGCCCGCGCCGGCTTTATCACACGAGCGACGGCACCCGCACCTACACCGAGGTCGAGCTGGCGCCGCTGCCCAAAGCCGCCCGCGCCAACTTCCTGCCGGAGACGGTGGACGAGCAAGCGTATTACTATGGCCCGCTCGGCTCGCCGCTTTTTTATATGCGGCTCCTCGACATCGTCTCCGCGAATGTGCGCGCCAACCTGCAGGGGCGGCGGATTCTGGAGTGGAACTACAGCTCCATCGGACCGCTCAAGCTTCTTGCGGCGCAGGGGGCGCAGACCGTTGGCATAAGCCCATCGCCGCGGCTGCGGGCGCTGTACAGCTTCCCCGGCGATCAAGGCGAGCTGGCCGTGGTCGACCGCGAGGTCCGCGGCCGCGTCACGCTGCTTTCCGGCACGTTCCCGGCGGATCCGGCGGCGCGGGCCGCGGTGGGCGGCGGCTACGACGTGATCATCGCCCGCAATCTCCTTTTGCGCGGCTACATCCACCCGAGCGCCGCCGAAGACACCACTTTGCCGGGAGCGCGCGCGGCCAGTCCGCCGGCGCTCGACCTCGGGGTGTCGGACGAGGAATTTCTGCGCTACATGCTGGAGGCGCTAAAGCCCGGCGGCCGCCTGCTGGTCTACAACCTGTGCGCGCCGCCGCCGCCGTCCACGGTCGCCTACGATCCGCACAGCGACTGCCGCAACCCGTTCCCGCAGGCGCTGTGGCAGGCCATGGGCTTTCGCGTGCGCGACTACGATCGCAGCGATACCACCGCCCTGCGCGATCTGGTGCGCGCCCTGGCTCCCGATCCGCTGACGACGCCGCCGACCGTGCCCTCCCGCATCGGCTCCGCCCGCCTGAACCCAGGCGATCTTTACGCCACCTACACCCTCGTCGAAAGACCTTAGGCGTCCCTAGCCGGCATCGGCATCGGGATCGTCTTCCGATTCGGTGAAGGCGGCCGGATCCGGCTCGGGTACCGACGACAGGGCTTGCTGTTCGCTGCGCCGGCGGCGGTAAAGCTGCACCGCCGCGGCGCTCATCAGCAGCGCCAGCCCGTCGAGCATGAGCAGCCCGGGAATCGGGTTATGCCACTTGTCCATGTTGGTGGTGCGGCTGTAGTACGGCGGTCCGCTGCCGAACGCCTCGCGCAAGCTGTCGTAGCTTAGCCAGGAGACAAAGCCGAGAAAACAAAGCGAGATGAAAAGTCCGGTGGTGCGAAACAGCGTCATGCCAAAAGCAAAATAGCCTACCCCGCCTCCGGACGCGAGTGCGGCCCGGGTCGGTGTCTAGGCCTGGTCGTCCTGCCGCGACTTGCCGAGCGCGGCGCGGGTGCGCCTGGGCTGAGCCAATCGTCCGAGGCGGCGCAGCGTCTCCAGCTCGCCGTGCACCACCAGGTGGTCGCCGGCCCGCAGCTTCTCGGTCGGGGCGGGGCCGAACAGGCGCGCCGCGGCGCCGGCGCGTCGCGACAGCACCATCACCTTGTGGGTGTCGCGCAGCTCGGCAACGGTCAGGCCTTCGAGCTCGCCGGTCGGCTCGACCATGATCTTGGCGATGAACAGCTCCTGGCCGTCGAGCATGAAGTTGCCCAGGATATCCAGATCGAGCACCGATGCCGCGACGAGCGGTGCCGCCGCCGCCGCCGAAGAAAAAGCGACCTCCAGATCGAAGGCGTCGCGCAGCTTGTTGGCGATCTGCTCGTCGAACATGCGCAGGACGACGCGGATCTTGGGGTTGAGCCGCCGCGCATCGAGCGCAATCTCAACGTTGGCCAGGTCGTCGTTGGTGGCGATGACGAGGGTCCGCGCGTGCGACAGACCCGCCGCTTCCAGCGACTCCTCCTGCCGCGCGTCCATGAGCAGCACCGGGACCTTGAGCTGCTGCACCCGCAGGAGGAACTGCGAGCCGTCGTTCTTTTCGATCACCACCACATCGAGGTTCCACTGGAGGAGCCGCTCCAAGATGCGGTAGCCGACGTGGCCAAGACCGCACAGGATGATGTGGTCGCGGTAGGTTGAGGCGAGCACCTTGGTCCACTCCTTCTGATTCTCTTGCCGCGAAAATAAAAGCAGCGTCACCCGCACCACCGTATCGGCGACCACCCCGAGGCCGATAAGCGGATACAAAAAATACACGATGCGCAAAAGCCAGGAGGCCGGCAGCGGATACACCGGCTGAAAGCCGAACAGGCTGTAGGCGGCAAACAGGCTCTCGACAAGATCCGGCCGGCGGTCGAGCTCTTTGACATGGCACTCATGAAAAAGCAGCATGCCGATGACTAGGAGGACGACGATGATGAAGATCGGTATCCAGAACTTGGCGGCGACTAGACGCAGGTACCGCACCGTCGCCCGCGCCCGGCGCTGGGCGCTGCGCTTGAGCTGCTGCCGTGAGAGTTTGAGCGTCGTTTCGAGCATCTAAGGCCGAGCCGACCTGTAAGCCGTAAGCCGCGGGTCAAATAAAGCGCAAGCGTTTGCCAGTCTACTGCGATTCCCGAGCCCGAGCCGCAAACAATAGCGCCCGGCCAAGGTATGTCCCAATGTATGTTCCAAGGTATGTCCCAAGGGCATGCGCACCTAGTTGTCTGCGCCAAAAGCCGCGGCAGAGGCTGCAAATCGCTGCCAAACGCCCGTCCATAATCCTGTCCCGACGCTAGCGCGCGCCGAGGAAAGTCAAGCTCGAAAGACAAATTGACAGCGTGTACGCTCTCTCGGTACGCTGCCCTTGTGATAGGTTCGGCGCATAAGCTCTTAGTATCTTTAGTGCTGCTGTCGTCGGCCAGCCTGGTCAGCTGCGACACCTTCAGGGGATCGCTCGTGGCGATGACGATCACCTGGCCCTTTTATCCGCCGGCCTGCGGGACGACCAATCCCCCGGGCTGTCAGCCGGTGCCGCAGCCGCTGTTTCTGCCTAATCGCAGCCAGCGCATCGAGATGTGGGGCCGCTTCCCTTCGGGCCAGGTCCGGCGCCTGGTCGCCGACATCGGCACCAACGACGAGTCGAGCTTCACCGGCTTTACGATCGTTCCGGCCATCGATCCCAATGACACCTGCCTCATCCGCGGCCTGGACTATGACGACGAGGCTTGCGGCGGCAACAACCCGACGCTCGACCCCAGCATCTGCGGGGCGGCGATCTTCAGCAAGCAGGCGAGCAGCGGTCCGGGCATAAGCGACAACGATGCGGTGCTCATCCAGCAGCAGCTGGTCATCCAGGGGCGCAAGATTACCTCGGTGACGACGCCGTTTTTGGCGGTCGATACGATGACGACCGGCAGCGCGCTCGGGCCGCTTTTGACCCTTGTGCAGTGGAACCCCGACTACGCCAACGACCCGCGCCGCATCACCCTGCCGCCGCTCAATACGGTAAACGCCATCGACGCCACCGCCTCCCGCTTGCGGCTGTCGCAGTGCGTCGCCTATCGCGATGGGAATAACACCCCGGCCAACCCCACGCATCCGTACTTCTATGTCGGCAACCCGCACCAGGTCACCAAGCCCTTGTCGGGAGTGCAGTTCGGCTTCCTCGCCTTTTCCACCGGACCCGGACCCGGCTCTCTGACGCCGAACCTGCCGGCCCAGAACTTCAACGGGATGTCGTTCTCCCTGCCCTTTGCAGTCGACGACATGAACGAGATCCTCATCACCCTGGAGTCAGCGCCGCCGCCGTCGGTCTACGGTCTGCCGAGCTCGATACCGCTGTTTTTGGCCCGGCGCCAGCCTGACAGTACGGCCGGCCGCGGCGCCATCCGCATGGTGATCTTGGCCAACACCACCCCGCCGCTGATGCCGGGACCCATCCCGCAGCCGACCTTCAGCGTCGCGGTGGGCACCATGTCGATTCTGAGCGGCCTGGATTCGGGACTCAAATGATGAAGATGCACTGCGCGGTTACGGCCGTAAATGCCCGTCGCGTCCGGGCCGCTAGGGCGCTGCGGCGGGGGCTTTGGGTCCTTGGCCTCGCCGCGGCAGTGGTGATGGCCGGCGGCAAGACGGCGCGGGCGGATCGCAGCTTCGATCTGGCGCTCGGGGCGCCGGCCGTGGATGCCTACGGCATGGCGGTGGTGGACAGGGCGCAGACGCCGCAGCGCTTCGAGTTCGGGCTGCAGTCGCAGGTCGGCTGGGCCCTGAGCCCGCTGCGCCTGACGCTGGCCGATCCCAACATGGCCGGCCAGCCGGACGCGCAGTTCCGGGTCGTCGAGCAGCAGTGGAACGTCGACCTTGGATTTTTCCTCGGGCTGGCGGATTTTTTCTCGATCGCCGCGTCGCTGCCGGTGGGCTTCAACTTCTACGATGAAAATGCCCTGGGCAGCCCGAATCAGGCGGTGCCGCCGGCCAAGCCGACGGGCATGGGAACGGTGATCACCACCGGCCTGTACGCCAACCTGCCGCGCCAGAACGTCAGCATCTCCAGCGCCGGGCCGCGCGATCCGCGGCTGTCTCTCAAGGCGCGCTTTTACGGCGGCAAGTGGTTCGAGATTGGCCTTTTGGTCGAAGGCACGCTGCCCATCGGCAACGCCGATTCCTTCCTGGGAGAGAAGAGCGCGACGTTGCGGCCGCGCCTGCTCGTGGGGATCCTGCTCAAGCGGGTCGTGCTGGCGCTGAGCGTCGGCGCCATCGTCCGCGAGAGCAGCGAAATCTACGACCCCTACCGCGTGCCGGATGTGCAGCGATTTCAGGTCAACCACGAGCTTACCTGGGCCGGCGGACTGTCGGTCAAGGCGCACCGCGTAATCGGCTTCGGCATCGAGAGCAAAGGCACCGTGCCGCTCATCGGCGATGCGGTCTATCCGACGGCGCTGGTCCTTGGATCCGTTTACCTGCAGCCGACCAGCAAGTTCAAGCTGACGATAAGCGGCGGCGGCGGCGTGCTGAAAGAAAACCCGCGCAACGCCGACGGCCGGGTCATGCTGGGCCTTGCCTACTCGCTGTCGCCGCGCGCCGGAGGGCTGCTGTGAGCTCTTCAGCGCAGTCGTGCCGTACCGCGAATGTCTCTATCACCCGGACGCTGGGCGGCCGCGGCCCGCGCCTGGCCCGGTGGCGTGCCGGCCTCGTGGTGGGCCTGATCGCCGGTCTGTGCGGGGCCCCGGAGCCGGGGCAGGCGCAGACGGTGGCGGCGACCCCGGCGCCGGCCTCGCGCAGCGTGCTGGAGCCGAGCTACGACGTGCTCCTGCCCGATCCGGAGCCGCAGTCCGAGTCGGCCAAGACCGGCACCCCGGCGCCCAACGAGCAGAACAGCGATATCGATATCGCCGACCGCGTGCTCTCCGCCGCCAAGCAGGTGACCACGGTGCAAGAGGCGCCGTCGATCATCTCGGTCATCCGCTCCGATGAGATCGTGAGCCGCGGCTACCGCAACATCAACCAGGTCCTGGAGACCATCCCGGGCTGGCTCACCGCCAGCGGCCAGGGCAACCACCTGAGCTTGCCGGTGGTGCGCGGGACCGGTCAGGCGGCGCTGTTGTTGCGCGACGGCGTGTCGATGTTCGAGCCGGTGCTCAACGCCGGTTCGTTCAACCGCTCGCTGCCGCTTGAGACGATAAAGAGCATCGAAGTGGTGACCGGCCCCGGCGGCGTGCTGTGGGGCGCCAACTCGTTTCTCGGCATCGTCAACCTCATCACCAAGGACGCCGACGACATAAACGGCATCGAAGGCGGCATCGGCTACGGCGACGGCGACGGGTCGCCGCAGGACTTCCGCGCCTGGGTGCTGTTCGGCAAAAGCTTCCGCTTCAAGCGCGGCCCCAAGCTCAGCATCGTCCAGCACGTAAGCTACGAGAACTTCCTGTCGCCGCGCTACAGCGGCCTGCGCACCATCGTCCGCAGCGCCGCTCCGTCGCCGCCGGGCCCGCACCTTTACGGCGCGCTCGATGAGAGCAACCCCGCGCGCGCCTACATCTTGAACATCGACGGCAAGATCAGCTACGGGCCGGTGACCCTGGCCTACTCGATCCCCGTGGCCGAGATGAATAACTCGCTGAGCTTCGTCAACACCATCGCCACCGGCCCGTTTGATGCCGCAGCGATGCGGACGACCGGCGAATCGGTCAAAAACTACATCAACATCATCGATCGCTACATCACCCTGCAGTACAAGAGCCGCTTCCTCAAAGACCGGGTGGGCATCGACGCCAAGCTGTATGGAATCCAGTTCGTCCGCGATATCGACGCGGTGATCGTTCCGGGCTCGGCGCTGCTGCCGAGCGGGCTCAATATCGAGACGCCGCTTGTGTCCTACCGCGCCGGCTTCAGTATCGACGGCGACGCGGCGCTGCCGCTGCGCAACCGGCTTTTGTGGGGCGGCGACGTGTTCTATGAGGTCGTGCCGACGGTGTCGGTCGACTTCCCAGATGTTGATCCCTCGCGCTTGCCCATCGCCTGCCCGCTGCGGACCTACGATCCAGGCACCCGCACCGCGACGTTTTCGCCCGGCTGTCAGCTGCCGTTTGTCTTTGGCACCAACCGCACCGTCGCCGCGCTCTATATCTCGGATCAGTTCCGGCCGGTGTCGAAGCTGATCCTAGACGCCGGTGTGCGCTATCAGCTCGGCGTCGGACAGCGTGGGTACCAGGGCGCACTGGTCGGCGGCAACGGCCAGCTGCTCGGCAGCGCGTCGCTGGTGTGGAACTTCTTCCAGGACATGCACCTCAAGGCCAACTACTCCAACGGCTTCCGCCCGCCGGTGTTCAACAACACCGACTCCAACGGCGCGGCCGTGCAGTTCGGCGGCAACCGCAACCTGTCCAACGAGCAGAGCCAGGCCTTCCAAGGCGAGTACAACGCCCGCCTGCTCAAGAACATCGGCCCGATCCGCGCCCTGCAGCTGCGCGCCGACTATGCGTACACGGAGCTGACCTCGCTTATCGTGCTATCGACCGGAAGCTACTCGAACCGCCGCTCGGACAGCCGCACGCAGTCCGATCCGTCCAAGCGCTACATCCACTCCGTGGAGGCCGCCGCGCGCATGTTCGCCGGCGATCACACACTGTCGATGAGCTACACGTTCCTGCACATAACGACCAACGACCGGGGCCTTTTGCGCAGCATGCCGCAGCACTGGTTCACCTTCGGCTGGGTGCTCTCGCTCATCCCCGGCTGGTTGGAGCAGAACGGGACGCTGATTGTGACGGGGAGCTACGACGATCCGAACCGCCTGCGCGGGCTGACCCTGGCCGATGGCACGCAGATCGCCACCTACTCCGATCTGACCTTTGATCGGCTGCCGCCGCAGACGGTGCTGAACCTGGGCGTGCGCGCCAAGTTCCTGAAGAACCGGCTCTGGACGAGCCTGAACTTCTTCAACGTCCTAAACCAGCACTATAACTACCCCGACCCGTTCTACGATCTAGCTCCCACCGAGGAGATCTCCCCGACCCCCGCGCCCGGCTGGTCGTTCTTCTTCCAGGTCGGCGGCAAGCCCTGGTAGGACCAAGGGCGCGCGCAAAACCGCCTTGGATCCGTTATCCTCTAACGGCTCTCGATTTCCGCTTAAGCTCCTCTTGAGCGGCTAGCCGCAAAAGAGCGATTCCTCCATAATCCCCGAATTCAGTTCGCCGTCCCACTAGTCGGCGGAATCCAGAAGAGGCAGAAGACCCCCGAACCGCTCGGCTCGATCCCGACCTGGATGGCGGCGAGCTCCTCGGGAGCCTGGGCGACGACGGCTTGGGCGTGAGCAGCGCTATAGTAGCCCGGCAGGCGAACGCGCTGTAAGGCGATGTCGACTACCGATTGTTGTACAAGCTGATCCCCCAACTCGGGCATAGCTGAATTTTCAGTAGGTCTTGTTGGTGTCATAAATCAGGGATAATCACGAACCGTAAACCGCGCAACATAGCTTGCGCGAGCGCGGCGGCGCGGCTTGGGCAGATTCGGGCGGTCCCTGGCTGCGGCGCTTTGGTCGTGCTACTAAATTAAAGAGGCGCAGAGCGTCCAAGGTCGGGGTCTGCGATGGGACCCGGGGGAAACGGCTGCCGGGTACGCCGCGTGCGCCGCCAAGCGCTCAGAACAAGGGGACTTCTGCATTGCTGCATAAAAATTTCCGGCAGACGCAGATACTCAGGAATGTAAGCGCCGGCCGGCCGTCCATCACACTAGACGCGACCGCTGCGGTGCGTACGCAAAAAAAGGAGCAACTTATGAGAAGCGCCATCTTTGCCACCCTGGTTCTCCTCGCCGGCTGCGGCAACTACCACAGCCGTACCGTCGTCCAAAGCTACCCCCCAGGAAACACCGGTACGGGAGGAGGGACCTATCAGGGTCAGTCCGCGTTTGTTATCGACGCCGGCTCCGGCGTGTACACCGATCCCAACACCTTTGGGATCACCACCGATGGTGTCGTGTGGCGGCTGGCCTGGCTGGGCGATCAGTACCCGCGTAGCTTCCAGGGGACGATCACCTGCGCCTCGGGTTGCCCGGTTACCTACGCCCGCTTCGCCAACGCCTATCCGGGCGACTCGGTGGTCATAAACGGCAGCCAGGTGACCTTTGACGCCGTGACCAACGCCGCGACGCCGCAGTACCTGGATCTGTCCTTCCCGGATCAGCCGATCGAGTACTATCTGACCGTCGATGGGCAAGAGGCGATCGGCGCGGTGATCTTCCAGTCCTACGGGGTGCGCTCGACGACCGACGACATGCCGTTTTATCTATACAGCAGCAACTCCGGCCTCAAGGCGGAAGGAAACACGCAGCTGGCGCCGCAGTTTATCTCGCAGCTGCCCAAGGGCTCGGACAAGGCGGCTATGGTTCTGCCTCCGGGGCAAGGGTCGAGCGAAGCGAGTAGCGCGGCCGCGAAGCAGTAACCGCCGGCACCGGGCTGTGGCCGCTCCGCCCGGGCAGCGCATGCCACAGGCGGGAGATGATGAGCGCGCCGATGATGGCAAAGCCGAGCGGCATGATCGGCCAGGCGGCGAACTCGGCTCCCGGGTGGCCCGCCTGCCGATAATGATCGAGAATCCGCCCCATGCCGGCTCCGACGATGGAGCCGGCTAGATACTGCGCCCCGTCAAAAAGCCCGGCCGCAGTCGCCACTGCCTTGCGCCCGCCGAAGTCCATGGACGCCGCCCCGCCGACCAGCGAGTGGGCGCTCTGCACGAAAAACGAGATGAAGACCAGCGCCAGGCAGGCGCCCCATGAGTTGTAGATATAGCCGCGCAGCATGACCAGGCACAGCGCCTGGCCGATAAACGCCAGGAAGATCACCGGGGCGCGGCGCGAGCCGAACAGCCGATCGGACGCATTGCCGGCGCACAGGCCGCCGAGGATGGCGGCAATCGGCATGGCCACCGAGGCAAACTCGTACGGGGCGAACGTCGCCAGGTTCTTGGCCGGGACGCCGAACATCACGCCGATGTAACGCGCGTACCAGTGATCGACCGAGTGGCGGACCATGCCGATGCACATCGAGGCCAGGGCGATGATCCACGGGGCGCGGCGGGCGAAGACCTTGCGCAGGACGAAGCCGATGGTGACATCGGCGTTTTTTTCCTCCGGGCTCTCGTCGCCGGTATCAAGCTCGCCGTAGCCGGCGGCGGCCGGGCTGTTTTCGACGCGCGACAGGCACAGAAACCACATGACGACCAGGAACGCCGCCGGGATGAAGAAGGCGTACTGCCAGGGGAAGAACTTGAGCGTGATCGGCAAAAGGGTAAACGCCAGGGTGCGTCCGCCCTGGATCATGATGCCGAAGATTCCGGCGAACTGACCGCGCTCGCTGATGCGGAACCAGGCGGCGTTGATCTTGACGATCGATAGGGCGCCGAACGACTGGAAGTAGTGGTTGCAGGCCCACAGCACCGCGAACATCGCGATCACCGTGGAGCTGGACATGCCGTTTGCCAGCACCGCCGGGGCGGCGACCTGATCGCCGACGATCACCGCCGGCCGCAGCAGGAACAGATGGCACAGGCCGAACAGGACGTTGAACACCGCCGCGCCGGCCGCGCCGATCAGGATGGCGCGCTTGCCGCCGATGCGGTCGGCCAGCGGCCCGTTGAAGAACACCGCGCAGCCGTAGGTCAGAAGGCCGGCGCTGATGACCGAGCCGTAGTCGCTGTAGCTCCAGCCGAACTGCTCGGCGATGGCGGCTTGCACGGCGCTGAAGTTGTAGCGGCTCATGTAGAAAAAGCCGTACATGAGCCCGAGGAAGAACCAGTTCTGCAGGCGGCGGAGACGGAATCCCGGCGCGTGCCGTGGGTCCATCGGGTCGCGGCCGGACTCGCGAGTGCCGGCGCCGGACGGTGCCTCGCGGGGCGGCGTCGCCGCGGTCCCGGTGGAGAACCGACTCGCCGCGGCGACTGCCTGAGCCCCGTAGACACCAATACCCGTAGGCCGTGATCGCAGCGTGTGACGTAGACCGGAGGGCGTGGCGGACGCCATGACCTCTGCCATACCATAGCTAAGCCCGCAACTGGCAGGGATTTTTGCCCGTGATCTCGCAGACCTTGGGCGCACCGGCGCCGAGAAGTTTTGTTCCGTGTGCAGGCCTTGAAAAGTCCGCGACAAGCCCGTACGCTCGAAACGACCTGACTGCCTGAATCGCTTCGGTAAGGAGTGTTTTTTCCCTACAAGTCTTGAACCAGGGATCTGCCGCTGGCCGTGGCGTGCATGCCCGCATGTCGGGAAGCCCAATCCGGCTATATTGTGGAACCCACCTACTTAGGTAGGGGTTCAAACATCCAGACCACGACCGGGCGGGGGTTACTGAGGCCGGCCTATTTTCGTAGGCCGGCCTCTTTTTTTGCCGGCTCGGTTCCGCCGGCTCGGTTCCGCCGGCTCGGTTCCGCCGGCTCGGTTCCGCCGGCCTCTTTTTTTGCCGGCCTCTTTTTTTGCCGGCTCGGTTTCGCCGGCTCGGTTTCGCCGGCTCGGTTCCGCCGCTTCGGCTTCGCCGCTTGCTTTGTCGGAGCGGCCGGTCGGCGCGGCTTTGCCGGCGCGCTGTTATGGGGTTGCTCGCCGCCGGCCCCTTGATCTACGGTGCGGCGCATGAACCCTCCCGCCTCCTGCTCGTCCGGGCCGTCGCTAACTTGGTTGATTGGTTTCGCCGCTGCGCCGAAGTTGGGCGCCGGCGATCCGCCCGCGCGGAGGGCGATCTTGTCGCGAGTCGGGCCGGTGCTCTCCGGGCTGGCGCTGGCGCTGGCCGCCGGCTGCGGCAGTCCCGATAGTGTCGCCGCCGTGGACGAGCCGGATCTGAAGTGTCCAAAAGGTCTCAAAGCGGTCTGGCGCGACAAGGACGCCGGCACCGCCGAGTGTCTGGTGCCCCTTCCCGGCAGCAGCGACTCGGGACGGGCGCCGACGGCGCTGCAGATGGCGTTCCCGTCCATGGTGCGTCCGACCGACAGCCTCAACACGCCGGAGCGCATCGAGCTTGGCCGGCTGCTCTTCTTCGATCCCATCTTGTCGGGCGACAACACCGTCGCCTGCGCCAGCTGCCACCATCCCAATAACGGCTTCACCGACAACCGGCCGGTCGCCACCGGCATAAACGGCCAGCGGGGCGGCCGCAGCGCCCCGACGGTATGGAACGCCGCGTTTTACCGCGAGCAGTTCTGGGACGGCCGCGCCGCGACGCTGGAAGAGCAGGCCAAAGGCCCGATCCAAAACCCCATCGAGATGGCCGAGGACCCCGCCCGCCTCATCACCGAGCTGCGGGCGATCCCCGAATACGCCAGCCGCTTCACCGCCGCGTTCGGCGGGCAGGCGGCGGAGGCGATCACGCTCGACCACATCGCTTCGGCCATTGCCGCGTTCGAGCGGACGCTGCTGGCGGTGAACACGCCCTTTGATCGCTACGCCGCCGGGGACTCCGGAGCCATGCCGCCGGCGGCGGTGCGCGGCCTGAACCTGTTCCGCTCCGTGAGCACCCGCTGCTTCGAGTGCCACGGCACGCCGACGTTCGCCAACCCCGACTTCAAAGTGATCGGGGTCCCGAGCGTCAAAGACACCGGCAAGCTCGACGAAGACATCGGCCGCGGCGCCCTGGTGCCGGGCAAGGCGTACCTCAACGCCTTCAAGATTCCGACCCTGCGCAACATCGCCAAGACCGCCCCCTACATGCACAACGGCGTCTTCAAGACCCTGGATGAGGTGCTGACCTTCTACGCCGAAGGCGGGGGCCTGGGCCACGGCTACCACCCCGACAACATCGACGACAAGATCCGCAAGTTCGACCTTGCCGCGAGCGAGAAGGCCGATCTCATCGCCTTTCTGAACGCACTCACCGACGAGTCGCTCTTGCCCGAGATTCCGCCCCGGGTCCCCTCCGGGCTGCCTGTTCCCGCGGGGCCGCTGCCGTGAACGCCGCCCGCTTACGCAAACGGTCCGCTTTTGTGCAAGGAGCCTCCATGTGGTGTCGCCCGATTTCGCCCGCTTTTGCCCTGGTGCTCGCCGCCGCCGGATGCGGGGACTACCCGCCGCAGCCGCAGATCATCGTCCACCCGGGCGAGTCGATCCAGGCGGCGCTGTCGCAGATGCCGCGCACCGCTGATTCGTGGATCGTCCAGATCCAGCCGGGCGTCTATCACGAGACGGTCTCGGTCGATCGCTCCGGCGTCACCTTGGTGGGCGAGGTCACCGGCAGCGGCCCCGAAGACCGCCCGATCCTCGATGGCACCGTCGAGGGCGGACGCCTCCTCAAGGACGCGGTGATCGTCAGCGGCGCCTACTTTACGATGTCGGGCTTCACCGTCCGCAACTACAGCGGCAACGGCGTGACGACCAGCAAGACCCACCACATCACCCTGCGCGACATCATCGCCGACAACTCCGGGCGCTACGGCGTCTACCCGGTCGAGTCGGAGGACATCATCATCGACAAGTGCGTCGCCACCGGCATCAGCGATGCCGGCATCTACGTCGGCCAGAGCCGCCGGGCGACCGTGACCAACTGCCGCGTGTACAAAAACGTCGCCGGCATCGAGATCGAAAACACCGTCGACGCGCTGGTCGAAAACAACGAGGCCTACGACAACACCGCCGGCCTCCTGGCCTTCGTGCTGCCGAACAATCCGAGCAAGATCGGCCAGAACTGCACGATGCGCAACAACAACGTCCACGACAACAACCGTCCCAACTGGGGCGATCCGACCGCGATCGTGTCCAAGGTGCCGGCCGGCATCGGCTTTGCGATCATGGCCGCGGACGGCACGGTCATCGAGAACAACCAGATCACCGGCAACCGCTCGGTCGGCGTGGCGATCATCGGGCTGGCGCAGCTTATTCCCGATCCGACGGGCATCGACGTCGAGCCGGACCCGGACCGCACCATGGTGCGCAAGAACACCTACTCCGGCAACGGCAAAGATCCGGATCCGGGGCTCGGCGGGGCGGGCTTCAAGGGCGGCGACATCTTGTGGGACGGCCACGGCAAGGACAACTGCATCGATGAGCCGCAGGGCGATGACCTGGCGAAGGCTGGCGTTGCGGGCGCGCTGCCGGCCTGCAAGTAGTCGCCTCCGGCGGAGCGTTACCGCTGTCGCTATTTGGGCCGCGCTCGCGTTCGGACTGGCCGTCCGGGTCGCGGCCGCAAGCGAGCTTGCAGGCACGGTCAAAGAGCAGGGCTCGCGGGAGCCGCTGCTCGGCATTCACGTCATCCTGACCGCGGAGGAGGCCGCCGCGGCGACGGTCAAGCCGGCGGGCGCGGCGGCGGCGTCCAAGCCGGCGTCGATCGAAGCAGAGACCGACGCCAGCGGCCACTTCGAGCTGACCGGGCTTGCGGCGGGCGACTACACGGTGCAGCTGCGCGGGCCGCGCATCCGCTCCGCCAAGACCCGCGAACACCTGGGCGCCGGCCGCACCCAGGTCGTCTACTACGCCGCCCCGCGACCCAGCCCCTTTGAAGCCGTGGTCCGCGCCGAGCCGCTGCGGCGCGAGGTCGTGCAGACCGCACTGTCGGCGGCTGAGCTCAAGAGCGTGGCCGGAGCGCAGAACGATCCGGTCAAGGCGATCCAGAACCTGCCGGGCATCGCCCGCGCGCCCTTTGGCGCCGGCCAGATCGTGGTCTGGGGCTCGGCGCCGCAGGACACCCGCGTGTACGCCGACGGGGTGGCGATCCCGCGGGTGTATCACTTCGGCGGTCTGCGCTCGACGATCAACGCCGAGTTCGTGGAAGAGGTGGAGTTTCGCCCCGGAGCCTACGGCGCCGACTACGGCCGCGGGCTCGGCGGAGTCATAGACATCACCACGCGCGTTCCCAAGAGCGAGCACTGGCACGGGGCGGTGACGCTCGATCTCATCGATGGCTCGGTCACGGTGCAGGGGCCGATCACCCAGCGCCTGCATTTTGCCGCGGGGGCGCGGCTGTCGTGGGTATCGGCGTTCCTGCCGCTTTTCAACCAGAGCTCGACGCAGCTGTCGCCGTTTTACTGGGACTATCAGGTCGCCCTGCACTACAAGGCCTCGCCGCGCGACGACCTGGAGCTTCTGATCTTCGGCGCGACCAGCGACATCACGGCGCGGGTCGATGATCCGGATCCGAACTCGGTGGTCGATATCGCCAGCAAGTCCTACTTCAGCCGGGCGCGGCTGCGCTACACCCACCGGTTCAGCCCGGACACCGTGTTCGTAGTCACGCCGTCCATCGGCGACGATACGTTCTTGGTCGATAACAGCGGGCAGCCGGGCGGCGGGCCGGCGATAAAGCTCAACGTGGCGCAGCTCGGCTACAACCTGCGCGCGGAGCTGCGGCAGAAGCTGGCGCGTTTTTTCTCCTATGCCTTGGGTCTGGACTTCGAAGGGGTGCGGGCGCGCGTGGAGACCATCTCGCCGCTAGGCCACGGCGGCGGCGACGGCCAGAACATTCCGGTCGGCGGCGGCGGCATGATCGCCGATGCCGGACGCAGCGAGAGCGGCTTTTTCGGCGACGGCATCTTCTCTGATGCCAGCGGCGGCTCGGTGCGCGAGCTCATGATCTATAACCTCGTGCAGACCGCCCCGTATCTCATCACCCGCTTCACGCTGCTCGGCGACCGGCTGCTGCTCTCGCCGCAGCTGCGGCTGGCGGTCGACTACCTGCGCATTCCCTCCGCCACGACCGGGACCGCCGGCGCCGAGACCGCAGTGGCGGCCGCGGCGGGCGACGGGGTGTCGCGGATGCTGGTGTTCACCGAGCCGCGGCTGCTGCTGCGGGCGCAGCTCTTGCGTGAGCGGCTGGCGCTCAAGGCCGGCATCGGTCTTTACCACCAGGCGCCGCAGGGGGCGGAGCTCTCGCCGCGCTTTGGCAACCCGTATCTTTTGTGGCAGTCCGGGGCGGTCTACGTCGCCGGCTTCGATCTGGATCTGCCGCATCAGCTGCACATCGAGGCGCAGGGCTTCTACAAAGATCTGCGCAACCTGGTCGCCGTGAGCCAAGAGCTCGGCTACACGAGCGAAGGCCTGGGGCGCGTCTACGGCGGCGAGCTGCTCATCCGCCAGCCGCTGTGGCACAACCTGTGGGGCTTTGTCGCCTACACCCTGTCGCGCAGCGAGCGCCGGGACTCGCCGGAGACGCCCTATTACCTGTTCCGCTTCGATCAGACCCACATCCTGACCCTGGTCGCAAGCTACAAGCTGCCGTGGGGACTCATGGCCGGGCTGCGCTTCCGCTACGTCACCGGCAACCCCACCACCCGCGTCGTCGGCGGCCTGCGCGACCTGCAGTACCAGTCCTATAGCGCGGTGCTCGGGCCGGAGGCCGACACGCGGCTGCCGGATTTCCACCAGCTGGATCTGCGCATCGATAAGACCTTTGCCTTCAGCCGCTGGAAGCTCGGCCTGTTTATCGAGGTGCAAAACGTCTATAACCGCAAAAATGCCGAGACCCTGATCTACGGCGGGCGTCAGCTGTTCCAAGAAGGCCGGGTCGTCGGCCTGCCGATCTTTCCCGACCTGGGCGTGCGGGCCGATTTCTAACCGACTTCTAGCCGGCAAGACCTCGCTGGGGTGCGGCGGCGCGTGGTAAGATAGCGGCCGATATCGTCGCCGCCACTCCGCTTGGCCGGAGCCGGTACGGCACACGCAGCGCAAATCAAGACTAGAGGAGAGCACATGGTGGACAAGAAAGCTCGCCGCCTGCCGGGTCGGCAGGGGCGCGGCATCCTCACCAATCGTTGGAGCTTCAAAACCACCATGGCGCTGGCGCTGCCGCTGAGCCTGGCGGCGGGGAGCGCGGGAAGCCTTGGGCGCAGCGGCGAGCTCGTCGCCTGTGCGCAAGCCGCGACGCTCGCGCCGCGTCTGCCGGCCCCGCCGGGAGCGCTGTCGGCGGCCGAGTATCAGACACTTTTGCAGCGCTACGTCGATGCCGAAGGCCGCGTCGATTACGCCGCGCTCAAGGCCAAAGACGCCGACACGGTGGAGCGGCTCTACGCCGTCCTTGCCGCCACCGGTCCGGACAAGACGCCGGAGCTTTACAAGGAAAAGGGCGCGGCGCTGGCCTACTACTTGTCGGCGTACAACCTTCTCGTATGGAAAAACATCATCGACAGCCTGCCCAAGCTCAAGCAGGTCGATGAAGGGTCGTACCGCTTTTTCAACGCCCCCGCGTTCAAGGTCGATGGCAAGGAAGTGACCCTTGATGAGCTGGAGAAGAAGATCATCCGGCCGCGCTTCAAGGACGGCCGCATCCACTTCGCCCTGAACTGCGCCAGCGGCGGCTGCCCCAAGCTGCCGCGCACCGCGTTCACCGCCGCCAAGGTCGAGCAGCAGCTGGATGCCGAGGCCAAGCGCTTCTGCAGCGAGCCGCGCAACGTCCGCTACGACGCGGCGCAGAAGACCGTGGCCCTGTCGATGATCTTCAAGTGGTACCAGGAGGACTTCGGCGGCTCCGAGGGCGCCGTGCTCACCTTCATCAACCGCTACCGCGCTCCCGCCGACCAGGTGCCTGCCGGCACCGCGGTCAAATACGTCGACTACGACTGGCGCATGAACGACAAGTCGCTGCCGGTCCGCTAGGCGGCTCGCAAGGGCTGCGGCACCCGCTCTCAGGTATGCTGGGCAGGTGCTGAAGCCGAGCCCGTTACCTGGAGCGCCGCTTGCGCATCATATGAGCGAAGCAAGTGGCAGCGGCGAATCCGGGGAACAGTCCGATGGCCAAAAGACCGACGAGGAACTCATGGAGCGCTATGTGAGCGGCGACAAGACCGCATTCCAGGCGCTCTTTGCCCGCTATAACGGGCGGATCTACGGCTACTTGCACCACGCCACCGGCGATCGCGTCCAGGCCGAGGATCTGGCGCAGCAGACCTGGCTGCGGCTGCACAACGCCCGCGCCACGTTCCGCAAAGGGGCGCGCTTTTCGCCGTGGATTTATACGATCGCCGCCAACCTCCGCCGCGATCACGCGCGCGACACCCTGCGCCTTGGCGAGTACCTGACCGCCGATGGGTCGGCGCCCGAACAGATCGCCCATCCGGCGCTTGCCGATGCCGGGGTCAAGGAGCGGGCGGAGTCGGTGCAAGCGGCGCTGCGTCTTTTGCCCGCATCCTATCGCGAGGTCATCGTGCTCCACCGCTGGCACGAGCTAAGCTTTCCTGAGATTGCCGAGATCCTGGGAACAACCGAAGGCGCGGTCAAGGTGCGGGCCCACCGCGGCTACCTCAAGCTGCGCGAGCTGTTGCAAGAGGAGGGCGTAGCGTGAGCGCGCTACTGCGCTGCCCGCGGGCCGACGAGCTTGTCACGCTGCTCGGCGCACCGGACGCGGCCCTCGTGCCGGCGGCCGATGCCGGACTGCGCCGCCACACCGGCGAGTGTCCGCAGTGCCGGGATGAGCTCTCGCGGCTCAGCGCGGGGTTTGCCCTGATGGGCGCGGCGCCCGAGCCGTATGACGACGAGGCGCGGGCGCAGGAGCGGATCGCGGCGCGGGTGATGGCGGAGATGTTTCCGCTGCGCGATGCCGCCGTGCTGCCGGCGGCGGTCGAGCGCGCGGCGGCGCCGGTGCCGCCCGCTGCGGCAACGACGCGGCTCGTGGGTCTTGGGGCTTTAGTGGCGCTGCTGGTCATTCCGGCGGTGCTCGGCTGGCTGCAGGGAGGCTATGCCCTGCGGGCGCCGGTTCGCGCGCTGGGGCTTTCGATCTTGCCGATCGGGCTGTTGCCGGTGCTCCTGAGCTCGGCCCCGCGGCGCCAGGCCGCGCTGGGAGCGGCGCTGGGGGTGGCGATCGGTTTGATCCTCTCCGCGGTGGCGGGCATGGAGGTCGGGTTTCTCGCCGGCGCCGGGTGTCTGCTCCTGGCGGCCACCGGCTGCCTCGTGCCGGCGGCGCTGGTGCTGCGCGCGGCGCCGGCGGCGGCGGGCGACACCGTGAACCAGGCGCTCCGCGGTGTGGCGATCTTCAGCGGCAGCGCGGCCCTGCAGCGGGCGCTGTGCGGGGTCGGCGGCTTTTCGCACGCGCTGGTGTTCCACCTTATGCCGTTCCTGCTGGCCGTCGCCCTGTTCACCCTCCTTTACCGCCGGCTGGCGGTCCGCGCGTCCAGCGCCGCCTGAGCGGCGCCAAGGCTGTTGCCGGCGCGGCCCGGGGGCCTGTCTGCGCCCCGCTGCCACCTTTTGCCACCCGCTCCGCCACCGGCGCCAAAAAAGAACCTGTAACCGAGTGCCTGTGACGCACGTACTGACTTGCTGACATCTGCAAGGAGGTCTTCATGTCAGGCGCCTGTACCAAAGCCGCTCCGCCGAGCTGTATCTCGGAGGAGCTTTTGCGCCGCGCGCGGCGGGGCGACCGGGGAGCGCTCGGAGCGCTGCTCACCCTGCACCGCGCCCGGATGCGCGCCGTGGCGCTGCGCATCTGCAAGAGCCCGGCCGACGCCGAGGACGCGGTGCAAGAGGCGTGCATCCTGGTGATGCAGAAGCTCAACCAGCAGCGCGAGGAAACCTCGTTTACCGCGTGGCTGTACCGCGTCACCCTCAACGCCGCGCTCATCATCCTGCGCCAGCGGCGGCAGCAGGAAGCCTGCGCGGGCACCGACTTCTCGCGGATGTGGAGCGCCGCCTACGCCATCGACCCGGCCGACCCGGCCGTCCTTCCCGATGAGCTGTGCGAGCACCGGCAAAAGCTGCGAGCGGTGGCGGCGGCGGCGCAGCAGATAAACCCCATCATGCTAAAGACTCTGGAGCTGCGCGAGCTCAACGGAATGGACGGGGCGCAGGTCGCCAAGCACCTCGGGGTGAGCATCGAGGTGGTAAAGACCCGCGTCCACCGCGCCCGCGCCGCCCTGCAAGATCTAACCCGCTCCGCCATGAGCTGACTCAAACCGCGCCCCAGTTGAACCCCGAAGTGATTGCCAAAAGAGCGGGTGGCACCGGAGGCGGGGGCCCTGCTGCGCCAGCAGCGGGGTGCCGCAGGGGACAGGACCCGCGGCGCAGCCCGGACCTGCAGCTCTTTTGCGAGGCGCGATTCAGTACCCCGGCAGTGCCCGCAGGATCCGGCGCCGGGAACGCCGCGGAACCCACGTCCGCACCGCCGCCGATCGACTCGATGAGGCGTTAAACCAAGCTGCGCCATGTACGCGCAGGTACGTGCCGCTCTTTCATCAGTCGGTACGCGCCGATGGCGGCAGTGCGGTCGGTATCTTCTCTCTTGGCCCGAACCAGGATACTCTCATGCTTGCCTTGGTCCGCTACGCCATCGAGGAGACCACCCCGGGGGCCAGCTTGCCATACCCACATGTATTAGGAGGAAATTAATGGACCCAAGAGGTTCGCGGCCGCGGCCTGCAGTGACTCGTTTTTCCGTTCTGCCGCTGCTTAGAGCAATCCAGATTCTGTGCGCGGCCCTTTTGCTGCTCGGCGTCGCGGTGCCGGAGGCGGCAGCGATCGTCGACGTCAACTGCAATGGCATCGACCGGGCGACCGAGACCGATGGCGATCCGCGGCGCACGGGTCTTCAGTGCGTCGACTACGTGACCAATGGCAACAGCTGCATCCCGGTCAGCGAGTTCCCGCCGACCCGCCCGTGCGATGACTACGTCGCGCCCGGCCCCGGCAAGAACGCCACCTGCAGCTCGATGTTTGCGCAGGACCGCGACGGCGACGGGATCGGCGACTCGTGCGACAACTGCCCGTCCATCGCCAACCCGGATCAGAAGGACACCGACGGCGACGGCGTCGGCGATGTCTGCGACAACTGCGTCACCAAGGCCAACAAGGATCAGAAAGACAGCGACGGCGATGGCGTCGGCGATGTCTGCGACAACTGCGTGTCCAAAGCCAACGCCGATCAGAAGGACAGCGATGGCGACGGCGTCGGCGATGTCTGCGACAACTGCGTCGTGAAGGCAAACCCCGACCAGAAGGACACCGACGGTGACGGCGTCGGCGATGTCTGCGACAACTGCGTCATGAAGTCAAACCCCGACCAGAAGGACGGTGACGGCGACGGGGTCGGCGATGTCTGCGACAACTGCATAACCAAACCCAACCCCGATCAAAAGGACACAGACGGCGACGGGGTCGGCGATGTCTGCGACAACTGCATAACCAAGCCCAACCCCGATCAAAAGGACACAGACGGCGACGGGGTCGGCGATGTCTGCGACA
>CALFML010000184.1 GCA_937879845.1 uncultured Myxococcales bacterium
CGACGCTCTTCCGATCTATGAGATGGATGGCGCTTGGCCGCATCTGGCGATCGATGTGCCAGCCGCGCAGCTCCATGGCGTCAGCAACCGCCATCATGTTGGTGCTATCGGAAGTGAAGGCAAATACGCTCATCTCCGGACGTCCGAGGATCCGCAGGTCGGCGATGCGGCTGATTCCTTCTTGGAAGGCGCGGGTGGTCTGCATGATTCCCGCCGCCATGCGCAGGTAGCCTTCCTCGCCGAGCGAGCTTAGCGCCGCCCACGCCGCGGCAATCGCCCCGCCCGGCCGCGTACCAAGCATCGTCGTCGATGCGAACAGCCCGCCGGGCCAGTCGGTGTGGGCGAAGAACTGATGGCGCCGCAGCGCCTCGTCGCGGTACACGATGGCCGAGGCGCCTTTGGCGGCAAAGCCATACTTGTGCAGGTCGGCGGAGATGGACGTCACTCCCGGCACGCGGAGATCAAACGCCGGGATGCTATGGCCAAGCTTGGACAAAAACGGCAGCAAGAACCCGCCGAGGCAGGCGTCCACATGCAGACCGATCCCGTGCCGCAGCGCCACCTCAGAAAGCCCGGCGATGGGATCGACCACGCCCTGCGGATACGACGGAGCAGAACCGATCAGCAAGATCGTATTTGCCGTGATCGCCCGCTCCACCGCCGCCGGATCGACCCGGAAATCTTCGCCGACCGGAATCAGCACCGGCTTTACGCCCAGGTAGTGCGCCGCCTTGAGCAGGGCCGGGTGCGCAGTGACCGGCAGGATCATCTCCGGCTGGGTAATCTGCGGCCGCTCCGCCCGCGCCTTGTCGCGATAGGTCTTGACCGCCATGAGCAGGCTCTCCGACCCGCCGGAGGTCATGGTGCCGGAGGCCGCATCATCGCCGCCAAGGAGCCCGGCGGTCATCGCCACGACTTCGTTCTCCATCTGGCGCAAGCTCGGGAATGCCATCGGGTTGAGGGCGTTTTCGGCGAAATACATGCAGTACGCTTCCTGCAGCATCGCGGTGTGCGCATCTCCGGCGTGGTACACAAGGCTGAACGTGCGCCCCTTTTGCCACTGCGCATCGTGCTGGCGCAGCTGGCGCAGCTTATCCAGAATCTTTTCGGGCGCCGTCAGCTGAAGCGGCAGACGCGGCCGCGCAGAGCTGGTCTGCGGCGTGGGGGCCGCTGGCTCAGCTTGTCCAGCTTGCCCGATTGGCCCGACTTGTCCGGTTTGATCGACGGAAGCGGAGTCATTCATATGCGCAGGGTACAGGAAACCTGGGCGGCGGAGCAAGCGCGCCTCCTAACCGGTCAAAGAGAGAGCCCGGAGCAGAAAGGCCCGGAATTGTCTGGGTGTCAGAGAGCGTGCGGAGTAGGATCAACAGGTGACCCCGCTACCCCCCTATCTGCGTCGGCTGCTGATCTTTCTCAGTGTCGCCAGCTTCTTTGAGGGATTTGATTTCTTCGCGCTCGCGCAGCTGCTTCCGGATGTCCGCCAAGCGTTCGCGCTGACTCCCGAGCAGGGTGGGCAGCTCGTCGGCTTTATCAACGTCGGCATGGTCTTGGCGTACTTTCTCGTCCGCAAGGCCGACCACTGGGGGCGCCGCCGTATCTTATCGCTGACCATCGCCGGATATACCGCAAGCTCCCTGCTCAGCGGACTGGCGACCGGGGCGTTCAGCTTTGCCTCCGCGCAGCTTCTCGGCCGGGTCTTTTTGACGGCCGAGATCTCGGTGGCGATGGTCATCACGGCAGAGGAGTTTCCCGCGGCGCGCCGCGGCCTGGTGATAGGGATTGTCCAGGCCTGCTCCAGCCTGGGGGCAATCGTCTGCGCCGGGGTGGTGCCGCTCATGCTCAAGAGCCCCTGGGGCTGGCGCGGAATCTACTTCGTCGGTGGACTGCCGCTCTTGCTCATCGCCATTGCGCGCCGCGGACTGCATGAAACAAACCGCTTCGCCGCCCTTAGGCAGGAGACCTCGCGCGCTGCCGCGAGCCTGTTTCGTATCTTCGCCACCCCATACCGCGGGCGGGTCCTGCTGCTGGCGGCGATCTGGCTGCTGACGTTTTTCTGCACCCAGAGCGCGATGCTGTTCTGGAAAGAGTTTGCGGTCGCCGAGCGCGGGCTGAACGCCCAGCAGGTCGGGACCTGCCTGACCATCGCCGCGCTCCTGGCCATGCCGCTGGTCTTCGCGGTGGGCAAGCTGCTCGACTCCATCGGTCGCCGCTTGGGCGCGGCGCTGCTCTTTGTGATGACGATTGTGAGTGTGCTCTTGGCCTATCAGCTCCACTCGCAGGCCGCGCTCACGCTGGCGCTTATGATCGGCATCGCCGGCAGCACGGCTGTGCTGTCCGTGCTGAACACCTTTACGACCGAGCTGTTTCCCACCGAGCTGCGCGGCGATGCCTACGCCTGGGCGAATAACCTCATGGGTCGTTCGTCCGCTGTGATCTCTCCTCTGTGCGTGGGCCGGCTAGCGGGTCAGCTCGGTTTTAGCGGAGCCGTATCGATGACGGTCCTGGGGCCGCTGATCGCGCTAGTGCTTATTTTGGCGCTTCTACCGGAGACCAAAGGCCGGGAGCTGGAAGAAACGGCTGCTCTCTGAGCCCGCGGACAGGCGGTAGGGCAGGGCAAAGAGCTTATTATCCGGGCGGCTTGCAAGTGCGGCAAAGCAGCCTGCTGGGGCGTCAGAGCGGGATCTTTGCTGTCACCATGCGGCCGAAGGGACCCGATACTCCCTTGCTATTTTGCCAGCGGAGAACATATGAAACGGTCTTGCCGGCGTCGGCATGCTGGTGCTCATGGGTATAGGGCGTACGGGTGTCGAGCGTCAGGAACGTATAGCCCGCGGGGTCTGCCGGCGGTTGTTCGCCGATGAACATATAGATCTCGCAGCCCCGGACACCCTGCGGTTTGATGGCACGATTTGGCGTCTGTTCGTCGGTGAAGTGGAGCACCAGGGTCCGCGGCCCTGCCACCGCCAATCGTCCGATCGGCCGTGTCGTCGGTGCCCCGACCGCCGTACGTGTGCCCGCCCGCGACGGCAAGCCGACAGCAGCCCGCAAAGAATTGTCGGACTTGGCCGTCACATGAACCTTCTGAGCCGCGGTGCGCAGCGCGGTCTCAAAGGTCGCCCGCGCTTCGTCTTTGGCCTGGGTCGCGGAGAGGGCGCCCTGCTGCGCCGCGATGTGCGCCGCATAGGCCGTCTGCCAAGCCGTCTGACCGGCGGTGAGTGAGGTCACGTCGTCGGTGGTAATCCCATACTGGGCCGGCATCTTGGTCGTACCGGCAAGGAACAGCTTCTGAAAAATGTCGAACTGCGCATCGTTGGCGGGAATGTTGTTGTCTTTGGCCATGGGGGGTCTCCTTTGAGGTGTTCCCTGCCCATCAGCAACAACGAGGCCAATTTTTGGAATCGTCGCTATTCCGGCCTTCCAAACAGTGCGCTCAGCCTCGGAATTAGAATGTCTGACCGCTGGCCTGGAACGTCGCGCCTGTAGCTTCGAACATCCGTTCCCGACCTGGGAACGTCCGGCATCCGGCCAGAACTCCGGACAACCGCCCTGAAATGTCCGGCATCCGGTTTGGAACCTCGGGGAGGCGGTCTGAAGATTCGGGGAGGCGGTCTGATGGCTCAGGGAGTCAGTCTGAAGGTTCGGGGAGGCGGTTTGAAGGCTCAGCGCGGCGGTCTGAAAGCTTAGGGAGGCGGTCTGAAGGCTCAGGGAGACGGTCTGAAGGCTCGGACCGATGGTCTGGAACATCGGACCTGCAGGGTGAACATTCGAGTCGCTGGCCTAGGGTTTCCGCCATAAGATTCGGAATCTCAGGCCCTACGCCTGAAACGTCGGGGAAGCTGCTGGAAACTTCCCCAGAGCTCGCTAGAACATTCAGATTCAACCTGAGAGCCTGGTCATTAGCGATGGGCCGTCCGATTTCGCAGCCATAAGTTTGCCAGATGGCCCGTTTGCGAACTTATTGTCTCGATTTACAGCGGCGCTTGCGATAAGGAATGAGGACTGTAGGAGGGTTTTCATGCGTCGCGACCGCTGTGAAGTCCGCTTTGATCACACTCTCGGGTCCGCTTCTCCCTGTGGTGAGGGTCGCAGTGCTGCTGCGGCTGCACGGCGCTTGCGGCCTGGGACGCTGTTCCTCGCGGCCGCTCTGGTCGCCGTGACATCTGGTAGCTGTTCGACGAGCCGTGACGCTGGGGACGAAGTCGGCCGCGGCGCGAATCCTCCTGGGACGCCCACCGATCCGGAGATGCCAGGGCTGCCGACCGTCACGCTGACGCTCTCGCCCGATAGTCCGGTGGTCAAGGTCGATGGCAAGACGCCGTTTAAGCTCGACTTCCGCGTCACCAAAAAAGGCGAGGACGTCACGAGCCGCGCCACCCTGACCATAGACAACGATTACTTCGGCAGCTTCCAAGGCTCGACGTTGAACGGCCGCGCCGGGGCGCTCGGCAAGACGACGGTGCGGGCCCAGCTCGGCAATGAGATCGGCTCGACCCCGCTTATCGTCCGGCTGGATGCCGTGGTGATAGCGCCGGATGCACCGGCGGATGCGCCGACCAAGTTCGGCGGCGGCAATGACGCAAGGCGGGCTCCGACCATCGCGTATCCCCCGGCCGGTGCGCTCATGCCGCCCAACATCAACGTCCTAGAGTTTCAGTGGGCACCGAGCGATGCGACGCTATTCGAGCTGCGTCTGGTCGGCGAGACGGTGGACTTGAAGATCTACACCAAGTGCAAGACGGTCGGCAGCGGCTGCGCTCTCATCCCGGATGAGACGACCATGAAGC
>CALFML010000185.1 GCA_937879845.1 uncultured Myxococcales bacterium
GACAGGAGATCGAAGGTCCAGCTGAGCACCACGGTCGTGGTCTCATGACCGGCCAAAACCAGGGTCATGATCTCATCGCGAAGCTGGCGATCCGTCATGCCCGGTCCGCCGTCTTCATCGCGGGCCGCCATATAAAGATCGAGAAGATCCACGCCCTCCGCATCGGCGGAGCCGTGGCTGCGCGGCAGCTCTTTGGCGCCCGGCGTCGGCGCTTGCCGGTGACCAGAGACCGCGGCCGTCCCGCGTCGGTCCGCGATGATGCGGTAGACCAGACGCTCCAGCGTCGCCCGCGCGCGTCGGAAGCGGAGATTGGCCGGCGTCGGAATAAAAAGCGGCCAGCTGAGAAGCGACTGGCTGCGCGCATTGATGAAGCGGATCACCTCGGTCAGGGCCGTGCCGACGGCCGCGGACTCTTGGTCGATCCGGGTGCTGAAGAGGGTGCCGCCGATGATGCGCAGCGTGAGCCGCATCATCTCATCGTGGGCGTCAAGCCGGGTGCCGGCCGGCAGCGCGCTCCACGCGCCAAGCAGCTCCGCGGTCGCCTGGACCATCGTCGCGGCGAAGCCGGCCAAGGCCTTGGCATGAAACGCCGGCTGGGCCAGCTTGCGCTGCCGCCGCCAAGTGTCGCCTTCACTTGTGATCAGCCCCTCCCCCAGAATCAAACGCAGCACCTGATAGGAGGGACTTTTGCGATAGGCGCCGGCGTTGTCCAGCAGCACATGGCGGATCGCGTCCGGATGATTGATGAGCAAGAACTTGTAAGGGCCGAAGGTGAACGCGGCAAAGTCGCCCTGGCAACGCACCCCTTCGGTGAGCAGGCCGATCGGATCGCGCCAGAAGGCCGGAAGGTGGCCGAGCAAAGGAACGGGGGCCGGGCCGGCCGGATAAAGGGCTGAGGCGGTTGCGCAGGTCATGGATCCTCCGGAACGCGAATCGCAAAATATGAGGAAATGCTCACGTTTGACAAAACATGAGGGAACCCTCATGTTCTGTCAAGCAAATGCCGGACAAGCCTGCGGATCCTTCCGACAAAACGAACCTGCGCCGACAGCCGTCGCAAGAGCGCAGCCGCCGCCGCTTTGCTGCCATCGTCGATGGGGCCGCGCACGTCTTCGCGGAAGTCGGCTTCGAAGCGGCGACCACGGAAGCCATCGCCGCGCAAGCGCAGACCTCCATCGGCTCGGTGTATCAGTTTTTTCCGAGCAAGCTGGCGATCTTCGAGGCCGTAGCGGCGCACTGTCTTTCGCGCTCGCGGCTCCTTGTCACCGACTTGTTTTCAACCTGGAACGCCGAGCGCTCCTGGGTCGAGCTGGTCGATGCGGCGATCGACGGGATGTGGGCGTATCACCGCTCCGACCCGGCCGTCCGCGCGATCCTGCGCAACCTCCATCTTTACGGCACCTTCGCCAAGGCCGATCAAGCGCTGATGCAGGAGTTCATCGACCACACCCGCGACATCCTGCTGAGTAAGAGCCGCGGGCTGTCCCGCGCCCGCGCCAAACTGCTTGCCACCATGGTGGTAAACGTCATCTCCGCGCTGCTTCTTGTATGCGAGCGTGAAGATGAAAAACAAGCGCGCAAGATGATTGCGGAGACCAAGGTCCTCCTGCGGCGCTACCTGGAAGCGGAGCGGGTCTTTATTTCATAGGCGGCAGGATGACGCCGGTCTGGCAGCCAGCACGCGCTGGTTTCTGCTAAGATGTGCCGCAATGGAACGGGATAACATTTGGGTACGCGCATCCGGGATAAGCGGTCCGCTGACCTTCTACGTTGAGCCGCAGAGCGCGCTGCTCCTCGGACGCCACCCGGATATCAACAAGCTCACTTCGGCGCTCAAAGCCGATCTGGGGCTAAGTAAGATCAACTGCGAGTCCATACCCTCAAGTCGGGTGTCGGGCAACCATGTGCTCGTGTGGAATACAGGAGAGTCGCTGCGGCTCTGGGATCTGGGCAGCCGCAACGGCACCTGGGTGCAGCTGCGCTCCCAGCAGCGGCTGGAGGTGAGCGGAGTCCAGATGCTCGTGCTCGATCTGGCGCAGTCCAGCGGCGACGCGCAGAAGCTGGAGCAGCTGCCGCAGACCGCGGAGTGGCAAAATGATCGCGAGTTCGCCGACTCGGTGGCGCAGTCGCTGCGGGACTGGCTGCGCGGACTGAACTTGCGCGCCGAGGTCACGGTATCGTTCTCACCGCACGACAACACGGAGGGCCGCTTCGCCCTGGCCAACGGCGCGGAAATGCACGTCGTGCCGATGGGCGATGTGACGCACAAGTTCCTCTGGTCCACGGTGCTGGACAAGGTCCGCATCTATATCAATGAGCAGAACAATACCTATGAGCTCCTGCAAGGACACGATGACGGCTTCGTCCTGGCATCGGCGTCCCTGCGGGAGACGCACCGCCAGATTGCCGACGCCGCGGCGCGCGGGATGCGCCTACTCCTATTAGGACCGACCGGCGCGGGCAAGGAGCGTCTGGCGACCTGCTATCACCGCCACTCGCGGCAGCACCGCGGGCCGTTTGCGACGATCAACTGCTCGCTTTTGACCCCGGACCTCCTTTATGCGCAGCTGTTCGGCGCCAAGAAAGGCTCCTTCACCGGCTGCACCGCTGACATCGTCGGGGTCGTCGAAGCGGCGCACGAAGGGACCCTGTTCCTCGATGAGATCGGCGAGATGAACAGCGAGGTCCAGCGCGCCCTTTTGCGCTTCCTCGATCTGCGCGGCGAGTATCAGCGCCTGGGCGATGTGCGGACGCGGCGCGCCAACGTGCAGATCGTCTGCGCCACCAACATCGATCTGGATGAGCCGATGCGGCGCGCGGAGCTGTTCCGTGAAGATCTGTGGTACCGCTTAGCGGTCCGGGTGGTGCGGGTGCCGCCGCTGCGCGAGCGGCGCGAAGACATCGCCGCGTACCTGCAGTCGCACATGCTGCGCAGCGGCGTGAGCGCTTATGAAGCATTGACCTCCGCGGCGCTGCAGCGGGTCCTTGACGATCCCTGGCCCGGCAACTTCCGCGATCTTCAGAACTTTGTCGAGCGGCTGCCGGCCAATGCGGTCCCCAACTCGATCGGCGAGACGCTGTGCAACGCCGCGCTGCAAGAAGGGCGCAGCGTCAGCCGTGAGGCCCCCAAGACCCAGCCGGAGCCGGGGACGCCGGCGGGGGCCGACTGGCAGGAGATCGCCGCGCTGGCGGCCACGGCGTTTGCCAAGGACCACGGACCGGCGCCGGGACAGTGGGGGCAGATTCCGATCTTCATGGAGCGATACCTCAAGCCGGTGTTTCTGGCGCAGGCCTGCGGACTCGGTCAGATTGACGAGCTCAGCAAGAACCTGAACTTCTCCGAGCTGGCCCGGCGCATGAACATCGCCGATGGGACAACGGTCAAGGTGCAGCTGCAGCGCTACATCAAGCGCTTCCGTCCGCAGAGCATCACTGAAGAATAGGCCGCAGCACCACTTTTCTTCCCGCTGAAAAACTGGCGCGGCCGCAAAAATCCGCTGTGCTTTAATCTACGCATGACAGGCAAAGCAGAGCTCTCAATCCTGGTCTTGGCGTCCGCGGATCTGGCGCGCTCCGTCGCGTTTTACCGCCAGTGCTTCGACCTGCCGCTCCTCGTCGATGCGCCGAGCTATAAAGAGCTGCGCCTGCCGGGCGGGCAGCGGCTCGGCTTGTATCAGCAAGAGGGGTTTTGCCGCAACACCGGACAGCCGGTCACGGCCGCCGCCGCGGGTACGACGACGACCACGGAGCTCTACTTCCATGTCGCTGAGCCATCGGCGCTGCTGGCCAAGCTTGTCGAAGCCGGGGCGACGCTCCTTAGCCCGCTGCGCCGCCGTGACTGGAATGATGAAGCGGCCTATCTGGCCGACCCGGACGGCAATGTCCTGGTCGTGGCGACGCGCGGCGATACGGCCGGCGCGGGCACGCGGTACGATCTGAACCTGACGCTTCAGCGCTGCACCTTGCGCGACTGGCGGCGCAGCGATCGCGAATCGCTCGTGCGTCACGCCGATAACTCCGCCATCGCCGACAACCTGCGAGACGGCTTCCCCCATCCCTATACCGCGGCCGATGCGGAGCGCTTTTTTTCGCTGTGCGACAGCCTGCCGCAGTGCACCTTCTTCGCCATCGCGGTCGCCGATCAGGCCGTCGGCGGAATCGGACTGTCGCTGCACACCGATATCGAGCGCATCTCGGCCGAGCTAGGCTACTGGCTCGGCGAATCGTTCTGGGGCCGCGGCATTGTCTCGGAGGCGGTCGCCGCGCTCACCGATTGGGCGTTCGCCACCCTGCCGCTGGAGCGCATCTACGCCATGCCGTTTGCCCACAACCTCGCCTCCGCCCGCGTCTTGGAAAAGGCCGGCTATCAGCTTGAGGGGAGGCTGCGTAGTAACGTCATCAAGCGCGGCAAGATCCTCGATCAGCTGATGTACGCCCGTCTCCGCGGTGGGGGGTAGCGCTTCGCTGATTCGGGAGCATCGCTGCGCCGGGCCGGGTCTGGGCAGGGCGGTGCATCTGTATGTCTGGGCTTGGCGCAGCTTTGCTGCGCGCCGTAGCGTGAAGCCCTGCCCAGAACCGGCCCGGCTCCGCTGTGGACATCCGCTTTCTCGGAGCTTTACGTAGCGGTAGGGGTGGAGGCCGTCGTTCGCTTTTTGTGAATGCGTCCGCAGCCGGTCCGCGGGGGCGGGAAGAGCGGTCGGGCCGACGCGCCGGGTTCGCCGTTGCAGCATCTGGCTTAACGTCGCGGTGGATGATGCCGGCGGCGTGCGCGGCGATGAGAACGT
>CALFML010000186.1 GCA_937879845.1 uncultured Myxococcales bacterium
CGTAGTGAAGGTGCAGGGAGCCGGCGTAAACGGGGCTGGTGATGAGCCGCGCCGCGGTCGCCGGCAGCACCGCGGCCAGCGTAGGGAGCAGGCGCTGGGCCCGCTCATCGCGCCCGATCGTCAGGAAGTTGGCCCCACCGCGCGCGCCCACGAGCAGCCGCACCCGGCCGGGACGCGCGGAATCGCCGCCTCCGAACAGGCGCTCCAGATCGAGCTCGTCCTGCACGAACAGGGCCACGGTGTGCGCGGTCGAACCGCCCGGGTAGCGCGCCTGCTCCGGCATCGAGGTGGTGGCGGCGCTCGGACCTTCGCTGACCGTGGCGCGCTCGGCGTCGCTGCTCACCCACTCGAAGTAGCCGTCGAGGCCGGCGGCGAGAAATCCGCCGCGCCCGAGGTCGGCGCGGGCGTTGGCGTTGATGCCGGCGACGTTGACGCGGTTATTGTGACGGTGGCTGATGTCTTGGCTGATGATCTGGCGGTTGGCGGTCTCGCCCTGGCGCTGAAATGAAGCCGTGGCAGTGGCCTCGACCGTGCGGCCGCGGACTTCGAAGCTGCCGTCGTAGCGGAGGTAGGCGAGGTCGCGCAGAACCTCCGTGAGCACATATAAGTCGTGGGGCTGGCTGCGTTCGTTGCGCAGGCCGTCGTACTGGCGCACGCCTTGGTAGACGAGCACCAGGGTGCCGCGCCCGAGATCGGCGCCCACGCCCAGGGACAAGCCGCCCTCGTTATAGCCGGTGAGCGCCTGCGTTCCGGCGCGATCGCCGCCGGTCAGGGCGCCAAACCGCCGGGCGCTGAAGGCGGTGTCCAAGGCGAAGCGGTTCCAGCGGCCGCCGCCGGAGACGCTGCCGGCGAAGCTCTGATCGTAGCTGGCGTAGATGCCGCGGGCCCCGGCGTTGAGCTCGATGTTGCTGCCGGCGATCGGCACCGGCTTGCGGCTGCGCAGCTGCACCGTGCCGCCGAGGCCATCGCTGCCATAGGCGACAAGACCGGGCCCGCGCACAAGCTCCACCGCATCCAGGGAGTAGGGGTCGACCAGGTTGATGCTGCCAAGTCCGCCGGCGATGGTGCTGGTCACCGTGCTGTTGAGGCGGATGCCGTCGATGAGCGCCAAGACGTGGCCGTCGCCGAGGCCGCGCATCACCGGGGTGGCGAAGCTGTAGCTGGAGCGCTGGACGAATACGCCGTCCTCATCGCTCAGGGCGTCGCCGGTGGCGCGCGGCGGGCGGGTGCGCAGCTCGTCGTGTTCGACGGCGGAGGTGGTGCGCGGACTCCGGAACACGGGGGTCCGCTTCAGGCTGATGATGCTGACCCCGTCGATCTCCGAGCGGGCTTTCTTCTCCGCCGGGGTGTCGGCCTCATCCGCCGCGGCGGCCGGGGCCGCGTGGACCGGGCTCGGTTGCGCCGCGGCCGCCCATAAGGTCAGCGCGACCGCAGCGCCGCTCTTCCGGCGCCGCGCGCCACCCATCCCAGTGCCGCCGCCAATGCTGCGACTGATGCGGGAAAGAAGCCGGCTGCTGGCTGCGCGAAGGTGCACCCGCGTCCCCGCCGCCTCTAGCTAAGCGTCCGTCCCGTGGCCAGCCGCTCCATCTGCAGCGCCAGCGCCACGTCACGCTCGGTGATGCCGCCGCTGTCGTGCGTAAACAAATCGACGGTGACGCGGCCGTACACGTTGCTCCACTCGGGGTGATGGCTCAGCGCCTCGGCGCGCAGGGCGACCGCGGTCATGAAGCTGAACGCATCGACGAACGTATCGAAACGGTACTCCCGGTGGAGCATGCCATCGCGGACCTTCCACGCCTGCAAGGCCGGGTCGGTGAGGGTCAGCGCCAGTTCATCCATGGAGAGTGCTTTAATCATTCAAGCTGACATTTTGTGCATAAATCCCCCGCCGGATGCAAGACCGCCCCATGACAAGCCGGCGAAATTTCGGGAAATTGCCGGGCCGGAGCCAGCTCATGTATGCTCCTAGACATGTCGCGCCGGAAAGTCTCGACGACGATTTACATAACCGAGGAACAAAACGAGCTGCTCAAGCGTCTTAACGACCAGACCAAAGTTCCAGTCGCCGAGTACATCCGCCAGGGAATCGACCTCATCTTGGAGCGCCACCGGACCACTTTGAGCCAGCAGCGTCAGCTCGATTTCAGCGAGCTACTAGATGGCCCAAGAGATAACACTAGAGATGGCAAAAAAGTCTGAATGATTCCAGGCGCTTTGGGACCCCTGGGCAATCGGCTTCATTTGGCCTGTTCGGGCTTTGTGGTCCACACAACCGGGCGTAAAAGGTCTGGCCGGTATAAAGCCGATGTAAAGACAGACGCGAACTAGGTAGCTCACACCAAAGCAAGCTCCTATACTTCGCCCGCCTGCGCTTGCCGCTCACAGGAACATACGCTCATGTCCGCCGCTCCTTCTGGTTCTGCTTCCACGGTCAAAGCCTCAACGTCTGCGACTGCAACCTCCGCCCAGTCCACAAACCCCGCCGAGGGTGCCGCGTCCAGCCTGACGCCTACGGGCGGGGCGGCGGTCGCGAGCCACATCCGCAACTTCTCGATCATCGCCCATATCGACCATGGCAAATCGACGCTCGCCGACCGGCTGCTCGAAGCCACCGGCGCGATCTCCGACCGCGAGAAGCAGGATCAGTTCCTCGACAAGATGGAGCTTGAACGCGAGCGCGGCATCACCATCAAGGCGCAGACCGTGCGCCTGCGCTACCGCCGCAAGGACGGGCAGGAGTACCAGTTCAACCTCATCGACACGCCCGGCCACGTCGACTTCCACTACGAGGTGAGCCGGAGCCTCGCCGCCTGCGAGGGGGCGCTGCTCGTCGTCGATGCGGCGCAGGGGGTGCAGGCGCAGACGCTGGCCAACGTGTACGTCGCCACCGGCAGCAACCTCGCGATCGTGCCGGTGCTCAACAAGATCGACCTCCCCTCCGCCGAGCCGGAGCGCATCCGCAAGCAGATCGAGGACGTCATCGGCATCGACGCCTCGGACGCGATCCTGGCCAGCGCCAAGGACGGCCGCGGCATCGCCGAGATCTTGGAGGCGGTGGTCGACCGCATCCCGCCGCCTCAGGGCGATCCGACGGCGCCGCTGCAGGCGCTGATGTTCGACAGCTGGTACGATAACTATCGTGGAGTCGTCGCTCAAGTCCGCGTCCAGAGCGGCTCGCTCAAGGTCGGCGAGAAGATCCTGCTCATGGCCACCGGCAAGACCTATGAGGTCGTGGGCCTGGGCGTGTTCAACCCCCACCCGATCGAGCTCAAGGAGCTGCGCTGCGGCGAGGTCGGCTTCATCCTCGCCAACATCAAGACCGTCGCCGACACCCAGATCGGCGACACCGTCACCCACGCCGAGCGGCCCGCCGCCGCGCCCCTGCCCGGCTTCAAGGTCGTAAAGCCGATGGTGTTCGCCGGCATCTTCCCGACCGACAACGCCAAGTACACCGACCTGCGCGACGCCCTGGACAAGCTCCACCTCAACGACGCCTCGATCACCTACGAACCCGAGACCTCGCTGGCGCTGGGCTTCGGCTTCCGCTGCGGGTTTTTAGGGCTCTTGCACATGGAGATCATCCAAGAGCGGCTGGAGCGCGAATACAACCTCGACCTCATCACCACCGCACCCACGGTCGAGTACAAGGCGACCACCGCCTCCGGCGAGGTCATCGTCGTCGACAATCCCGCCGCCCTGCCGGATGAAGGCAAGTTCGAGTCGATCGAAGAGCCGATCATCATGGCGACGATCTACACCCCGAGCGAATACGTCGGCTCGCTCATCACCCTGTGCCAGGAGCGCCGCGGCATCCAGCAAGCGATAAACTACGCCAGCGAGGACCGGGTGATCATCAAGTACGAGCTGCCGCTGGCCGAGGTGGTGTTCGGCTTTTACGACAAGCTGAAGTCGGTGTCGCGCGGGTATGCCTCGCTCGACTATGAGCTGCACGACTACCGCCGCGCCGATCTTATTCGGCTCGACCTCCTGGTCAACGGCGACCGCGTCGATGCGCTGTCGGCCATCGCCCACCGCGACCGGTCCTACTACCGCGGCCGCGATCTGTGCATCAAGATGAAGGAGCTTATCCCGCCGCAGCAGTTCGAGGTCGCCATCCAGGCGGCGATCGGCAGCCGGGTCATCGCCCGGACGACGGTGAAGGCGCTGCGCAAAAACGTCACCGCCAAGTGCTACGGCGGCGACATCACGCGCAAGCGCAAGCTGCTGGAGCGGCAAAAAGAAGGCAAAAAGCGCATGAAACAGGTCGGCAACGTTGAGATCCCGCAAGAGGCATTCCTTGCGGTGCTCAAGGTGGAGTAGCGATGACCGAGCGTCCGCAATCCCCGTCCGTGGACTCGGCGTCGGCTGCGCAGCCGGCCGAAGATGATGATGCCGACAAGCGACCTGGCAATCGAAAAATGGCGCCTTCTGCGACGCCAGCTGAGGTGTTGATGACGGAAAAACAGGCTGATATCGATGGTGCGCCCGCGCGTCCGCCGCAGTGGCTGCGCTTTGCCGTCGAGCACATCTGGATCATCGCCTTGCCGGCGCTGCTTGGGCTGTTTCTCCTGGTGGTCGATCTGACCAACAAGGTCGATCTGTCGTCCCTGCCCGCTCCGCGGCTGCTGCAGTTCCTGGCCGCGGCGGCGATCCTGGCGACGGTGCTCGGGGTGCCGTATCTTATTTTCCGCACCCAGATCGAGACCGCGCGCGAGGATCTCATGCTGCGCCGCGATGCGGAGCTGGCGACCAAAGACGCCGAGCGCCGGCTGCGCCTTTACGGCGACCGCCTGTCCGCCGATTCGCGCGCCGCGGTCAGGCAAGCCCTGGATGAGCTCATCGCCGCCCGCAAGGCCGACCACAGCGCCGAGCTGGCCGACGCGCTCAGCAAGATCGATCAGGTCCTCACCGAGCACCTGAGCTTCGCCCGCAAAGGCGCCTCCCGCGAATACGTCGAGTCGATCGGCGTCGCGGTGATCATCGCGCTCCTTCTGCGGGCGTTTGTCGTCGAGGCGTTCAAGATCCCGTCGGGCTCGATGATCCCGACGCTGCAGGTCGGCGACCACATCTTCGTCAACAAGTTCATCTTCGGGGCGCGGTTGCCGTTCGCCAACGTCAAGGTGCTGGAGCACGTGCGCGAGCCGCGCCGCGGCGAGGTCATCGTCTTTATCTACCCGCGCGATCCAGAGAAGGACTTCATCAAGCGCATCGTCGGCATCCCCGGCGACAACGTGCAGGTCTGCGCCGGCGGCCAGGTCCTCATAAACGGCAAGCCGCTGCGCCGCGAGCCGATCTCCGGCCCCTGCGAGTACGAAGACTACGACGAGGATCGCCCCCTGGGCGGCTGGCACAAGGTGCGCTGCACCGCCTTCCGCGAGTGGAACGGCAACGAGAGCTACGTCACCGTCCACAACGAGTCGAGCCCGCCGCTGCCGGTACCGATGTGCAATGAGTGGACGGTGCCGAGCGACCAGGTCTTCGTCATGGGCGATAACCGCGATAACAGCCACGACAGCCGCTACTGGGGCTTTGTCCCCTACGACAACATAAAGGGCAAGGCGTGGTTCATCTGGTGGTCGGCCGGCGAGCGGAGCTCGGTGCGGCTGAACCGGATGTTCGACACCATTCATCACTGAGGCTTGCGCGAATTTGTAGGTTCAGGCGCCGCTGCGCTAAAAAAGTGGCCGGGTTCTGTGCGAAAATAGGTCACCCTGAGTTCCGCACTGATGCTTGTGGTTGAAGTCCACGCCAAGAACGAGACCCGCTCGTTCGAGTTTGACCAGCCGGTCATCACCATCGGTCGCGCCGATGTAAATGACATCGTGCTGCCGACGGCGAAAGTGTCAAAGCGGCACGCCAAGCTGGAGGCGACGCCGCAGGGACTCATCCTCACCGACATCAAGAGCACCAACGGCACCTACCTGAACGGGCGCAAGGTCCTGGCGCCCACGGTGGTCGGCGACTCCGACCGGATCCACGTCGGCGAGTTCGTGCTCCGGGTGCAGGTCACCTCCGGTCTGCCGAGCGGCCCGCCGCCGAGCGGCTTCGCCGCCGAGACCGATGCCAGCGCCGCCACCGAACCCAACAGCGAGGCCAGCCCGAGCCAGGCCGGCGACTCGGAGCCGACGGCAGCGCGCCGCCAGCCCGCCGAGTCCGAGACCGTGAGCCGGCGCGGCGCCTCGCACCGCATCTCCTGGCTCGATCAGTGGGTGAGCAGCGGCGGCGGCAACGGCGGCGCGAAGAATAAGACGGTGGCGTCGCGCACCATGGATAATGGCGGCGGCCGCGAGGTCAGCTTCGGCTTCGTCATGCACGCCAGCATGCCGGCGGTCGTGCCGGCGCAGCGCCAGGTCGCCCTGCGGCTGTGGGCGGACGCCCGCGCCGCCGCCCGCGTCGACGGCCTGGTGCGCCAGCGGCTGTCGTGCGCGCTGGAGATCAACATCTGCCTCCCCGACGGCAAGCTCGAGGCGTTCCAGGCCGATCAGGGGATGCTGCAGCTGCTGCTCGGCGGACAGTCGGCCGACCTCCTCTTGCCGCTGCGCGGCCGTGAGATCGGTCCGGCGCGGGTCGAGGTCGCCGTGTGCCACCGCGGCGCGCGCCTGGCCACCCTGATGCTGCGGCCCGAGGTGCGGACCCTGCACAGCGGCGACTCCAGCGAGCCCCTGGTGCAAAGCGAGATCCAGGCCAGCACGCCGCTGGAGACGGTGCTTCCCGACTGCGCCCCGCAAGCGGTGCTGCGGGTGCGCGAGTACGGACCGATCGGCGAGGCGAGCGCCGAAGGCCCGGGCTCGACCTCGGGCTCGCACGGGACCGAGGCGTCGCGGCGGCGCCGGCTCAAGGTCGAGCT
>CALFML010000187.1 GCA_937879845.1 uncultured Myxococcales bacterium
CCGCCTGGCAGCGCTTGTACAGGGCGTAGTCGCTCGTGACGACCATGCCGCCCTCGCCGGTGCTCATCGCCTTGCTATGTTGGAAGCTGAAGATCGCCAGCTCGCCGAAGCTGCCGAGCCGGCGGCCGCGGTAGGAGCCGCCCACCGCTTGCGCGCAGTCCTCCAGCAGCGCAATGTCGTGGCGCTGAGCGATGGCGCGTACCTCCTGCAGGTTGCCGGTGGCGCCGCTCATGTGGACGTGAATGATAACGCGCGTCCGCGGCGTCAGCTTGCGCGCCAGATCGGCCGGGTCCAGGCAGTAGCTGTCGTCGACCTCGCAGAGCACCGGAATCGCGCCGCGGTGGACCACGGCGGCGACGACGCTCACCCACAGATAGGCGGGGATGACGGCCTCTTGGCCGGGTCCCAGGCCAAGCGCGGTGAGCGCGACATGCAAAGCCCCGGTGCCGCTGCCGACGGCGACGCCGTGCCGGGCGCCGACCGCAGCGCTGAACTCCTGTTCGAAGCGGTCGCATAGGTGGAGCGGCTGCACGCCGAAGAAGCGCGAAGGCGAGCGCGCCGCCAGCACCTCGATGAGCAGGCGCGCCTCGTCCTGATCGATGAAAGGTCCGCCCGGCCAGGGGTAACCGAACGGCGCCCGGCGCGTCATGCCGCTTGTCCGGAGTATTCCGCTTGCGCCAGCCGGACCGCATCGCCTATCGCCGGATCGCGGAACATCACGCTCCACTCCCTTGCGCTCTCCAGCGTGATGTCGCCGGCGAAGATCATGTCGATGGCGTTCCAATCGACCAGGCAGTCCTCTAGGAGCGGACACTTTCGGCCGGTCGGGTGCGCGGCGGGAAAGCTCGGGCTGCCAGCGCGCACGCTCTGCCGATGCGCCGCCACCGATTCCTTTTTATCGATCTGGTACAGCCCGAGATCGCCCACCCCGCGCATGCCGCATCCCCAGCTGCGATAGCTGCCGTCGCCGGCGATGGCATCGTCGAGGAAATGGAAGCAGACCTGCCAGTCGTGCAAAAAACAGCTCCGCGCGAAGCTGCCATTTTGCGGATAGCGGGCCCGCCACGCCGGCGGCAGCGCGTCTTCCCGGCCGCTCTCGCGGTAGGCCTTGCAAGTCGTGGCGATGATAAACTCAGCCAGGCGCACGTAGTGCGGCCAGATCGGCGCGATGAGCGGACTTTCGGGGCCGCGCGTCAGCACATAGGTCAGGAAGCTATACGCCTGCGTGATGGTGGGCTTGCCGTTTTCCTTTTCATACTCAGAGACGCAGTGGGCGGGCAGCATGAGGAGCCCGTCGCGGATCGCCGCGGGGTAGGTCGCGCTCAGGTGATCGACGAAGGCGGGAAAGCCGTCGATGTTGGCCTGGTTCAGAGTGCAAAGGAGCATCGTCGGCACGCCGGCGGCCAGAAGCGCGCTCAGGGTGTCGCTGACGCGCGCGAGCAGCGCCGCGCTTTCGCCAAAGCGCGGCAGGTTGGCGCGCTGGGTGTGCCCGTCCAAGCTCATCGCCAGATACGCCTTGCGCCCGGCGAGCTTGGCGATGTGCTGCGGCCGGATGAGGGTCCCGTTGGTCGAGATCCGCACCCAGTGGTCGGGAAAAGTATCGAGCAGCGACTCGACGATCGCCGGGTAGACGAACGGCTCGCCGCCGGAATACTCGACAAAGACCACGGAGGGATAGTCGGCGGCGACGATATCGCCGATGCGGCGGAGCCGGGCCGCGGCGGCGCTGCGTCCTTCATCGCTCAGACGCTCGATCGGCCGCATCTTCCAGTCGCAATAAGTGCAGCGCAGGTTGCAAAAGTTGGTCATGCCGAGAATTTCCGCGAGCAGCTTCACTACGACCTCCCGATGAGCTGCCCCAGTACGTAGCAGAAGCCGCGCGCCGCCAGCAAGGCCGGCGTGCAGACCGCATGCGGACCCATCCCGCGGGGCCGCCCCTTGACGCCAAAGGCTGGACGGTGAGCTTCCCGGACGGGACGCGATCAAATTTGAGCGGCGGTATCCAGATCAGGAAGCTCTTCGATGCCCAGGGCGCGGAGCTGCTCCAGCGCCGATTCCGTCTCCGCTTGTCCCACCGCGCCGCCTACGGCCTTGCCGTGCCAGGCGGCGGCGAGCGCCGACTCATGGCGCATGCTCATCTGCTGCGCCTGCCGCTGCGACTCGGTGAAGCTGCGCAGCGCCGCTTCCTTATGGCCCAGCGCGAGCTGGTAGCGGCCGCGCAGCAAGTGCAAAGCGGGTCTGCCGATGGGGAAGCTCAGCGCGTAGCGGCCCAGCGTGCGTAGGGCCCGCGCATACTGCGCCGCCAGCCGGGCCTTGGTTTCCGGCGTGCCGGCGCGCAGCCACTGCAGCAAACAGACCTCGACGACCGTAGGCCACCCATCGAGGCAGTTATGCGAGGTCATCTCGGTGGATTCAGCCTGCTTGAGCGCGGCGGGAAGATCGTCCAGCGCGCGCTGGACCTCACCGCGGCGCATCGCGCAAAGCAGGGACAGACCGTCTACGTAGGACGGCGCCAAAGTGCCCGCCTGCGAGGCGGCGATCCGCCGCGCTTGGCGCAGAGACTCGTCGGCGTCATCAAGCTGCCCAAGACGCAGCGCCACCGCCCCCAAAAGCCCCTGCGCCATCGCCGAGTAGAAATCGTTGCGCGCGCTGGCGGCGTGGCTCGCCAAAGACTCCGCTTCCTTCTTGGCCGCCGCGTACTCGGACAGGAAGATCCGCGCCGCCGCGCGCATGAGCAGCGAGTGCAAGTGCGCGTGAATATCCCCGAGCCGCTCCGCCAGCGGCTCCGCCCGATCGAGCCAGCGGAGCGCCCGCTGCTGCTGGCCCCCGCCCTGATAGACCATGGCCGAGCAGCGGATGACATACAGCGCGGCCGTCGTACCATCGAAGTCCGGCAGCAGCGCCTCTGCCCGATCCATGTAGTAATGACAGACGGTCTTTAGCGGCGTCACCGACAAAAGGTACGCCATGCTGCCGTATCCCATGCCGCGCAGCGCCGGACTACCGTGCTGCTCCGACAGGTTGAGCGCCTCCAAGATGCTATACGCGCTGGCCAGCGCATCGGCGCGGTATACGTGCAGCTGCGCGCCGATCACGTGAAGATTTGTCAGCTCAAAAAAAAGCGAGATCTCATCGGGATCGGTGGGCCGGCGGATGAGCCGCGGGTGAATGCGGTTGCGCACTTGTTCCCCGAGCTTGCGCAGAAGGACCAGCGCCATGCCGAGCTTTCCGCTGGGAATATCTCTATGGACGGTGGCCAGGGTCTCGCGGAATACCGACGCCCCCTCTTCCATCTTCGCCAGCCCGATGAGCGCGCTCACCAGCAGCAGCTTGACATGAAAGCGCTCACGCGCCGGCGCGGCGAGCTGCGCCTGGAGCGCCTGGGCCTGCGTCAGCACCAGCTCCGCCTCCGCCAGCGCGCCGCTGCGCACCGCCAGCTCACCGGCTTGCACCAGATACCGCACCGCGCGCTCGGGCACTCCTCCCTGCTGATAGTGATAGCCGAGGCGCCGCGCATGGGGAGCGGTGTCGGGATACGTTCGCTCCAGCGCCTCTGCGATCTCGCGGTGGATCTTCTGGGCTTCCTCCGGACGGAGCTCGGCCAGCAGCCGCTCGCGCAGCTTGTCATGACAAAAGCGCCACTGCTGCTCGCTCATCTCAAGGACCGCGACATCGGCGCAGGTCTGCAGCCAGTCGTCCAGGTGATCATCGAAGGCGCGCAGCAGCTGGACATCGAGCTGCCGCCCCGCCACCGCCGCCAGCCGCAGCAGCGGCTGCGAAGCCGGGGGCACGCGCTGGATCCGGCGGTGGAGTACGGTGTCCACGCCGCCGACGAAGATCTGCGGCGGAACCGCCGTCCGCCCGATCTCCGCCAGCGAGCCGGCTTCTTCCGCCAAGGCGCGCGCGACTTCGACCAGGAAGAACGTATTCCTTTTCATCAAATACAACGCCTGCCGACTGGAGGTCGCACATGTCGGCAGAACAGATCATAAAGACCGTCGGGTACATACGTGTGGCGAGTGGTAGCGAGAGGAAGAGAGAAGGGAGCATTTACATACAGAGAAAAGCAATTCTGAAATATGCCAAGATCAGCGGGATGCAGGTAGTCAGGTTCTTCGCGGATCATGAGTGCATAGCAGATGTCGCGCAAAGGCAGGGATTAAGCGATGCGCTGGCGCAAATCGCCTGCGGCAAGGCGCAAGGGCTGGCGGTCGCCAGCTTGGACCGGCTCTCTTCTTCTGTGCGGACCATCATGAGGTTCGTGGCGCAGCATGGATTCCTCGCTGGCGGACCGGCGCTCATCTCAGTCAAAGAGGGGCTTGATACGCGCACGGACCAGGGGCGAGTTGCCCTAGGTGTGATGGCAGCCGTGACGCGCTGGGAGTTAGAAACGCAAGGCGGAGGGGCGTAACATGTCGAAACCCCAGCAAGTCCGAGCTGTCGGGTATGTTCGTGTGAGCACCGAACAGCAGGCCCAGGAGGGCGTCAGCCTGGATGCGCAGAAGGTCCGCATCCAGGCGCACTGCACCGCCCTCGATATCAAGCTGGTCGAGATCGTCGCGGACGAGGGAGTATCAGCGAAGTCGCTCGAGCGGCCGGGTATTCAGAAGGCACTGAAGATGCTGAGGCAGGACAAGGCCGACGCGCTCATCGTCATGAAGCTCGACCGCCTCACGCGCAGCGTTAAAGACCTTGGCCACTTGTGCGAGTCGTACTTTGGCGACGACAAGGCGTGGTCGCTGATGTCGGTCAGTGATTCGATCGACACGCGCTCCGCAAGCGGGAAACTGATCCTCAATGTTCTTACTTCCGTCGCCCAGTGGGAACGTGAGGCCATCGCCGACCGCGTGCGGGAAGCGATGCAGCATATGAAGGCGCAGGGCATATATCTCGGCGCAGCTCCTTACGGCTGGAAGTACATCGATGAGGTGGACGAGCACGGACGGCGCAAGCTCGTCGAACGCCCCGAGGAGCAGGCGGGGATCAAGCGGATCTGCGAGCTGTATGAGACGGATATGTACGTCTGGCAGATCTGCGAGCAGCTTGATGCGGAGAAGGTGCCGCCACGCGGGCCGCACTGGCATCGGGCGACGGTGTATCGAGTGCTCCGGCGGGCGGGATATGAAGATCCAGATTGGAAGCCGAAGAAGTCGGAGCCGTCACGGCGGCAGCGCGATGTGCAGCGGCAAAAAGAGGTCGTGCGTGACAAAGCGCAGGCATCCGTTCGGGCTGCGCAGCTACGCGGGCAAGGACTCAGCCTGCGTCAGGTCGGTGAGCGGCTGCGCAGCGAGAACTTCCTGCCTCCTCGCGGTGAGGTCTGGCATGCCGCGACGATTCTCGACTTGCTGCGAAGCTGCGCGCCGGTCCCCTCGGCAGGCTGACAAGATCCGGGCGGCTTCATCACTCCGAAGGGCCGCCTATTCCGCGATTAAGAGATCTGCTTCCTTCCTTCGCGTTTGATTGAGCAGCTATCCTCCCAGGATTCTGACCTGAATCAAGACAATCATCGTCGAAAGCCGATCCAAAACCTGGATCTGCGTGTGACGGCTATTTTTAACCAAATCGCATAGTTACAAAATGCCTTTGACAAAATTTGTGACGGCTATTGGTATGATCAAGCGTGGCACCAGAAAAATGTGCGATGTGCCCGATGCGCCTGCGACGGCATG
>CALFML010000188.1 GCA_937879845.1 uncultured Myxococcales bacterium
CGCTGGTCTACGCACATCGGGCCGGATGTATCCATCGCGATGTAAAGCCGCATAATGTGCTGTAGCGCGATTCCCATCGCTGAATGCAGCCGAAAACGTCCCTTGGGAACGGTTGCGGAACGACTCAGCCGCCGCGCGCCGGCGCGCTCCCGCGACATAAGGCGGTGAGTGCGAACAGCCGGCTGATCTTGCCGAGCCCGATTACCATCACCGCCAGCTGAGTGAGCAAAAGCCCGGCGCTAAGGCCCAAGGCATTGGCCGCCGGGGTGCGGATGCGCAGTGAGATCAAAACGGTCGCCAGCGCTAGCGACACCAGGGTCGGCAGAACATACAAACCAAGCAGCCAAAGCGGCCGGTGCCTGAGCATCCGGATGCCGCGGAACAGGGCGCGCCAGGTGGACCGCAGCGCCGGATCGCCGGCGAGCTGGCCGCGCGCCGCTTCGACCGTGGCGTGGACGACCCAAAAGAAAAGGAGCCCGAGCACGGTCGCTGCCCAGCGGCCGCGTTGCGCGTGCGTATCCAAGATCACCTGCTCGGCGTGCTTGCCCGCCAGCTTGAACGCGCCGCCGACCACGGCGCCGATGAGCACGAGCGGCAGGAGCGACACGAGCAGCAGGCGGAACATCCGTCCGTACAGGGCGAGCCCGCCTTGCAGAAGCTCCAAGAGGCGCAGCGGCCGATCGGTCCGTGCCGCGGTCACCGTCACCCCGGACAGAAACGGCGACAGGAGGACCGCCAGGATCGCCGCCAGAGTCGCCGCGCCTCCGAGCGCCGGCGTCGAGCGGCCCAGGATCACCAGGAGATCGGAGAGCGCCAGGAGCTCGGCCCGCTGCGCTATCTGCGCCACCTGCGGCGAATAATCGAGCGCCGCGGCCAGCGCCCGCCACAGCGGCCACGACGCCATCGCGGTCGGCAGGAGCAAGGCAAAAGTCCATAGCAGGCCCAGGCGCCACTGCCGCGCCCCGTGCGCCGCCGCGTGCAGATAGGAGCCCGGAGTCGGAGTCTGGACCGGATGTGGGCTCATAGGATGCTCCCTAGGAGGGCGAAGAAGGTCTGGACTACGGCCGCGGCGTCGCTGGCGTAGCGCCGGGAGGCGCGGCCGTCGGACTCGCGCAGGCGACCGTCGTTGAGCTTGTTGGCATCTAGGAAGATCCGATGTTCGGGATCGAGCTCCGCCGACTCGGCGCGGACGGGCTTTACGAACACGAAGCGCCGCCAGCGCTCTTCGCTGTTCCACGCCACGGTCTCGGTCGAACCGTCGGCGAAGCGTACGCGCAGGGTCTGCGGCACGGCGGCCCCGTCACGCCGCACGGTGACCGTGGTGCGGAAGGGGAACGGACCGGGGGCGCGCTTGTCGTCTTTGACGCCGGGATGGGCGCGCTTCCAGTCCGCGCGCGTAGCCTCGATCTGCTTTTTGATCGCTTCCTCGGTGAGCTCGATCCAGGTGCCGTCTTGATACTTGCCGCCGGGCAGCGGCAGGTCTTCTTCGCTGACCAGGCTATCGACCCGGTCGTCGATGGCGCTGGCGCCGTAGACCTGCTGTCGGAACACTTGCTCGACAAGCTCGCGGGCGCCGGTGCCCTCGGCCAGGGCTTCGCGCAGATCGGCGGCGGAGGGATGGCGGAAGTGCCAGCGCTGATAATAGAGCTTGAACGCGCGCTCGATCGCCGGCGTCCCGAGCTGCGCCTCCAGGTCGTGCATCATCGTCGCGGTGCGGGCGTAGACCTGGCCGTAGCTGCGGCTGGACAGCCGATCCCAGGCGTTCTGCCCGAGCGGATCCGGCGGCAGGGGGTCGCGGATGGTGGACGACCGCTCAAACTCCCAGGGATCGACGCGCGGATCGATGCCCAGGCGCTTGAGCCGCGGCGTGCTCACCGCCAACCGGCGTCCGTTCTGTCCGACCAGCCGCAGGTCGAAGAAGTCGTTGAGTCCCTCATCCAGAAACGGCTCCTCGAACTCATTGGAAGCCAGGAGTCCGTAGAAGTAACCGTGTCCGAACTCGTGCACCGTCACCATGTACAGCGTGGTCGAATACGCTGTCTCCGGCTCGACATCGGGGAGCCCGAGGGAGGTGAACAGCGTCTGGTATTCCATGCCGCCGGCCTCGCTGGCGTTGTAGGGAGGGATGATGCAGGTCGAGGTCCGGTAGGGATACGGCCCGAGCTTCTCCGAAAAGAACCGCAGCGAGTCCAAGGTCGCCGGCAGCGCCGCCTCCGCGCTGCTCCGGTACTCCGCCGGGTAGAAGACCTTGACCGCGACCTCCGGACTTCCCGCGCCGCGGTAGGTCGCTTGCAGCGGCGGCTCGTAGTTATCGACCGCCATCCAAGAGAAATCGTGGATGTCGCCCTGGGCGAAGTGATAGGTGACCTGCTCCGACTCGGTGCTCGGCGGGCTGACTTCCGCGCCGGCGGAGGCGACCTGGAAGCCGCGCGGCACGGTGATGCGCACGTCGTACTCGCCCCAGTCGGCGTAGAACTCGCTGTGCAGGTGGAACTCGTGGACGTTCCAGCGCGGGGCGGTGGCGCCGCGCTCGCCGGCGAGCTCGAGGACTCCGATCTTGGGGAACCACTGCGCGACCATGTGAAAGCTGCCGAACCAGCCGGTGCGGGCGATGACGCGCGGCAGCTGATCGATGAAGTCGATGTCCAGGGTCGTGCTGGCAAAGGGGGCGACCGCGGTCGGCAGATCGAGCCGGACCACGGTGTGATCGGTGCTCGGACCGTCATCGGGATGGACGAACGTTACCGGCACCTTGGCGCCGCCCTGAAGGACGCCTTTGAGCTCGATGTGGCCCCACTGGCCGGCGCGCTGCCGGATGTCCTCGCGGAAGGTCAGGCCAAGGTTGCGGCGCTCGGTATAGAAGGTGCTGCCCGGCCCCTCGAAGGCGTTGAGGTACAGGTGCAGGTAGACGCTGCGCACCGTCCGGTCGCTGCGGTTGCGCCAGGTGAGCCTCTCCTTGCCGACGACCGTGTGCTGTTTGGGATCGAGCGTGGCGGCCAGCTCGTAGCGGACGACGCGATCGGAGAGCGTGGGCTCCGTGCCGGTGCGCTCGCCGCCCCAGGCGGTCGGGGCGCTGGCGGCTTTGACGGCGGCGGCGTGCGGCGAGGCAAAAGGAATCTCCGCTGCGTCCGACGGGGCGCCTGCGGCCGCCGGGATGGGCGCGGCGGGATCGCCGCCAGCGGCCAGCGGCGGTGCTGGCTGGCGTGCGCTGCCCCAAGAGACCAGGGCCACCGCGCTCAGCGCGATTAGCGAACCGACAAATTTCTTCATGGCGCGGCAATGTACCTTGGCCTAGTAGCAAGCTCCACCATTTCTATCGGCCGCACCTGCGCGCGCACCTCTCGGCGCGGCCGCAGCTCCGCGCGAGATACTCCTACGCCGCGCACCCGAACACGAGCTCGGGCCGCTCGCTGCGTTTCGCCGGATCCTGCTAGCGCGGCTTCTGGCAGATGTTCACGGTCTGCATGCGTGTCGGTTCGACGGTGACCAGGCCCCCAGGCATCGCGCCGCGCTTGATCCGATCGAGCGTGGCGTCCCCTTCGGTCACTTTGCCGAAGACCGTGTACATGGTGTCCAGGCTCGGTGCCGCGGCGAGCGTGATGAAGAACTGGGAGCCGTTGGTGTTGGGCATCGCCGTACGCGCCATTCCCAGGACCCCGCGCGAGTCGAAGTTCAAGCCGCTCACGATCTCCAGCCCGAACTGATAGCCGGGACCTCCGGTGCCCCAAGTTCCCGCGGGCTTGTCGACCGTGTTCGGATCGCCCCCTTGAGCGACGAATCCTTCCAGCACGCGGTGAAACGCGATCCCATCGTAGAAGTGATTGAGCGTCAAAAAGACGAACGAGTTGACGGTGATCGGGGTCTGCGCCGCGTGCAGATCGAGCACGATGCGGCCGACGTTGGTCTCCATCACGGCGAAGTAATCCGTCGCGGGCGCAAGGACCATGTCCGCCATCGCGAAGCTGGCGTTGCGGACCTCGCTTTTATACGGGGTCAGCGTCGTACCTGCAGGGCAGTAAAAGCTGCGCCCGCCATCGCCCGCCGCGTCCAGGCCGGTCATGCCGTCCGCGATGGAGCCGCCGTCGGTCATTTCATCGGGCGGCTTCATCGAGCAGCCACACACCGCAAGCAGGAAGAAGACAAGTCGTTTCATGGGAATCCTGATTTCCGCGAGAAACGGGACGGTAGGCCGACATGGGTCGCCAGTCAAGGCGTCGTCACGCAAAAGAACCTATCGAGTATGAGCATCCCTACGGCCGCGGCGGTGAACGCGAGCATCACACGACGAGCCCCGTCCTCCCAGCGATGCCTGAAGCCGCGGCCCGCGCACGCCGCAATGCGGCGCGCCATGCTGTGTCTCTGGGATCTGGCCACGGCGATTCAATCTCGCGTCCTCCCAGCTCGTTCCGCGCCGAAGTTCTTGGTTCGAAAGCACTTCGCCCCGCCGCGGAACGGTATCTCTTGAGTTCTCTCGAGCGCTACATTCAGCCGCATAACATCCTTATCGACTCCCAGGGAAACGCCCGGCTCGCCGATTTTGATCTGGCGCTGGATGAGCGCCATCGGATTACCCACACTTGCGACGGGCTTGGCTCAATCGATTATGCCGCTCCGGAAGCGCTGCGCAATGCCGCGCATGCGGATCATCGGGCCGATCTTTACGGGCTTGGCCGCACGGTCTTGTTCGTGTACTTCGGCAAGGATCTGCCGGGCGAGTCGATCCATGAGCAAAAGGCTTTCATCAAGCGCCTGCCAGTGGCTGCGCCGATAAAGGCGGTCCTAGAGACCGCCACCGCATGGCATCCGAGCGAGCGATTCCAGACCGTCCAAGAGTTTTGTACCGCTCTGCGCGCCGCGGCTGCGTACAGGCCGAGTCCTACGGACTATGGGGCGGACCCGGAGCAAGCGCTTCCTGCCGAGTCCACCGGTATCGCAACCGCCCCGTTGCCTGAACGCCGCGTGGCGGCTGAATCCGGCCCGCTTGGCGGCCCTGGCATGGCTGCGCCGGTGCCAAAGTCATATGGGGAGCTTTGCGGTGAGAGCCGCGCCACGGCGCTGGTATCGGGCCTGCTGCGCACGCACAGCAAGCTGCTCAAGCAAGGTGCATTGCTGCTCTGCTGCACAATTTGGTTGTCAGGACAGCCGGCTTCAAGAGCGATCCCCAGCAGCGCCTCCCTGCTGACTCCCAAGCACCGCCCCCCGCCCAAAGGCCGGCCAGACCCAAGTATGATCAGCGTCACCGGAGGCACCATTGAAATCGGCTCTAGGAAGGACGAAGTTACAAGAGACAACGAGCAGCCTGCCTCCAGCGTGACCGTGAAACCCTTCTTTACCGATCAGACCGAAGTAACCGTCGCCTCCTACAAGGCCTGCGTAGATGCGAAGCAGTGTTCTGCTCCGGGGGACTTCCCCGGCTGCAACTGGGGAAAGGAGGGAATGGACAACCACCCCGCAAACTGCGTCGATTGGCATCAGGCCGACCAGTTCTGTGCCTGGCTCGGGCGCCGGCTGCCGACTGAACAAGAGTGGGAATATGTCGCGCAGGGCGTAGCGGGCCGCCGGCCTATGGGGGGAGAGCGGCCGCCGACCCGGAATCTTTGCTGGGCGCGTTCGGAGGGGACGTGCCCCGTCGCGAGCAATCCCGGTGGAACGACTTTGCAGGATGTGGACGGGATCCTGGGTAACGTCAAGGAGTACACCGCGGATCCATACCGCCGCTGCTATGCGGACGACTGCCCAGCGGAACAGAACTATCATGCGGTGCGCGGCGGGTCCTACGATATGGGATTCATCGACCACTTCTATCCCGCGCGGCGCTACCGCCGTGCTGACGACGATCCGAGCGCTACGATAGGTTTTCGCTGCGCCCAATAGGGTGCGCGGAAGGTCAGGGTCGGCGCTGACGCGCTGATTCGAGCAGTATTTTTTTGCCGCTGTCGGAGCAGGCAGCGGCCAAGGTGGTGCAGTGGGTACGGCTTGCAGTCCGTGCAGGCCCCTTTCGTGGCTTCATTTTGTTTCAGCTTTTGTACCTCTCCGGACTGTGTGGAAACCAACTCAACTCAGAGGATGGTGCATCATGGATCCAAGAAAGCAAGCCCCCCGCAGGTCCCCAAATAAACTCCCAGAGGGTCTGGACTTCCTAGAGTTTGAGCGCTCCCCCGACCCCGGCGCGGATGGCGCGGCGGATGATACGCCGACGATACCAAACGCGCGGCTCAACTGGTCGGATGTGGTGCTGAACACCGGCAGCAGACCTTGTCCGCCGACCTTGACGATCAGCCCAGAGGCCGTGACAGAGGTATTCCGGACGATCCCAAACCTTCAGCCCTTGTTCGTAGATCCGCTCTGGGGAAAGCCGGTCGCCGACGCGCCCCCGGCAGACGCGGCCGACCGGGACAGCAGTGATGATCTCACCTCCCGCCAGTATCCCCCTGTGGTGTTAAAGGACCCGGCGGATCCGCGAGTCGGTCAGGTCTTCGGGAAGTTTCAGCTCGTGCGCAGAATCGGCAGCGGCGGCATGGGAGAGGTCTACGCGGCGCAGCACTGTGAAATCAACACTCAGGCTGCGGTCAAAATCCTCTCGCCGCAGATGGCCTGCCGGCCCGAGTGCCGCGAGCGCTTCCTCAATGAAGCCAGAGCAGTGAACCAGATCCAGCATCCGGGACTGGTCAAGATCTTTGACCACGGCCAGTGCCCGGACGGAACGCTCTATATCATCATGGAGCTCTTGGAAGGAGAATCGCTGTACCAGCGGCTCAAGCGGAACAACGGACCGCTGGCCTCTGTCGAGGCGGCGGAGATCGCCTGGCGCGTCGCCCACGCTCTGGCGGCGGCGCATAAGAAACATATCGTCCATCGCGATCTCACGCCGGCCAATATCATGTTGCAGACTCTTCCCGGCGACCTGGCGCTGGATGAGCGGCGGTCGTTTACTTGGAGCACGGTGAAGGTCGTCGATTTCGGGATCGCCAAGCTTACAAGGGACGAGGTCTCTTCAAAGGAGTCGAGCGCCGTCACGGAAAACGGCATGATCCTCGGTTCCCCCCAATACATGGCCCCGGAGCAGTTCGCCGGCGCCGGGCGGGTCACGGGACAGGCGGATGTCTTCTCGCTCGGACTGATCCTGCACGAGATGTTGACCGGACAGCGCCTCGGTTCTTTCGGGGCCTGGCCGGCCGGGGCGACCGACTCGCGCGCGGCGCTGGTCCTGCGCTCTACGACCTATGGGCAGCTTGCCAAGCTGCTCGACCGGATGCTGCTGCATGAGCCGGCCCAGCGGCCGACGATGGGGGAAGTGGCTTCGCAGCTCGGCCGTCTCCGCCTGCTGCTAAGAGCCCGGCCCGAGCGCTTTTGGCTGCGGCTCGCGGCCGGACTGTCGCTCCTGGTCATCGCGGCGATATTCATTTATGTACGCTACGCGCGCCCCGTTACGTTGTCGGAGACCAAGAAGCACGCCATGCACCGGGCAACGAGCGCGCTGACCAACTCGGAGCCGACGAAAAAGATACTTGCCGTGCGCGCGATTGCCCAAGGCGGCGACATCGGCAACTATCCGCTGCTCGCCTCCGTCTTTCGTCAGCACAACCTGGAGCTCGACGCGGCTACGGCCAAAGCCGCAAGTCAGATCGGCGCGCTGGCGATCGCGCCCAAGCTGGTTGCGCTGGTCAGAGCGGGCGACCTGCCGCTGCGCGTCCGGCTGTCCTTTGCCGATGCCCTGCGACGGCTGCGCGAGCCCGAGGGGAAAAAGCTATTGCTGGAGATGCTCCGCAAGCCGGGCATCGAGCAGCAGTTCGCCGCGCGGGTCCTAATCGAGTACGGGGATCGAACCGGCGCCTCGATTCTGCATCAGATGGTCCGGGAGCAGCTGGTCGATGACGCCGACCGCTGGCAGATCCTGGGGTTTTTGGCCTTGGCCGGCGATGCCGATGCCAGAGCGCAGCTCGTGAAAAATCTGGCTCTGGACGCCGGGGCTGGGGCTGCGGCAGCGGGGTCCGGAATCGCGCAGGAGAGCGATGTCGTGATGTACGCCGCCTATTTCCTGGCGCAGCTCGGCGACTCGCAAGCCCGTCGGATCTTGGCGCGCGCCATCACCCGCGGACAGCGCCCCGCGGCCCTTACGGCGACCCTCGCTGCCGGGATCGGCGAGGTCAGGGCCTGTCCTTGGCTGGCCCGGATTGCCCTGGATCCCGGCGAGAGCGAGGCGAGCCGAGTCACTGCCCTGCGGGGTCTGGCCGACTGTCCGGCGCAAGCCGCACTGGCCCCTCTCAACAAGCTCATTGATGACGAATCTCCGCTGATAAGTCTGGAAGCCAGCGCCGCGGCGCTGCACATCGTGGCGGCGGATCCGAGCGAAGTGCAGCGGATCGGCCGCGCCTGGGCCACGGCCGCGGTGGAGAGTGAGAACAGCGACATCCTGCAAGATGCCATCACCATCCTCGACAACATCAATACCACGGATACGGTGTCCGACCTCGGGCGCATGTTGCGGGCCCAGGAGAAATCCATCCGCATCGAGGTCGTGCACGCCCTTGAAGGCAAGTCGTTTCCCGAAGCGCTGGGCGCCCTGCAGGAGACGTTCGAGGACTGTGACGTCGAGGTTCGCGAGGCGGGCATGCGCGCCGTGGCGATCCTGCACAAGTCCTTGGCGGACAGAGGCGTCCGCGCCTCCGAGCCGCAGGAAAACCTCCTCCGCGCCGGACTGCGGAAGCTGGCGACCTCGGGCGATCAGCAGAGCCGCGTGGTGGCAAGCGGGATCCTGCTGCGGCTCGGCGACTCGCAGTATGCCGGTGAGCTGCGCGAGGCGATGAAATCGAAAAATCCTCTGATCCGGATGCTCGCGGTAGAGTTTGCCGACGATGAGAGCGGAGTGCGCGAGCACCTCCTCAAAGACTCTGCGCTGCAGGTTCGCTGGGCCGCGGCGCGGCGCATGGCCGAACACGGCTCGCTGGCCGGCGAAGACGTGCTCAAAGAGATGGTGACACGCGGGGATCTCGATGGGCTGTACGCCTACCGCCTCCTTCGGCGCTTCCAGAGCGCGGTCAAGCCGCCACCCCGGCTCATGAAGCTGCTCGCCAGCCCGGAGTTTCCCATCCGCCGGCAGGTAATCCAAGCGGCGACCGAGCTGCCGCCGCAAGACGGTCTGCCCCTGCTCATCATCGCCAGTCGTGATGAGGCGACCATTGTTCGCTCGCAGGTGGTAAAGACCGCCAAGCAAGCGTATCTGGGTCAGAAACTTCCGGCTTACTTGAATGTCCTGCGCAGCATGAGCAGCGATCCTTCGCCGCTGATTCGTTCGCAGGTCGCCGAAGCGCTGGCGAAGCTTCCCATGCCGCAGAGCGAAGACCAGACCGATTCGGTAGCCATGCCGGCCGCGGCGTTCGAAGTCGAACCGCCGACCCTGCCGCCGCCGCCGACCGGCAAGGTGATCCTGCACGCCGAGGATCTGGTCAGCTACAACATCGACGGCGGCGATTACCAGCTTGTGCCCAAGACGGCAATCGAGCTCAAGACGGGAAGGCATCGCATCTGCTGGGCCACCGACTGCAAGGTCGTCCAGGTCGTCGCCGGTCAGGAGCAGCAGCTGATGATTCCGGTCAGCCTGTCGCTGCAGCTGCTCACGCTGGCTAGGACCGCGCTTGATACCAACAAGCTGGCAGCGGCCAAGGAGCGTATCGAGCGGCTGTCCGAAATGCAGCGCAAACGAGCTCTGTCCAGCGACCAGCTCGCGTGGCTTTCGTACTACCGCGGCAGGTTTGAGTTCGCCCGAGGTGATTTCAGCGAGGCGCTCCAGCACTACAACGAATCCCTGGACCATCCCGAAGGACCGAAGACGGCGGCAGTACATAGGCTGGCGCACGAAGCGGCGCGGCGCGTTCCCACCGCCTGCATACTCGTGCTCTCTGTAGAGGATGAGTCGCATCGTTGCCATCGCACGGTCCGCTATTATCCCGAAGGGAAGGTGACGTATCACGTCCTTGGCAGCTCGGACCGGACGATAAACCTTCAGCTGGGTCCCCCCAGAATCGTGAGTCACTGCCAGGTCGCGCCGCAGTAGAAATCCTGCCCGGCGGCAGTCGTTCCGCCGCCGTTCCCAAGCTGCGCCGAGCCGCGCTGCACCGTCAGAAACTCCGCCGCGACATTATCAACCTGAATGACCCGCGCGTCTGAAGCGGCCCGCGAATCGTTCCCGAAGCGGTGCCGCCTCTTGCGATTGCAGCGCTTTAACGCGGGAATGTTTCAATGATTGTGCGTTTGACACCCTAGTTGTTAACGGCAAAAGAGGGCTCACACGAAACGCCATAGGGCTTTTGCCCATGCGGCCGACCCGCCATCTGGGCAGGTAACTGTCGTAGGTATCCGGCGCGAGACTGACCTGCCCCCTTAATTACCTAATAGGTCGTCAATACGCATACATCTTGATGCGGGCCGACGTCATAATTTGTTTAAAACGAAAATTGTCAGATTTCTCAATCACATGCATAAAATACTGTGATCGGACAAAGGGGGGATGGCTCGATGATCGGAGATCAGGCGACAGTGCATCCGCACGATGTACGAAGGATCCTTTATTCCGTACTGACCAGCGCCAGCAAGTTTGACGCGTTCTGTGTCGACTACTTTCCCGCCATTTACAGTCAGTTCAGCAATGGCATGGACCGGGAGGCCAAGATCAACCTCCTCCTATCCAGCGTCAGTGCGGAGCAAATCCTGCGTGAGCTCAGGCGGGCACGCCCCAGCGGGGGAGGTTTGGCCGGGGACGGCGCGGAGGATAGCTCGCGGCACTCCGCCCTGGCCATACGCCAAAAGCTGCTGAGCCAGCGGTTGGCGAACCTTCTGACCGAGCGCGATACGTTGCGAAAGCACCATGTCGATACGGGGCAGCTCGACGGCGAGATTGCGGCGGCGCAGCGCGATCTGCGCCATGGACCGCAGCTGAACGCCGGCGAAATCCTGGCCGATCGTTATCAGCTTATTGCCGTGGTCGGCCAAGGAAGCTTCGGTCAGGTCTGGGAGGCGCAGAATCTATATCCCGACGATGCCATTCCCGCCAAGGTAGCGGTGAAAGTGCTGCGCGGCAGCCTGTCAAGCGACCGCACTTTTCTAAGCCGCTTCCTATGCGGGTCGCAGCAGATGAAAAGACTGCAGCATCCGCACATCGCAAGCGTGTATTTAGAGGCCAGCCAATATCAAGGCTTTCATTTCTTCGTGATGGAGTTTTTTCCCGCCGGAGATCTGCGTGCTGCTGTCCTACACGACAAGGACGGGCGTATGCGGGATGACTGGTTGCGCGTTGCATTGCAGGCGGGCGAAGCGCTGGTCTACGCACATCGGGCCGGATGTATCCATCGCGATGTAAAGCCGCATAA
>CALFML010000189.1 GCA_937879845.1 uncultured Myxococcales bacterium
CTGCCGCTCGGCTACACCCAGTCCAAGGAGTACGCGGAGCTGGAGTGGCCGCTCGACATCGCCATCGCCGTGATCTGGGTGACGTTCGCGGTGAACTTCTTTCTGACCCTGAAAAACCGCCGCGAGAAGCACCTGTTCGTCGCGCTGTGGTTCTACATCGCGACCATCGTAACGGTCGGAATTCTGCATATCGTAAACAGCCTGGCGCTGCCCATCGGCAATGGGCTCAAGAGCTACTCGCTCTATTCCGGGGTGCAGGATGCGCTCGTGCAGTGGTGGTACGGGCACAACGCCGTGGCTTTCTTCCTGACTACGCCCATCCTCGGCATCATGTATTACTTTCTGCCCAAGGCGGCGGGGCGGCCGGTCTACTCGTACCGGCTCTCCATCGTCCATTTCTGGGCCCTCATCTTCATGTACATCTGGGCGGGACCGCACCACCTGCTCTATACCGCGCTGCCGGACTGGGCGCAGTCGATGGGGATGGTGTTCTCGCTCATGCTGTGGGCGCCGTCCTGGGGCGGCATGATCAACGGACTGCTCACGCTGCGCGGCGCCTGGAACAAGCTGCGCCTGGATCCGGTGCTCAAGTTCTTCGTCGCCGGCGTGACGTTTTACGGCATGGCGACGTTCGAGGGGCCGCTCCTATCGATAAAGAGCGTCTCCGGACTCGCCCATTATACCGACTGGATCATCGGCCACGTCCACACCGGGGCGCTCGGCTGGAACGGCTTCATGGCCGCCGGTATGTTTTACTTCCTGGTGCCGCGGCTGTGGGGCCGTCCGCTGCACAGCCAGGCGGCGGCCGACACCCACTTCTGGCTCGCGACGGTCGGCATCCTGCTTTACACCGTGTCGATGTGGGTGAGCGGCGTCACCCAGGGCCTGATGTGGCGCGCCACCACCTCCGACGGAGCGCTCCTTTATCCGAACTTCGTCGAGACGCTGCTCGCCATCCGGCCGATGTACATCACCCGCGTGGTCGGCGGCGGACTTTACCTCGTCGGGTTCATCCTCATGATTTGGAACCTGCTCAAGACGATCCGCGCCGGCGCCCCGGTCGCAACCGTAGTGACGGTGATCGAGGAAGACGCGGACGACCGCTCCGCTCCGACCTGGACGCAGATGGTTTTCTCCCGACCGCTGTTTTTGTGCACGGCGGCGCTGTTTCTCATGACGGCGTTCGCCCTGGTCGATACGGTGGCCGTGAGCGCCTTGATCCTGAGCGGGATGCTCGTGATGGTCGTCGTCACCTGGCTCTGCTTCGCGCTCGCACCGGATGAGGGAAGACCGCACTTCCATCGACTGCTGGAAGGCCGCTCGCTGCTGTTCACCATCCTTGTGCTCATCGCGGTGCTCATCGGCGGCGTGGCGGAGCTCCTGCCGACCCTAATCGTCGATCGCGCGGTTCCCAAGACCGGTCCGGTCGCGACCCCGTATCGCCCCTTGGAGCTGCACGGCCGCGACATCTACGTGCGGGAGGGCTGCTATCTCTGCCACTCCCAGATGGTGCGTCCCTTCCGCAGCGAGAAGCTGCGCTACGGCGATCCGAGCCAGGCCGGCGAGTTTATTTATGACCACCCGTTTCAGTGGGGCAGCAAGCGCACCGGCCCGGATCTGCACCGCGTCGGCGGCAAGTATTCCAACCTCTGGCACTACCAGCACCTTATCGACCCGCGCACGACCTCGCCCGGTTCGAACATGCCTTCGTACGCCTTCCTCGCCAAGCGCAAGCTCGACCTGGGAGACACGGTGGTGAAGCTTGCAGCCATGCAGCGGCTCGGGGTTCCCTATCGGGCGCAGGACCTCCAGAGCGGCAACAGCGAACTTGAGGCGAGCGCGCGCTCTATCTCGGCTGAGCTGCGGCAGCAAGGTGTCGAAGCGGCCTGGGATACGGAGCTCGTGGCGCTGGTCGCGTACCTGCAGCGGCTGGGCAAACACCCGGCCTGGATGAAGTGAGGAACTAAGTCATGTACCAGGAATTCTTTTTGCAAAAGGGCATGCTCATTCTGCCCCTTGTTGCCCTGATGTCGTTCATCTTGTCGTTCGTGGCGATCCTCTGGTGGTCGCTGCGCGCGGCCCGCCAGCCGGACTATCAAGCGCTGGCCGAGCTCCCCCTTTCCGCGGACCTCACGCCGCCGTCCCCGGCTGCGGCGCAGGCGCCGGGAGCAAAGCCATGACGACGACCTCCGCAGACAGCGCCCTTAACGCGGCACAGGATAAAGAGACTCCGCACGAGTACGACGGAATCCGCGAGTTCGACAATCCGCTGCCGCGCTGGTGGCTGCTGACTTTTTATGGCGCCGTGGTCTTCTCGGTCGGCTACTGGTTCTATTATCACACGCTCGCGGTCGGCGAGCTGCCGATGGCGGCCTACGCGGTGGAGCTTGAGGCCGGCGAAAAACTCCAGCTCGCCGCGGAGCTGCAGGCGGTCGGTGAAGAGCAGCTGCTGGCGCTGGCCCGCAGTCCCGACGCCGTGCAGCGGGGCGCCGCGGTGTTCAAACAGAACTGCGTGGCCTGCCACGGCGAGCGCGGACAGGGCCTTATCGGACCGAACCTGACCGACGCCTACTGGCTGCACGGCAGCAAGGCCAAGCAGATCCATCAGGTAATCACGGCCGGGATTTTGGACAAAGGAATGCCGTCATGGCGCCCGGTCCTGGGCGCGAGCAAAGTCCAAGACGCCACGGCATTCGTCCTCAGCCTGAAGGGCAAGGACGTACCGGGCAAGGCCGCACAAGGGATGAGCGAGGACGGGCGGCCCGCGCCCTAGCAATCCGCACCGGAGGATACCTTGACCCACGCGCAGCCCAACCTCGAACGCCTGCACGTGCTCGATGAGCGCGGCGGGCGGAAGTACATCTACCCCGCGGACGTCCACGGACGCTTCACCCGCATTCGCCCGTGGCTGTTTCTGCTGCTCATTGCTTTTTACATCTCCCTGCCCTGGATCTCCGTCGGCGGCCATCCGGCCGTGCTGCTGGACATTGCGGCGCGGCAGTTCTTCCTTTTTGGCCGGACGTTCAATGCCCAGGACTTCTACCTGGTCTTTTTCCTGCTCACCGGCATCGGCTTCCTGCTCATCGTCACGGCCGCGCTTTTTGGCCGCGTATGGTGCGGGTGGGCCTGCCCCCAGACCGTCTTTTTGGAGGGCGTCTACCGGCGGATCGAGCGCTGGACGGAAGGCTCGGCGGCCAAGCGGCAGGCCCTTTCGCACGGACCGCTCACCCTGGAGAAGCTCGGGCGCAAGGCAGTCAAGCACGCGCTGTATGTTCTAATCACTTTTGTCCTGGCGCATCTTTTTCTGGCCTATTTCGTCTCGGCAGAGAAGCTCCTGCGGATGCTCGCGGACGGTCCGCGCAGCCACTTTAGTACGTTTCTTTGGGGAATCGGCCTCACCTTGCTCCTTTATTGGAACTTCTTCTGGTTCCGCGAGCAGCTCTGCCTCATCGTCTGCCCCTATGGGCGCTTGCAGTCGGCGATGCAAGACCCCGACACCATCCACATCGGCTACGATCAAAGACGCGGCGAGCCGCGCGGCAAGCTGAAGGTCATCGGCGCCGGCGACTGCGTGGACTGCCACCGCTGTGTCGCGGTCTGTCCGACCGGCATCGACATCCGCAACGGGCTGCAGATGGAATGCATCGGCTGCGCCGCGTGCATCGATGCCTGCGATGACATCATGGCCAAGGTGGGACGCCCGCGCGGGCTCATTCGCTATGAATCCGAGCGCGGACTCAAAGGAGAGCCGCGCCGCTTCCTGCGCCCGCGGCTGTACATCTACACGCTCCTTGGCGCGGTCGGTCTCACGGTGTCGCTGACTCTCTGGGTGCGCCACCTGCCCTTTGAGGCCAACGTCCTGCACGGGCGCGGCACCTCCTATGTCCTTGATGGAGAGCTTGTGCGCAATCACGTCCTTTTGCACCTGGTCAACAAGAACGCCGGCCCCTCGGACCTGAGCATCGAGCCGGTGCGGCCCGCGGCGGGCGGCGCGTCCGCGGTCGAGTTCATCATTCCGCAGGCGCGGGTCACGCTGTCATCGCTGGAAGGACTCACGGTTCCCATCGTCATCACTTTGCCGCGGACGGCGTATCGCAGCGGCATGCGCGTCCAGCTGCGGGCGCGTGATAGCGCCTCGCAGAGCGTGCAGCTTTTGGAGGTGCCGCTGGCCGGTCCGAACGCCCTGCCGGAAACGGCGCGCCCATGAGCGCGCTGCCCGCTGCCTACCTCCACGTGCTCAGCCTGGGCCTTTTGTGGACGAGCACGCACTGTGCTTCGATGTGCGGCCCCCTGCTCTGCGGGCTGCATATCGGCGGCGCGCAGCCGGGTGCAAGAACGAGCGTGCAGCGCGGGTTCCTGGGCGTACTCGTCTATCAAGCCGGACGCAGCCTGACCTATGCATGGCTCGGCGGGCTGGCTGGGCTCATCGGGGCCGGGCTGAGCCGCGTCTTCACGGCGGCGGGCGGGGTGCTGGCGGTGATCTTTGGCGCTGCCCTTGTCGCGTCCCTTCTCAAGACCCGCGAACCGCTGGTTGCGCTGCGACGCCGCCCCGGCACACCGATTGCGACGGCGGCGCTCAGACAGGTTCGCCGGTTCTTTGCGCCGCTTTTGCTGAGCACCCATCCGCTGCGCGAGCTGGCGCTCGGCGCTGGGATGGGCTTTCTGCCTTGCATGATTCCGGCGTGGGCGCTCGGCCAGGCCGCCACTACGGGCTCGCCGGTTCACGGCGCCGCGGTCATGCTGCTCCTGGTCGTTTTGACGACGCCGGTGCTGCTCCTCACCACGCAGCTGCCGCGCCTTGGCTGGGCGCTGCCGCCGGCGCTGCGGAGCCAGGCGGCGCGGTGGCTGCAAGCGGTCTCCGGGGTGTGGCTGCTGCTAGTCGGCGGCGCGGGACTAGGCCTGTGGTCGCATGCCCACCTTTGCTTTACGCTCCTTGGGCATCCGATCATGATGATGCTGTTTTGACGCCTGCGTCATCGCCGCCTTGGCGCGCATCACCGGCCGCTCCGCGCTTGCGGCCGGCGGCGGGGAGCTGAGGCTCCGCCGACCGCACCCGCCGCTTGGCGCCAGGCTTCAATCCTTCCGCCGCCCTACCCTCGCATTTACCGTGGCCGTCAAGCGCTTTGGGAACGATTGGGACTTTCGCGCCGACAGGGCTTACGGCAGTGGCGGATAATGTCCGCGCCGTCGCCGCGCTCGCTCCATCCGCTCCGCGGCCGGCGTAAAGTGCCGGCCCGGTGCGGCTTTTGCGTGCGGAACGCAAGCTCCTGACATCGTGCTCCTTGCAGCGCTTCCTACTTACTCGCGGCCGCCGGCGCCGCTCCCTGCAGGGCGCTCACCGCAACGGCAAGGACGAGCACCGCGAAGCAGCCGATGACGTTATACCAGAGGAACCCGACCTGGGTAAGAGCGAAGGTGAGGATGACCAGGAGCTGCGAAACGATCAGCGCCACGAACACCGCCGTCCCGCGCACCCGCGGTAGAAAAAACCCGACCAGAAACACCCCCAGCGTCGGCCCATAAAAGATCGATCCGAGGATGTTCACCGCTTGCACGAGATTATCCAAAAGCGATGCGAAGGCCGCGAACAGCATCGCCATCACCCCCCAAAAGACCGTGAACAGCTTCGCCGCCAGCAGGTAATGGCGGTCGCTCCGCCCCGGCCGCAGGGAGCGCTTGTAGAAGTCCACCACCGTCGTCGAGCCGAGCGCGTTCAGGGCGCTCGCGGTGGCCGACATGGCGGCGCAGAAGATCACCGCGATGAGCAGACCGACAAGCCCGGGCGGGAAGTGTTCTTTGACGAACGTGATGAAGATGTAATCGGCGTCTTTGCTCTCGGCGCTCGGGTGGGATTTCTGGATGAGCTTCTTGACCTCCGTGCGCAGCTCCCCGGCCCGTCCCTGCGCCGCCAAAAGCCGCGTCTGGGCGTCCGCTTCTTCAGCCGCATCGCCCTTTTGCCGCGCCGCCAGCAGCTGCTCGACTTCATGCTGCCGGTCGGCAAACGTCAGGGAGTACGCGCTCTCCAGCGCCTGCAACTCGGCGGCCTGCGGGCTCTCCCGGACCCGCGCCAGCTCCGTGTGGTTGAAAAAGATCGGCGGCGCATGAAACTGATAAAACACCAGCACCATCAGTCCCACGAGCAGGATGAAAAACTGCATCGGGATCTTGACCAGACCGTTGAATAGTAGTCCCAAGCGGCTCTCGGTCAGCGAGCTGCCCGACAGGTAGCGCTGCACCTGCGTCTGATCCGTGCCGAAGTAGGCCAGCGCGACAAACAGTCCGCCGGTCATTCCCGACAGGAACGTATAGCGGGTGTCGACGCGCGCCGAGAAATCGACCAGCTTGAACTTGCCGAGCGTTCCGGCGATGTGCAGCGCGTCGTTGAACGACACCTGGGGCGGCAGCGCGTGCAGGACAAAGCCCAGCGCCAGCGCCATCCCGCCGAGCATCACCACCATCTGATACGTCTGCGTCTGGCTCACCGCGCGCGTGCCGCCGGAGACGGTGTAGATTATCACCAGCACGCCGATGATGAGGTTGGTCAGGTTCAGCGGCCAGCCGAGCACCGAGGACAGCACGATCGCCGGCGCATAGATCGACAGCCCGGTGCCAAGCCCGCGCTGCAGCAAGAATAGGAACGCGGTGAGCTGGCGGGTCTTCAGATCGAAGCGGCCCTCCAGGTACTCGTAGGCGGTGGCGACCCGCTGGCGGTAATACAGCGGGACGATGGTCGCCGACAGCAGCACCATCGCCAGCGGCACGCCGAAGTAGAACTGGACAAAGCCCATGCCGTCTTCGTAGGCCTGGCCGGGGGCGGACAGGAACGTGATGGCGCTGGCCTGCGTCGCCATGATCGACAGGCCGATCGTGTACCACTTGTGATCGCGGCCGCCGCGCAGGTACACCTCCGCGGTACGCACCGCCCGCCCTTTCCAGATTCCGTAAAGAACGATCGCCGCCAGGGTCCCGCACAGAATGATCCAGTCGAGCGCGTTCATTTATAGACCTGCGTAAGCCAAGCGAAGAGCAGCACGATGGCGAAGAAAACCGCCATGACCAGAACATACATGCGCCGCCAGGTACCGAGGATCGGCGGCGCATCGTCCGGCTCTTCCTTTATTCCATCGGCACTTTTCCCTGCCGGAGAAGTCGTCTCATGGCTCATTTGAAATCATGTTGCTAAAGAGCCGGTACGCGCCGGGTACGCCCGCGGGGAGCTGGCGGAAAAACGCCAGCCCGGTGTAGATGAACGAGCCTTTGCCGTGGCGGACGTAAAGGACGCTGCCTTTGCGCGGCGGCTCATCGGGGTCGTGCATGGACAGCGGCGTCTCGTACTTATCGTTCCAGCTGTCGGCGAAATAGAGGCCGCGCTCCTGCACCCAGCCGGTGAAGTCGGCATCGACGATGCGGTTAGGGCGGGTGAGCAGCGGATGCTCGGGAAGGACGCGGGTGACGGCGGCGTTTTCATCGGTGACGCGGTCATTGGAGATCTCAAACGGGAACGGGCCGATGAGCATGTTGAGCCGGCCCAGGCGGTTGCTGGTGCTGTACTGCACGACCAGGTTGCCGCCGGCGGCGACGAAGTCCATGAGGCGCTTATAGTAGAACTGCATCCGCGGGTTGGTGTTGTAGGCGCGAACGCCGACCACGATGGCGCCGTACTGCGACAGCGGCTGGCGCAGCAGCGCGTCTTCGTTGAGCAGCGTGACCTCATAGCCGACCTGGCGCAGGGCGGCGGGGACCTCGTCGCCGGCGCCGGCGATGTAGCCGATGCGGGCGCGGGTCTTTTTCAGGTCGAAGCGGCACAGGGTGACCGTGGACTCGGGAAACAGCGTCTGGATAGGAATGTGCGGGTGGTCGATGCGCTGGATGCCGCGGGCGATCCGCTCGCCGCCGACCTCCGCCACCGCGCGCAGCGTCCCGCTCACAGTGGCCGCAGCAGCGGGCGGAATGAGCTGGAAGCGGACCTCTTCCTCGTCCCCCTTTTCATTGAGCTGGAACGGAATCGCCGCCGGCTCCGCGGTGAATCCCTTGGGCAGCTCCAGCCGCAGGGTGCCGGCGACCTTGGCGCGCCCGGCCTTGAGACGGACCCGCAGGAGCTGCGCTTTGTCGTCGGGAAACATCAGCACCCGCGCCTCCGGGTTAATCATCACCGCAGGGGCGATCTCCACCGGGCGGTAGCGCTCCCCGGCCACCGGATCGGTCCACTTGTAGATCACCGGCCGGCGCACGAGCAGCGTCTCCGCCGCGCCGCCCTTACTGCGCAGCTCGAAATCAAACTCGGCGACGAGCGGCGAGGGATTTTCCGGCAGCCCGATGAGCCGCGGCTCCTGCACCCGGTAAAGCCCCATGTCCGGCGGCTCGCTGAGCCAGTAGGGGTTGGAGATCGGGGTGTCCGCCGGCACCGGCACCGGCTTTTCGCGCGCCACCGGCTCGCCGACTTTGAGCGCCTGCTCCACCGGCATCTTCAGGCCGCCGGGCAGCCGCACCTCGCGCAGCCGCAGCGCCGCCGCGGAGCGATTCTGGGCCAGCAACGTCACGTTGAGCGTCTCGCCCGCGGTTATGACATGGTCGCCGGCGCTGGCTTCGACGAACAGGCCGGCGCAGCCGCCGAGGAGCTCGTTCAGCTCGCGCAGCTTGGGCTCTTTCCATGGGCTGTCAGGCAGCCGCATAAGCTCGGCCCGCGCCTGGAGCAGCGTCGCGATGACGGCGTCGGGATGGCGCGGATCGAACTCGTGCGCCGCCTGTTTCAAAAGCTGCGCCAGCCGCGCCCCGCCCGGCACCCGGCTCCAGCTCAGATCGATGCCCTCCATGAGCCCGTGCGGCGCCGCATCCCCGGCGAGGAGACGGAAGTACTCCAGGGAGGGAGCGCGGTTTTTGGGGACGCCGAAGCCCTGGCTCTTGTGCATGCTGCGGCTGTCGGCCGCCAGCTCCCCGTACGAGACGCCGAGCACTGGGTTATAGCCGCCGATGTCGAGCTTGAGGAACGCGGAGAGATCGTCGCTGGCCAGCCGCCCCCACGGCGACCGGTTCCAGAATAGCCGGCGCGCCTGCCAGGTCCCGGTGTGCGCCAGCTGCTCCGGGGCGAACTTCGGATCGGCGGCGGCGCGAAACGCTTCCTCCGCCAAAATCGCCGACGCGGTGTGGTGGCCGTGGGTGTCTAGCCCCTGGGTCGGAAAGCGGGTGATGATCACGTCCGGCTTGAGCGAGCGGATCACCCACACGACGTCGCTGAGCACCGCCGTGCGGTTCCAGATCGACAGCGTCTCGGCCGGCGTCTTGGAGTAGCCGAAGTCGCGGGCGCGGGTGAAAAACTGCTCCGCGCCGTCGATGCGGCGGGCCCCCAGGAGCTCCTGCGTGCGGATGAGCCCCAAAAGCGGCCCTTGCTCGGAGCCGATCAGGTTCTGTCCGCCGTCGCCGCGGGTCAAAGAGAGGTAGGCGGTGCGGAGCAGGCGCTCGCCGTTGAGATAGGCCAGAAGGCGGGTGTTTTCATCGTCGGGATGGGCGGCGACGTAAAGGACGGTGCCGACCACCGACAGGCGCTCGATCGCGCGCAAAAGCTCGCCGGCGCTTTGCTGCCGCGGGGGCTGCTGGGCAAAGCCGGTCATCGGCGTCAACAGCACGCCGAGCGTAAGGGCGGTGCCAAGGGCGCCGGGCCCGAAGCTGGCAAAAGAGGAGTTGCGCTGATCCATGTCGGTCTGGGGCCTCGCATAAAGGGTTTGTGCAGCGAGTATACGCATGCGCTGCCCCTGGGCGCGCGTCACTACCTGGCGTACAGTGTCGCAACGTCATGCTTGCCTCATTTAGTTCGGCGTTTCTCCGGGGTGAACCGCGCACAGCTGGCTTTCTGGCGGCCGATTTTCGCGATCCGCAAGCGCGCATTCGCAGCGCCCGCGCGGCCGGTCAGCGGCGCATCCTGCCGCAGCTGCTCGCCAGCCTCACGGAGCAGAACCGGCGCTTTGGCGACAGCGCGGCGCGGCAGCAGCACCTTGCCGCCCTCGGGGCGCCGGGGCCCGAGGGAACGGCGGTCGTGGTGAGCGGGCAGCAGGTCGGGCTGTTTCTCGGACCGCTTTACACCGTCTACAAAGCCGCGAGCGTGATTGCCGCGGCCCGCCTCCTTCAGGCGGAGTCGGGCGTCCGCTGCGTGCCGCTGTTCTGGCTGCAGACCGAAGACCACGACTACGCCGAGATCCATCACTGCTACATCCCGCAGTACGCCGCGCCGCCGCTGCGCCTCCAGCTTGCCGAGGACGCCGCGGAAAAGGCGCGCGTGTCCGTCGCCCACCGCCGCCTCGGCCCCGAGGTACAAGGCCAGCTGGAGGCGCTGGAGCGCGCGCTCTCCGGGCAGCCGCATGCGGCGGAGTTTTGCGGCCTCCTGCGCGCCCACTACGTGCCCGGGGCGCCGCTCAGCGCGGCGTTTGCCGGGGTGCTCGCAGCCCTGTTCGCCGAGGAAGGCCTGCTCATCTTCGATCCCCGATGCAGCGAGGTTGCCGCGCTCGCCGCGCCGCTTTATCAAAAAGCCATCGTCGATGAAGCGGCGATAAGCGCCGCTCTGCTCACCCGCCAGGCCGCGCTCCAAGCCGCCGGCTGCGCCGAGCAGGTGGCGACCCGGCCGGGTACCGCGCTGTGCTTTTTTCACGACGGCAGCGCCACCGGACCGCGCTACCGGCTGGAGCGCGGTCCGGAGACGGACTCCGGGGAACCCCGCTGGTCGATTCCGGGTCCGCAGAGCCTTGACGCCAGCGCGGCTCCCCCCGCCCGGCAGGCGCTGGCGCAGTCGGAGCTCTTGGCGCTCCTCGCCGCCGAGCCTCTGCGCTTCAGCAGCTCGGCGCTCTTGCGGCCGGCGATTCAGGATTTCCTCCTGCCGACTGCCGCCTACGTCGGCGGCCCCGGTGAGCTCAACTACTTCGCCCAGCTGGCCCCGGTGTATGAGCGGCTCGGGGTCGCGGCGTCGCTGTTTCTGCCGCGGGCCCGCCGGCGCTGCCTTGAAGACAACACCCGCTCCTGGCTCGCCAAGCTCGGCCTGCGCCCGCCCGAAGTCGAGGTGCCGCGCACCGAGCTGCTGCGCCGCCTGGCCACCCGCAGTCCGCAAGAACGCCCGGCCCCGGAGTCCCTGCGCGAGCGGATGCTGGCCGACATCACGCTGCGGCTCGGCGAGCTGGAACAGCTGGAGACCGCGCTGCGCGATCCGGTGCGCCGCGCCCGCGAGACCATCGACCGCACCGTGACCCGCCTGACCGAGCGCTACGCCCAGGCGCTGCTCGAGCGCGACCACGTCACCGCCGAGCGCATAGACCGCGTCCAAGGGTTCCTCTTTCCCGAGGGCAAGCCGCAGGAGCGATTTTTCTCCCTCCCCTACTTCGCCTGCAAGTACGGCGCGATGGGGTTCAAAAAGCAGATCCTCGCCACGCTCGCTGGCGATGCGCTCCTTTGTCCCACGGTGCGCGACGTGGAACTATAAATCCAGGCGATGAATCCGCGACAACCCATGCCCTTGGATCGGCCGCTGCGCATCGGCATCACCTGTTACCCCACCACCGGCGGCAGCGGCATCATCGCCACCGAGATCGGGCGGGCCCTGGCGCAGCGCGGCCACCACGTCCACTTCATCTGTTACGAGCTGCCGGGGCGCCTGGATGTGCGGGAGGGCGGCATCACGTTCCACCGCGTGCCGGTGCCCGACTACCCGCTGCCGCACCTTGATACGTACGTGCTGGCGCTGGCCTCGCAGCTGGCGGCCGTCAGCACCGCCGTCGACCTGGATCTCTGGCACCTGCACTACGCCATCCCCCACGCGACCAGCGCCTATCTGGCGGCGCAGCTTTTACGCGACAGCGGCCGGGAGCCGCCGCGCATCATCACGACCCTGCACGGCACCGACGTCACGCAGGTCGGCAGCGATCCGGCGCTCCTGCCGATGCACCGCTTCGCGCTCCGGCATAGCGACGGGCTCACCACGCCTTCGGCGTACCTGCGGCAGGCGGCGTACGCGGACCTTGGCCTGCCGCGCGAGGTGCCGATCGAGGTCATCGCCAACTTCGTCGACGCCGAGCAGTTCCGGCCGGCGGCTCCCGGGCGGCGGCGCTGGGAGGTGTTGGCGCAGCTCCTAGGTCTGGCGGCGGAGCCGCAGCCGGTGCCGCGGGTCCTGATTCACAGCTCGAACTTCCGCCCGCTCAAGCGGGTCGATGACGTGCTGCGGGTGTTCGCCGGCGTGCAGCAGGTGATGCCGGCGATCCTGCTGCTCATCGGCGACGGACCCGAGCGGCCGCGCATCGAGGCGCTGACGCGCGAGCTGGGCCTCTTCGATCGCGTCTACTTCCTGGGGCTGCAGCGGGACTTTCTGCCGGCGCTCCGCCACAGCGAGGTCTTCCTCCTGCCCAGCACCACCGAGGGCTTCGGGCTCTCGGCGCTGGAGGCGCTAAGCTGCGGCGTGCCGGTGGTCGGCTCGCGGGTGGGCGGGGTGCCGGAGGTCATAAGCGACGGCCACACCGGCCTGCTCTGCCCCGCCGGAGATGTCACGGCGATGACCGCTGCCGTACTGCAGCTGCTGACGGATCACGCCCTGTACGAACGGATGTCGCTCGCCGCCCGCGCCAGCGTACAAGCGCACTGGCAGAAAGCGCCGATGATCTCCCGCTACGAGGACTATTACCGCCGCATCCTCAGCCGGTGAACCAGCCCAGATAAGGCGGCCGTTGCGAAGTCATGAGACTGCGCGGCCGCCGGAGCTGCGGGTTACGATTTTGAGGGTTGGTTTGGCAGGGCCCTATGAAAGCCTATCCAAACCGTAGCGAGGATGAAAAGCCGTGTTGGCCAGCGCGCGGCGCGGCCTCCGGGCCGTGAGCACGGTGGCCGCCCTGCATGGACGACGGCCACCGTAGCAGGTTTTGCTAGGGGTTCTAAGTCGCGCTGCCGGAGCCGCTTGGGGAGCCGGGTCCGCCGTCCGGGGGCGCCGCCGGGGTGCTGCTGGGCTGGCCTGGGTTGGCAGCCGCGTTCGCGCCGCCCGGCGGTCCCGAGCGGTGCTCGCCCGGGCCGCGGCCGCGCCGACGATTGCCGGACGGGTGGTTGGGTCGGTCCGCTCCGGGGCGCTCCGCACCGGCCGCTCCCGCAGGACCGGCAGCGGTGTTGCCGGGCTGCGGTTCACCGCCTCCCTCTGGAGCAATCGGACCTGCGCTCGGGCCATTGCCCGGACGGGGACCGCGAAAGCCGCCGGGAGGGCCGGAGCGCCCGCCGCCAGGTCCGCCAGGACGATTGCCGCCGCCGGAGCCCGGAGCTCGCTCACCCCGCACTCCCCCGCCGCGCCCATCCGCGCCGGGTCCATCGGCTCCACCGCGCCCGGGTCCGCCAGGTCCACCGGGTCCGCCTCCAGGTCCGCCGTGCCCGGGTCCACCGGGTCCGCCGCGCCCGGGTCCACCGGGTCCGCCTCCAGGTCCGCCGCGCCCGGGTCCACCGGGTCCGCCTCCAGGTCCGCCGTGCCCGGGTCCGCCCGGTCCACCGCGCCCAGGTCCGCCGCCGCCGGGTCCGCCTCCAGGTCCGCCGCGACCCGGCCCACCGGGTCCACCGCCACCAGGTCCGCCTGAACGCGGTCCGGGTCCGCGTCCGGGCGGGCCACCGCGGCGGTTGCCCGCTTCCTGACCCGCGCCCGCCGCAGCTGGCGCTCCGCCCGGCGCTCCCGCGGGTCCGCGACCCGGCCCTGGCCGACCGCGCCAGTCTCCGCCGGGACGTCCGCCGCCGGGACCGCGCGGTCCGCCGCGTCCGCCGCCGCGGCGCTCGGCCTCGGCAGTCGGATCGCGCTTGAGCCGCCAGCCGTCGCCGCCCGTCGGCGTGTCACCGCGATCACCGCGTGACTCGTCGCGTCCGCCGAACTGGAACCCGGTGCCGGCCTTGGGACCGCCGCGTCCGGGCGCGCCGCCGCCGCCGCCATCGCGTCCGCGCCGCCCGCCGCCGCGCTTGTCATCCCGGCCGTGCCGTCGGGAATCACCGTTGGCGATAAAATCGACGAGATAGCAGAACTCGCCCACCTTGCGGGCCGCCTTAGGCGCCTTATCGCTGGCAAACACCCGCACGAGGCGCACATCCGCCGCCCGATCGCCCACCGCCACAAGCGCCTCCTGCAGACGCGCCAGCCGGTCCCCGCTCACGCCGAGCTCAGCGCCGAGCCGCTCCGCCAGCTGCGTATCGACCGCGCTGTCGGTTTTGGCCGCTGCCGGGTCGGCGGCTTGGTCGGCCGACTGGTCTGCTGCCGCAGCCGCCTGCTCCGTCGGGGCGACCGCCGCATGATCCGCGCTCGCGGCCTCACCGGGTTTGTCGCTGCTCGGGGCAGGAGGGCTTGCGACCTTGAGCTCCGCGGCCAAACGCGCGCGCGCCTGCGCGGCCCGCTGCAGCGTGGCCCCGCTGAACTCGGTCACTGTCGTAAAAAATACTTTCTGCTTTGACGGCTGCTCTTCGCTCAACGGCTGCCTCCAACTATGGCCCTCAAGGTAACATAGGATGACCAGCCAAGTATTCGCATTGTCAGGCGCAGCGGCGAGCGCAGATCGCACAAAGTCGATCTGGCGCGCCACCCGGAGCCCACGCAGCGGCCCAGGCCCAGGCCGGGCTCAGGCCGCGCTGCGCTGCACGGCCCGAAAACCGCTCAGCTGGAACGAACCGGACTTGCTCAGCGGGCCGGGCACTTCCAGTCGCCAAGCGCTTTTTTGACATCGTCGGCGGCAAAGAACCCGTCGCTCTTTTCGCCGAGCCCCTTGGCCTTCTGGGCGAGCGGACAGGCCTCCGCCGGCTTGGCCTTGGCCGCCATCAGCTGCGCCTTCGTCCACAGGTTGAACCAGTCTTCGTGCAAGGTCAGCGACCGCTCCACCAGCTGCAGGGCGTGATCGTAGTCCTTCTTGCTGTCGAGGAAATACCGCGCCGCGTTGTTGTAGGGCCGCCACGAGTTGTCCTCCAGGCCCTTGATGTTACTCGCCACCTGGGCGTCGGTGCTGGCCTTGATGGCGATCGGCAGGCGCAGCTTCTCCCACTCCAGATCTAGGATCGTTCCGGCCTCGCTGGTGTCGGTGAAGATGAAGGTCATACGCTCGCGGTGGGGGATCGGCAGCGGCCGGACGGTCAGGCGCACCTGATCGAGCTCCTGCTTGTACTGCCCGGTGCCGCCCTGGTTCGGGTTCTTGTTGAAGATGACCGTCCAGCTGTCCTTGGCGGGGATGGTGAACAGGGCGTAGGTGCCGGCGGGAACCGGCTTGTCGCCGATCGTCACGTCCTTGCTGAAGGTGACCTTGGTCGCGCCGTTGGCACCGGTGCGCCACAGCTCGCCGAGCGGCACGATCCCGCCGAAGACCTTGCGGCCCTTGACCGCGGGGCTGGAGTATTCGACGGCGATCTCGGTGATTCCGACGACCTGGCTGACCTTGGCGGAGGGGCTTGGCCGCGGCAGCTCCAGCTGCTGCGCCGCCGCGGGACCGGCGTAGCCGATGCCGATGCACAGAGCCAGAGCCAAGCCGGACTTGTGAAGGACGGTACTTTTCATGTTCGAGTCTCCTTGGAGAAATGAGCCAGGGGGAATTACTTGCGAGGAAGAGAGCCGCCAGCACAGCGGCGTCTCCCCGTAGCGCGGGCGCACAATAATGCAGGATCCGTCCGGCGAGACAGCAAATCGCCGGTCGGCCGTGTTCCAAGCCTGAGGCCGCTGTCCGTAATCCGGACGAAAATCGCCGCTGTCCGCCGGATACCGGACGCCGCAGCTGCCGGCCGCGACATCAAAGCACCGGTGCGGGCAGCGCGATGCGGCGCAGCCTCGGGAAAGCGGCTGTCGCCTGGAGGGCAGGCCGGCTCCTGCGCTTGGCATGCGGCTGGCTAGGGCTGCACGCCGAACAGGAGGACCCCATGGCACTGCAAGCCCACATGACCATCGAAGCCACCGAGCAAGGCGTAATCGACGGCGGCAGCGTAATCAAAGGCCGCCACGGCACCATCGAAGTGCAAGAGTTCAGCCACGAGATCTACATGCCGCACGACAGCAACAGCGGCTCCCCGACCGGCAGCACCGTCCACCGGCCGCTGACCATCTGTAAGGCGTTCGACAAAGGCTCGCCCAAGCTGCACAAGGCGCTGTCGCGCGGCGAGATCCTAAAGACCGTCGAGATCAAGTGGTACCGCATCAAGCCCGACGGCAAGCAGGAGCACTACTACACCCACCATCTGCAGGACGCGATCCTCGTCAGCATCAAGCCGTACATGCGCAACCGGCTCGACCGCGACAGTGAGGAATACCAGCACATGGAAGAGGTGAGCTTCACCTACCGCAAGATCACCTGGACCTGGGAGCCCGAGGGCATCGGTGCCGAAGCCGACTGGCGGGAGCCGGTGACCTAAGAACGCCAACCGCTCCCAGGGAGTCTCCATGAGCCATCTGGATCTTGAAGCAGCTGACTTCTGGTTTCGCTGTCCGGCGCTGCCGGATGAAATGCTGCGCGTGCTGCGCTTTACCGGCCGCGAGGCGCTCAGCCAGCCGTCGACCTTTACCATCGAGCTCGTCAGCGCCGAGTCGAACCTCGATCTCATCGCCGCCCTGGGCCAGCCGGCGCAGCTCACCTTGCGCGGCCGCCATCCCGACGGCAGCCGCTATGCCCGCTGCATCAACGGGGTCATCGCGCGGGCGGTGCAGCTTCTTGCCGGAGCACGCTTCAGCCTGTACCGGCTGACCCTCACCGCACGGCTGGGAACCCTGGCTTACGGCAGCGATCTGCGCATCTTTCAGGATCTGAGTACGCCGGAGGTGGTGCTGGCCGTGCTCCGCGAAGCGGCGCTGCCGGCCGACTCCGTCCGGACGCTGCTCCACGGCCGCTACCTCCGGCGCGATTTCTGCGTGCAATACAAGGAGAGCCGACTGCAGTTCATAAAGCGTCTCCTCGAACACGAGGGGATCTGCTTCTTCTCCGATCCGGACCGCGAGGTGCTGTATCTTGCCGACGGCCCGCATGCCTTTGAGGCGCTGTCCGCAAGTCCGCTCCTGCGCCATCGCGACGCGCCGCACCTGTACGAGGAAGGCCTGTGGGACCTGCACGACGACTGCGCGATCTGCCTTCATGACGCAGTGCTGCGCGATTTCCACTTTGCGCAGCCGAACCTGGACCTGGAAGCCCGGGCTCACACCGAAGATGGCGGCGGCGATGTCGAGTACGATTTCCCGGGCGGCTACACCCAGCCTGAGGAAGGACAGCGGCTCGCGCGAATCCGGCTGCAGGAGCAGCTATGTGAGCGCCAACGCTATAGCGCGCTAAGCAACGTCCCCGCGCTCGTCCCCGGGTTCAAGTTCACCCTTGCCGGCCATCGCCGCCGGAGCTGCAATAGGGAGCATCTTATCGTCGCCGTCGAGCACAGCGGCGTGCAGCCCCAAGCGCTGCCGCAGGGCGGCGAGCTGACGCAGCCGGGCATCCGAGCGCCCGCTCCGGGTCCGGATAAGCTCTGCTACCACAACCGAGTTACGTGCCAGCCGGCGGACCAGATCTTTCGGCCTGCCCGTACGACTCCGCGGCCGCAGATCGGCGGAGCGCAGACCGCGGTAGTGGTCGGCCCGGCCGGGGAGGAGATTCACTGCGATGAGTACGGGCGGGTGAAGCTCCAGTTCCACTGGGATCGCCGCGGGCAGCGAAATGATCAGAGCTCGTGCTGGGTCCGCGTCAGCCAGCCCTGGAGCGGCGTCGGCTACGGCGGAATGTTCCTACCGCGGGTCGGCCAGGAAGTGGTCGTGGTGTTCCAAGACGGCGATCCGGATCGACCTCTGATCGTCGGGCGCGTCCCAAACGGTGAGAACCCGCCGCCCTATGAGCTGCCTGCCGCCAAGACCATCAGCACCTTGCGCAGCGCCAGTACGCCCGGCGAAAGCGGCCACAATGAGCTGCGCTTCGACGATAAAAAGGGCGACGAGCAGCTGCACCTGCGGGCGGAGCGCGAGCTCTCGGTCATCGTCGGCAGCAACCACAACCGCCATGTGGCCGCGGACGAACACTGCAGCGTGGACGGCAACCGCAGCGTGACCGTCAAAGGAAGCCTGTGCACCGTGGTGCGGTCCGGCGAGCATACGCTGCGCGTCGAAAACGGCGGCAGCCTGACGCAGGTCAAAGGCTCGTGCAAAACCGCCGTGGAGTCGGGAAACAGCGAGCTCTGGGTGCTCTCCGGCGGCCATATCACCAAAGCCGAGGGCCCGGTAACCGTCGAATCCGGGCGCGGCCGCCTCAACCTTCTCGCCGCCGGTCCGTGGCACGGCCGGAGCAAGCAGCAGGCGCTGCTCGAGGCGCCGGAGATCACCTTGCGGGCCGGCCGAAAACTCACCCTGGCCGTCGGTCCCAGCACGATCACGCTGGACGAATCGGGAATCGAGCTCGCCGGCCCGCAGGTTACAAGCAGCGCCATCGGCACAAACGCGATAAGCGGCGCCCTCATCACCATCAACTGAGTCTGCGGCGATATGCCGGGGCTCCTTATGACTTGGAAGAAGTGTCATGCGCACGCTCGCACTGCGACTACAGAAAACCATCACCGACTTCATGGACCAGCGCGGCGCGCTGTGGCTGCGGGTGACCTGCTCGGAGCCGGAAGCGCCGATCGTCTTTAAGCTCCTGCTTGACCTGGAGCGCAAAAATCGCGGCGATGTTTTCCTCCTCTTCAGCGCTCCGTTTGTAAACCCCGAGCAGTATGCGCAAGAGATAGGGCGGCTGTTTTTCGCCGAGTGCCGGGCGCTCGACTCAGCCCTTGCGGCGCATCATGGTCCGCCGCTGGAAAAGCTGCCGGAGCGGTTCCAGGGAAGTCCCGGTCAGCAGCTCGCCGTGCTCTTACGCGCCGCCCGCGAGCTCTTGCCGGAGGACGGCGACCAGCGCCTGATCGTCGCGTTCTGGCCGCTCGAGCTCGCGGCCCCGCAGGCGTACGAGCAGCTTCTCGATTCGCTGTTTCCTCTTGCTGGGGATGCGGCGACAGACTGCGGCGCAGGAGCGCTGCCGTGGTGGCTGCGGCGCGTCCGGCTGATCGGCCGCGCGGCGCAAGATCCGTCGGTGCTGCACCACCCCTGCGCGGTGACCCCCTACCTGCAGCGGACAGAGAGCGACTTCAGCCCTCGGGCGCTGCAGCGCTGCATGCAGGAAATCGTCGATGATCCGCGGAGCCCAAAGGGGATCCGCATGCACACGCTGGTCATGCTGGCGGCGCTCCATGAAGCGCACGGTGACTGCGAAGCCGCGCGCGCAAAATACGAACAGGCCATCGCCTACTTCCAGACCCAGCCGAGTCCGATGATGCAGACGGTGGCCCTCATCCAACTGGGTGCGCTCTATAAGCGCCGGCAGCAGCTATCTGCCGCACGCGACTGCTATGAGCATGCGCTCGCCTCGGCTGCAACCGGCATCTCGCCGATCATTGTCGCGATACTCGCCAAGAACCTGGGTGAGATTGCTTTTTCGCAGCAGCGCTATGACGACGCGGCCGCCGCTTATGAAGCATGGTATCGCCTGGCCAGCAAGCTCGAAGATCGCGCCGGAGCGGCGCAAGCGCAGGCGCAGCTCGCACTTTTGCAGCGGCGCCAAGGCGTAGCCGCCACTCACGCAAGGCCCAGCCAGCCGGCAGAGGCGGTGCGATGACCTGTCGTGTCCAAGGGCTGCCGCCCCTTGCAGACTCCGCCCAATCGCAGCCCGCAGAGCGCAAAGAGAGCTCTCCCGCGCGGCCGAAGGACTCTGGTCGTGCGGGAGGCTCTGGTGATGCAGAAGGCTCTGGTGATGCAGAAGCCTTCCCAGATACCAAGGACTTTGATGATGCAGGAGACTCTGATGATTCAGGGGACTCCGATGACGCCGGAAACTCCGATGATGCAGGAGACTCTGATGATGCAGGAGACTCCGATGGTGCAAGAGACTCCGATGGTGCAGGAGACTCCGATGATGCAGGAGGCTCCGATGACGCGGAAGACACTGATGATGCGGAAGACTCCGCCGAGGCAGAAAATTCTGCCGATGAGGAGTACGACGCGGGATCTGCGGAACCGGCGGGTGCCAAAGACGGCGCAGCGGCAGCGAATAAGACTCCGCTGCGGAGGCTACTCGCGCTAGCCGAAAAGGCATGCGGCTTGTTGACCCAGCCGCGGGAGCTCATAAACGCCAGCGTCGCCCGGGCCGCGCCGGCAGGGGGACCGCCGCAGCCAGCGGCGACCGTAGGGGCGCTGGCCATCGGCCTGCCGCATGCGCATCCGGCGCATCCACCGGGAATTCCGCTGCCGCCGCTTGGACCGGTGCTCGTCGGTTTCAGCAACGACGTGCTCATAAACGGTGTACCAGCCGTACTGAGCGGAGCGCTGGGGGTGAGTCCGACCTGCTGCGGCTTGTCGCCGTTTTATGAAGTATTCACTGGCTCCGCCAAGGTGCTGATAAACGGCGAGCACGCCGCTCGCGCGTTCGATCTGACCTTTCACTGTCAGGCGGCGCCGGCGCCGGCCCGCCGCACCGGAGCAGCGCTCCGGCGGCTGCGGCAAGGGCTTCAGGCGACCGAGCAGGGGCTGCAGATCATGCACAAAGTCGAAGACTGCGCGGACTATGCGGAGCAAAGTGCCGAGGCATTCAGCGCGGTCCGCAGCGCCGACCAAGGCTCCGCCGAGCATCGCGCCGCCACGGAGGCCGTGAGCATGGCGATGACCAGCCGGGTGGCAGAAAGTGCTCAGGATGCTCTGAGCGATGCCATCTCTCGATTGATGGGCCGGGACGCCGCGGCCCCGGCTGGCACCCCGGGCGTCCTTGTCGGTGGAGCGGCCAATGTGCTCATCGGCGGCCTCTCCGTGCCAAACGGCTCTTTCCTGGTGCGAGGTCTGCTGCGCCTCGTGCCGGCCCGCTGTCTCCAATCAGCAGGAAAGCGAACCTGACCGCCCCGCTTGCGCCTGATAAGCTGCTCAGAAGTTAAGACGATAAGAAGATTAAGAATCCGGTAAGTGACTGATTCCGCGCTCTTACGGAGTAAAATGCAAAGCACCGCTCCTATGGCGGCGTAGCGTCCGCCGGGACGGGGAACCAAGTGTCGCGCCGATGCCGCGGGAAACCTCGAAAGCGTTACCATTCCCGACGCTGAAAACGATGCTGAACAGAACGCGCGGCTCTTGTGGTCTAATAATCTGGACAACTGCTGACCACTGATCGCGGAGAGGCATATGCGCATAGGTATTATGGGAGCCGGCATGATCGGGGCGACCCTGGGCACGCTGTGGTACAAGGTCGGGCATGAGGTGCGCTTTGCTACCCGTCATCCGGAAAAGCTACATGATCTGGTGCAGAGCCTGGGCCCCGGCGCATCGTGCGGCACCGTAGAAGAGGCGGCGAGCTTCGGCCCGGTGGTGCTATGGGCGGTGCCGCTCGGGGCGACTCCGGATCTGGGCCGGCGCCTGGGAGCGCTGCTCAAGGACAAGGTCGTACTGGATACGGCCAATCCCTACCCGGCGCGCGACGGGGCCGTCGCCCAGGAAGTGATCGCCAGCGGACACGGGACCGGCGTCTGGACGGCGAGCCACATGCCCACCGCCCGCGTCGTGCGCGCGTTCAATACGGTGTACTTTAAGACGCTGCTCAACGAAGCGCACCGGATGGGCGACCGGCTGGGCATCCCGCTCGCCGGTGATAATACCGACGCCTTGCAGCTCACGGAGCAGCTGGTCGTCGATGCCGGCTTTACTCCGGTAGTGGTCGGCCCCTTGGAGCGGGGGCGGTCGTTCGAACCGGGCACGCCGCCCTATAACTCGGGAATGGGAGCCTCGCAGCTGCGGCGCATCCTCGCGTTCTGAACCGTTCCGCCGGCGGCGGATGTGGCATGCTCTAGTCCATGGCAAAACTAACATTCCTTGGGACGGGTCTAATCGGCGCCGGTCTGGCCGAGGCAGCCGCCAAACGCGGCGATGAAGTCGTCGCCTTCAACCGCACACTCGACAAGGCGCGGGCGCTTGCGGCGCACGGCGTCCGGGCCGCCAGCACGGCGGCGGAAGCGGTGCGCGGCAGCGAGCGCGTACATATCGCACTCACCGATGACGCGGCCGTGGATGCGGTGCTCGCGTCGTGCCAGGATGCGCTGGGCGGCGCGGTGGTCGTCGATCACACCACGACGTTGCCGGCCGGTACGATCGCCCGCGCCAAGCGGCTTATGGAGCAGGGCATCGCTTTTGTCCACGCGCCGGTGTTCATGTCGCCGGCGATGTGCCGGGAGGCCCGCGGCATCATGCTCGCAGCCGGCGCCCGCAGCGCCATGGAGCGGGTCGAGGCGGGGTTGCGCCTTATGACCGGGACGCTGGAATATCTGGGGGAGCGTCCGGATCTGGCCGCCGCGTACAAGCTGCTCGGCAACTCCATGATCCTGACGGTGGTCGCCGGTCTTGCGGATGTGTACACGCTGGCCGCGACGCTGGGAATTCCGGCGGCCGAGGCCCACGCGCTGTTTTCCAAGTTCAACCCGGCCGGGGTGATCACCTATCGGGGGGCGCAGATGGCCGCCGGCGATTACCGGCCGAGCTTCGAGCTGACGATGGCGCGCAAGGATGCGCGCCTTATGATCGAGACCGCTGCCGCCGGCGGCCAGAGCCTGGCGGTTCTGCCGGCGATCGCCCAGCGCATGGACGAGCTGATTGCCCGCGGCCACGGCGCCGACGATGTCGGAATCCTGTCCGTCGACGCCGTACCCAAGCGCAGCTGATTCCCAAATTCTCATATCCTGCCGCTGCAGCCGCCGGCGATTCCTTCCGCCGTCATGCCGCCGCGGCCTTCAGGAAAAAATCTGCGGCGGGCGGCCGGGATTGGGACCGCAGTGGCGGATAATGTACCGCCCTTGAAAAGAGTTCCCCTCATCCCCAGTGAGAGAGGCCTTGATCGGTCCGCCGAAGTTTTCGTTCTCGGCCCGTCCGCCGACCGCGGCGCGGGCGGTGCGGAACACCAGATCTTCGCTGAGGGTCTGCTTGTCGTAGCGCGTATGCAGGCGGGTGAGGACGAACGAGCCCTGGGCGTCGTTGCGGCTGGCTCCCAGGGTGTGCAGCTCGGTGCCGGTGAGCGGCGGGGTCGGGCAGGGATCGCAGCTGCCGCTGTCCCAGGCGTACTCGGTGATGACCGCGCGGTTATTCTGGCGGCGCAGGGTCTCATCGAATAGCTCGGCGTAGAAGCCGCCGAAGTTGTTGCGGGTCTCGTTTACGACTTCGAGGTTGGTGGGAATAAAGACATTGGGATAGTTGGCGACCTCGAAGCGCTTGCTCTGGTGCAAAAGGTAGACGATGAGATCCTGGTGCGCCTCTGCGTTGAGGAGCCCGAGCCGCACCGGCAGCCGCAGCTCCGCCGCATCGAAGGAGAACTGCAGCGGCGACAGGACGACCAAGTCATGGCTGTCGCGCTTTACTTTTTTGATATCGACCTTGGCGACAAAAAACTTCATCTGATCGCGGATGTACGGGGCCAGCGCCGCCGCCGCGCCCTGCGGGATGTTGTACTTCTGCAAGCGCAGCCACTGCTCAAGGCCCGTGGAGTCCTGCGCCGACAGAATCAGGACTTCGTACTCACCGGCGCTGAACTGGGCTTCGATCTTGACCCCGTAGTCGGCGGCGCTGTCGTCCCGGTCCGCCGATTTCTTGGCCATGGCGCGGGCGCGGCCGCCGGCGCTCGCGTAGCCGAGGCTATCGCCGTCGCCGCACGGATCCTGCTCCCAGTATTCGACCAGGCGCGGGGCGGTCAGCTCATCGAGCTTGGTGAAGACTTTGGGATTGAGGGTCCGTACCTGATCCTTCTGCAGCACCACCGGCACCGGCACGACCATGGCGAAGTCCTCGGGCGGACCTTTGTAGTTGTTCGACATGGTCATGACGGTGTGGTTGCCCTTGCGGTACAGGGCGACCTGCGACGCATTGTTGTAAAGGGGCGAGGACGATCCGGCGACGAAGAAGCCGCAGAACGCCGACCCCGTGGACGGCAGCGCGACAAGACAGAGGAGTCCGGCCAGCGCAGCCTGAAGCGCCACGCTGAGGCCTCGATTCGGATGCGGCATGAGAGTCCCCCAGACAGTACGGGAAGGGCGGGCCGCGGCGGCCGCGCAATCAGCTCTGGCGCACCCGGCCCATCGCCTGCAGGAGGCCGCCGTGCTGCGGATCGAGCTCCAGCCCGCGCTCGTACATGCCGACGGCCTTGGGGCCCTCGCCGAGCTTCTCGTGGATCTCGCCCAGGTGCAGGTAGACGTCGGCGCGGGTGACGCCGCCGGCCGGGTCGAGGTTCTGCAGCAGCATCGAGCGGTAGATGCGCCGCGCCTTCTCCCAGTCCGCCGCCGTCATGTACAGCCGGCCGAGCGCGATGAGCGTCGGCAGGTGCCCGGCGTCGATCGAGTAGCCGGCGTTGTACTGCTCCAGCGCCTTGTGGATGTCGCCCTCGCGCTCGGCGATGGCGCCGAGGCGGAAGTGGATGCGCGACAGGTCCTTGCTGCGCCGCCCCTTGCCCGAGCGCTCGACCAGGGTGCGATAAAGCGGCAGCGCTTCCCGCAGGCGGCCGGAGTTGAAGTACAGCTCGGCCAGCGGCTCGATGACGGCCAGCTCGTCCGGCGCGATGCGGTAGGCGCGCTGCAGCACCGGCAGGGCGCCTTCGGGCGACTTGAGCTCGTTTACATACAGGCGTCCAAGCTCAAGCAGCAGGTCCTTCTGCTTCTGCGGATCCATCGACTGCATGCGCTCCGCCCGAACTTCCAAGAGGGCGGCGACGCGCCGGAAGTCGCCACGGGCCCGCGCCCGCTTCTCCAGCGCCTCGGCGACTTCGACGTTGGTCGGGTCGGCCTGCAGCGCCCGCTCGTAGTACGGCTCCGCCGCCGCGTCGCCCAGCCGCTCGCCTTCCAGACGGCCGAGGCGGTAGTACAGCTCCGCCATCTCCGGACCGGAGCGCGCCAGCCGCACCGCCCGCTCCAAGGTCGTCTTGCAGCGCGCCCAGTCGTGCTGCGACTCGTAGATGCGGGCCAGCGACATGAGCGCCCGCACGTGGTTGGGATCGCGCTCCAGCACCCGCTCCAGCAGCTTCTTGGCCTGCTCCGGCGCCTGCACCTTGCTCTCCCAGATCTCGGCGGCGCGCAGCAGGTTTGCGACCTCATCCTCGCTGCGCTGGGCCTTCTGGGCGGCGTCGGCGTGGCGGACCAGGACTTCGACCAGGTCGTACCACTTCTCCGCCTGCTCCAGCAGCCGCTCCAGATCGCGCTGCGCGTCGGCGTCGCCCGGCTGCAGCTCCAGCACGCTCTGCAGGTGGGCGATGGCGTCGTCGGCCGAGTGCAGCTTGTCGAGCGCCAGCTGCGCCAGCTTGCGCAGCACGGTGACGCGCTCCTTGATGCTGCCCACCGCCTTGAGCCGCTTCTGCAGCACCTCCTGCACGAGCGGCCACTGCTCCTGCTGGCTGTACAGCGCCTCCAAGGCCGACAGTGCCTTGAGGGAGTTTGGCTGCAGCTCGAGCAGCTCACGGTAGACCGCGACGGCCTGCGCCGGCTGATCCAGCTCGTCGGCGTAAAGCTCGGCGATGTGGGCCAGGATCTGCACCTTGGTCGCCCCGCGGGAGGCCCGCGCCTGCGTCTGCAGGATCGCCACCAGCTCCTCGAACCGCCGCGTGCGCTGGTACAGCTCCGCCAACGCCCCGAGCGCCTTGCCGTCGGTCTCATCGAGCTCGAGGATCTTCTTCCACGCCTCGACCGCCTTGAACTCGTCGGCGAGCGGCCCCTGATACAGCTCCGCCGCCTCGCTGAGCAGCGCCTTCTTCTTTACGTGATCGAGCTCCAGCGCCGCCCGCCGCAAGAGCATCTCCGCCAAGAGCGTCGAGTCATTGCGCAGCCGGTAGATGCGCTCCAGCGCCGCCAGCGCCGTCTGGTTGTCGCTCTCCAGGTCGATGACCGTCTGGTAGCGCGTCTCCGCCCGCTGGTCGTCCGACAGCCGCTCCCAGATCTGCGCCGCGCGCAGCCCCAGGTCCCGCTGCAGGTCCACCCCGCCGCGCTTGCCGCTGTCGCTGGAGCGCCCGAATACCATCTTCTCCAGCA
>CALFML010000190.1 GCA_937879845.1 uncultured Myxococcales bacterium
GGCCACGACGATCACGGCCACCGCCAGCGTGGCCGAGCCTGTGGTCGGCGACCAGACCGTGGTGCTGACGGTCAGCGGCACGGGGATCACCGCGTCGGACTACTGGCTGTCGAACGCGACGATCACCATCCTCTCGGGCCAGACCAGCGGCGCGGTCACCTTCACGGTGAACGACGACGCCACCCCCGAAGGCGCCGAGACCGCGGTGCTGACGATCGGCTCGCCGAGCCCGGGCATCACGCTGGGCACGACCACCAGCGGCACCGTCGCGATCAGCACGCACCTCGCTGGTGCTGCTGCGGCCGCCGGCTGCACGACCACCACGGTCACCCTGACCGCCAAGGCTGCCAACAAGAGCTACTTTGGCGGCTGGTTCGGCGACTGCCGGGGGCACGCAAGCACCTGTACGGTCGACGTGGCCGCGACTCGGCGGGTCCAGGTCGATTTCCTTGGCGAATGCGCGGATGCCTGGTGCCCCGAGGAGTGGCCGGTCCCCGTCACAGGAGCGCTGCAGAGCCTGTGGGGAACCTCGGCCACCAACGTCTTCTCCGTGGGGGTTGGCGGCACCATCCTGCATGGCGACGGCATCCGCTGGGAGCAGCCGAAAAGCGACTGGAACGGCAAACAAAATCTCAATGCCGTTTGGAGCAAAGGCGCGGACGATGCGGTCTGGGTGGCGGGCGATAAAGGGACGATACTCCGCGGCGAGCGCTCACCGGAAAAAGGAATCTCTTTTGAAGCCGTACAGGCCCCCGCCGGAATCGGCAACCTGTACGGCATTTGGGGGAGCGCCGCCAGCGATATCTGGGCCGTCGGCGCCGGCGGTACGATTCTTCACTGGACGAGCGGGCGATGGACAAGCGAGCCGTCCCCGGTATCGACTGACCTCAAGAGCGTCTGGGGGTCCGGCGCGGCCGATGTCTGGGCCGTCGGCTCGGGCGGTACCATCTTGCATTGGAACGGCCACGTATGGATGCGGCTCGCGGTGGACGCGCGGTTTGCCGATGTCAACCTCAACGGCGTCGGCGGGCTCCTCCCGGACGTGGTCTGGGCGGTCGGAGACCGGGGCGTGATCCTGAGCCGCAACGGCAACGTCTGGAGTCAATTCCCATCGAATGTGTCGGTTCCGCTGTATGCGGTCTTCGGCACCCCGTGGGCCGACCTCTGGGTCGTCGGAGACAAGGGTACTGTCTTGAAGCTGGATGGGAATGCCTTTGTCCGCATCAACCTGGGCTCCGGCACGAACCTGCGCAGCATCTGGGGGGCGAGCCCCCTAGACCTCTGGGCCGCGGGAGAGGACCAAGGGATGCTCGTTCCCTTGCTGCGCTACCGCCCGGCGCGTTGAACCAGCCTCGATTCTTCCATTGCAAAGGGGATCCTTCCCCACTATGCTGCGCTGCACATGGCTCCCCCCGCGGCCGATCCATTGCTCGGGCAGCAAATCGAGGGCTATCGGATCATCAGGTCCGTCGGGCACGGGGGCATGGGCGTAATCTACGAAGCCGTCCATCCCGGCATTGGCCAGCGCGCCGCGGTCAAGGTCCTGTTCCCTTCGTTCTCACGCGATGAAGACGCCGTCAGCCGCTTCGTCGCCGAGGCGCGCGCCGCCAGCCGGGTCCAGCATCCGGGCCTGGTCAAGATCTTCAATCACGGCCGCATCCCCGATGGGACGGCTTACATCATGATGGAGTTTCTGAGCGGCGAGTCCCTGCAGGCGCGCCTGTTGCGGCTCCGCCAGACGGCCCAGCGCATGCCGCTGCCGGAGGTGGTGCGAATCGCCGGTCAGGTTGCCTCGGCGCTGGATGCGGTGCACCGCGAGGGGATCGTGCACCGCGACCTCAAGCCGGCCAACCTCCTGTCCTTCGCCGATGCGGAGGCCAGCGGAGGCGAGCGAATCAAGGTCGTGGACTTCGGAATCGCCAAATTCCTCTCCGGCAGCACCGCCGATGTCGACCGGACGACGGTAGGGAAGTTTCTCGGGACCGCCTTGTACGCTTCGCCGGAGCAGTGTCAGATGACGGGCCAGGTGGGCGCCAAGGCCGATGTCTACTCGCTGGGAGTCATTCTTTACGAGATGCTCGCCGGGCAGCCGCCTTTCGTCGCCGAGCACCCGGGGGCGGTCATCGCCATGCATTTGTCCAGCAAGCCGCGTTCCCTGTGGGATGTAAGCTGGTCCGTGCCCACGCCGCTATGCCTGCTTGTCCATCAGATGCTGCACAAGGAGCCCGAGCGGCGCCCCTCCATGAAGCAGATCGGGGACCGGCTTGCGGAGCTGCGGCTCGACGCGGCGGAGTGGCCTTACCGGCTGTGGCGGCATAAGAGCAGAGTGGCTGCGGTCGCCGGCGGAGCGCTGCTGGCGCTGGCCCTTTTAGGCACGATCGCCGGGCGGATCTCTGCGGTCCGGGCGCGCGCCACGCCCGCCGGGCGCGCCGAGTCTGAGCGGCCCCTGCATGCCTCCCATGTTGCGCTGCCAGGTCCGCAGAGCGCGGTCCGGAATGAGACCGGGCTGGGGACTGCCACGAGCCCCGACACGATTTCTGTACCGGCGGCGCAGGGACGCAATCCTACGGTTTCGGGGTTGAGCGCGCTGCCGCGGGGGACTCAGACGCCCGCGCGTATAAAAGAGAAGCGGGCAGCCGCCAAAACCGGGATGCTGTCACGGCGACCGGACGCTCCATCGGCTGCCGCAAGTGCCGCTTCTTCGCCGGAACCGGTGGCTTCACCCATTCCAAAGATAGGTTCCGGTGGCAATGCGCCGCCCTCGGAGCCGCCCGGCCCGCAACCCCCTGCAGCGCAGCCTCCGGCCAAGCCCAAGCCCAAGCAGGACAACGATGACGACTTGGCGTTTCACTAGCTCGGCGTGGCGGCTCCCCGCGCTGCTTGTCCTTCTATGGACGACCGCCTGCCCGGTCTTCGCCGAGGAAGCTCCGCCCCCGGCGGCAGCGGCCGTAGAGACAACCCCTGGTGAGGAGACCGCGGCCTTCGGCACCCGCGAAGAGGAAGCAAAGGAGCATTATTCTCGCGCCAAACGCGCCCGCGAGGAACAACACTTTGAGCGCTCGATAGGGGAGCTGAAGGCCGCCTATGCCCTGGAGCCCAGGCCCATCTACCTGTACAATATCGCCCAGTGCTACCGATTCCTAGAAAGGCATTCGGAGGCGCTGGCATACTATCGGCGATTCCTGAGCGAGGAGCCCGAGACTGCGGCTCCCAAAACGCGGCAGGATGCGCTCGCATTCATCAACTTGATTACCAATCTGATACAGGAGCGCGAGCTCCTGGCCCGCGAGACCCATCGGCCGCTTCACAAGAGAGCTTGGTTCTGGGGAATCCTGACCAGCGCCACCGTTGCGACCGGCCTTGCTCTGGGGATTGGTCTGTGGGTGGGTCTTAAGGATCCGCGGATGACCATCTACGCAAAGTAACGGCTGCCAGTAGCACTGCGCCCGCCACATCCTACTCCCGGGAACGGCCGATCAGTTGTTTGGCAGCGGGGCAGCGTTGTAGGGACGGAACACCTGGG
>CALFML010000191.1 GCA_937879845.1 uncultured Myxococcales bacterium
TGCGCAAGCAGCGGGGTGCCGGAGGTGACAGGACCCGCGGCGCAGCCCGAAACGGCGGCTCTGATGCAATGCGCGGTTTAGCAGATGTGACCATCCGAAAAGGCGGAACCTTGACCGCAGGATAGCGCTTGGAACTGCGGGTGGGCGCGGATTTCCCGCTCGTGCTCGGCGGTCAAGACCGCTTCGCCGATCGGGGCGCGGGCAGTGGAGCGCTCCCAGCGCTTGAGCCAGCGCAGCGACAGCGGTGCGGCCAGCGCGGCCAGCCGGGTCGCGGCCACCGTGGTCTCGCGCTTGGTGCCGGTGCCGACCCCGGCGCCGACATAGAAGCCGGCGAGCAGCATCGCCGTCCGCATCGGGGTTGCGGAACTATAAGTAAAGAGCAGCGCCCCGCCCTCTGTACGATCGGCATCGGAACTACCGGTTTCGGCGTCGGCGCGGCAATGGGCGCGGATGGCGGCAAACGCCGCCGGCGTCCACAGCGCGGGGTTATGGCGCGGCGAGAACGGATCGAAAAAGAGCAGCTCCGCCGTTTTGGGCGCTTGGGAAAGACAGCGGAGCAAATCGCCGTGGTGCAAGATCCAGTCGCCCTCCGGCCCCGACCAGCGTCCGTGCTGGCAGAGCGCCTGCGCCGCCGCCTGATACTCGCCAAGGAATGGGAAGGAGCCCGGCTCGCGCAGCGCCAAACGGAGCGGCGCGAGATCGATCTCGAAGCTGTGCAGCGTAATGCGGCGGCCGGCGGCGCGGGCGCAGGTGAGCGCGGCTACAGCATTGGTCGCGGCGCCCAGGCCGATGTCAAAGATGCACACCGGCCGCCCGCCCGCCGCCTGGAGCCGCGCCGCGAGCTGCGACTGTTCGATGTAGAGCCGGTTCGCCTCTTCCCAAGGGCCGCCGGCGGGGTGCATGATCTCGCCGTGTCCGGTGTGCCGCACCGCGCGGGCGCCGCTGCGCAGGGTGACAAGCTCGAAGTCGCCTTCGCGCATCAGCGCAGCTCCGTGCTCGCAAGGGCCGGGGCAAGCTCGCGGTAAAGGGACGGGAACGTACCGCTGCAGATCGCCGTCCGCATCCGCTGCATGAGCGTCTGATAGTGGGCGATGTTGTGGATTCCCAAAAGGCGTATGCCAAGGGCGTGCTTGCCGCGCGCCAGGTGGTGCAGATAGCCGCGCGTATACCGCCGGCAGACCAGGCACGTGCAGCTTGGATCGAGCGGCGTCTCATCGAGCCGGAACCGCGCGCGGGTGGTACGCAGCACGCCGCTGAAGGTATAGGCGTAGCCTTGCTGCGCCATCTTGGTCGGCAAGATGCAGTCGAACATATCGATGCCGCTGCGCACCGAATCGAGCAGGTCGTTGGGGGTCCCGACTCCCATCAAGTAGCGCGGCTTGCCGCTGGGCAAAAGCGCCGCGGTGAGCGCGCACATCTCATTGCGCGCCTGTTTCCCTTCGCCGACCGCCAGCCCGCCGACCGCGAAGCCCTCAAAGGGCAGGGCGGTGATAAAGCTCGCGCTCTCCTTGCGCAAGGCCGGAAACACGCCGCCCTGGACGATGCCGAACAAGGCCTGATCGGCCGCGCCGGGCGGTCCGGCGCGTCGTGCCGCCAGGCTCCGCATGGCCCAGCGGTGGGTGCGCTCCATCGCTTCGCGGGTTCCGGCTTCATCGGTCGTGGAGGGAATGCACACATCCAGCACCATCATGATGTCCGAGCCGATGGCCTGCTGCATCGCGATGCTGGTCTCCGGACTTAGGAGCTGCCGGCTGTTGTCATGGATGCTGCGGAACAGCGCTCCTTTTTCGTTGATGCTGCGGCTTGTGGGCAGAGAGAAGATCTGAAATCCTCCCGAATCGGTGAGCACCACGCCGTCCCACTGCATCATCGCGTGAATGCCGCCCAGGCGCTGGAAGACCTCGGCGCCGGGCCGCAGCATCAGGTGGTAGGTGTTGGACAGGAGCACCCGCGTGCCGGTGGCCCAGACCTCGTCGCCGTCGATGCCGCGTAGCTCGGCGTGGGTCGCCACGGGCATGAACACCGGGGTCGCGACCACGCCCCGGCGCGTCCGCAAAAAACCGGCGCGGGCGCCGCACGGATCCACGGCTTCCAGCGCGAACTCCACTGCGGCGGTTCCGGTCCGCGCATCGGCCTTCCTATCGGCCTTGGCATCGAGTCGATGGACCGCGGCACCCGCGGCGGAGTCTCCGGGCGATCCGGATAGGGAACAGAGCGTGGGCTCAGGCTGCAGACAAGACATGAAGGTCCCACCACATAGCACAAACGCCGGCATCGGGGGCGCCTTTCCTGCGCGCTGCTGCAGCCGATGGCGATCACGCCGGGGAGGGCCGTAACCCCGCGCCGCGATTCCCCAAACCCAGCGACGGGCGCTTGGAAAGCTATCTGCTATCCTAACTGCGAGGTGAAGATGAAAAACGCAACTGCCTTGCTGTTGCTAGTTGGAATCGGTGGACTTATCGGCTGCGATGTAGTGACCCCGGCGCCGCAGCGGGCCTGCAGCCAGATGGCCAAGCTGTGCGAGCTTGGCGAAGAGGACGCCAAGGACTGCAGCAATGAGCTGGCCAAGGTCGAAAAGAGCCTGGGCCGGGAGCGCATGGACAAGCTGGCGAGCTGCCTCAAACAGAGCACTAGCTGCGCCGAAGCCGGCGGCTGCATGGCCGGCACCGGCGTCGATGCGATAGGCGATCAGATGAACAAGTTCCTCAAAGGCTTCTCACGCGCCCTAACGCCCGCGCACGAGCGCTGATGTAGGCCGCTACCGCACCGAATCGAGGAACGCGCGCACCGCCGCCCAGTTCTCTTGCAGTCCGCCGGCGTTGCGGTCTTTGCGCAGGGTGGAAGAGCCGTGGACGCCGGCGATCTTAGGAATGAACTGCGTCTTTTTCTCCGCCGCTACCGCGCCCAGGATCGCTTTGGCCTCCGCCACCTCGTCCTTGCTCTTGGCGGAGGTGATGAACACCGGCACCTTGACCTGCTTCGCCGCGTCCTTGACCGTCGTCTCACCGCCCAGATACTCGCCGGGAGAGAAGGAGAGCACGGCGCTCACCGCCGGCTCCTTCGCCGCCAGCAGAAACACCAAAGAGGAGGAGTAGCTGCTGCCCCAGACGATGATCTTGCCGGTGTAGCCGCTTGTCTTCGGCCAGGCGACCGCCGCTTGCAGATCTTTTAGCGCATCATTATATCCGGCGCTTTTGCCAAGCTCCTTCACCGTGCGGTTCGGCACGTCCCAGCGCTCGGCGCCGGAGCGCTGGTCCAGGGCCAGGGTGTTAAAGCCGGCCTTCACAAGCTCCGGAACGATGGGATCGTACTCGGCGTGATTGGAGCCGGCCTGGTGAAAAAGGAGGATGATGGGCTTTGTCTTATCGCCGGTGGAGGTCTCCCAGGCATAGACCTTCACGCCATCGCTGGCGGTGAGCGTCACAGGGTTATTGCCGTCGGCGTGGGCGGACTTGACGTTTCCGGCCAGCGCGAGCACGGCGACAGCGAGCGAAGCGAACAGGGTACGGATCATGATGGACCTCGGAGCGTTGGCAAAAAAGGGTCTGGGCCGCGGCGCGTAACTCAGGAAATGGGCAGGTGCCCGACCTTGACAAAGAGCAGCGCGCCCGCGGACTTGGTAAACGGAGCCTGTGGGAAGCGGTGCGGCGTGCGCACCCAGGAGCCGGCGGGATAGCTCCCATGCTCGTCGAAGAGCTCCCCCTGTAGGACCAGGAACTCGCGGCCGCCGGGCGGCGTGTGCGCGGGGTGCTGGGCGTGCGGGGCGAAGCGCTCCAGCGATACGCACTCGCTGCCGTACTGATGCAGCGGCTGGACGGTTATGCCCGGGCCGGGTCCGGCGATGAAGTCAGCGCTCCGCGTATCGATTCTTACCTGCCGCGTGTCGCCGGCGTCCATCTGCCGCAGCTTGACCAGGAGAATCGCCCCTTCCGGTCCGGCCGCCGGGGTGTGGCTGGTGCCGATCGGGTTGCGCACGTAGGTCCCGGCCGGGTAGCGGCCATGCTCGTCGAGGAACAAGCCCTCCAGAACCAGGAACTCCTCGCCGCCGCCGTGCACGTGATAGGGAAACGCCGCCCCGGCGGCATAGCGGACGATGCTGGTGGCGCGCGCCACCTCTTCGCCGTCGCGGTCGAGCATGCGCCGGTCGATGCCGGGGCTCGGGGAGGCGACCCAGCTCTGCGTGGGCGTGTACACGACGGCCCGCTGCAAAAGCTCGGTATGGAGCTTCATGGGCGGGTCCGCGACGCGGCGCACGGCACCGCGCGAGCTTGGGCATCGTTGCGATCTTCGGTCCGGCAGCGCATCGGGTGCCCTGAGCTTAGATGATCTGGGTCTGCCGCTCAATGGTCGCAGCCGGCGGGCGCAGCCGGCTGCCCGCGGCGCCGCGCGCTGTCACGACGCTTCTTAGTCGATCCGCACGAGGATTTGGTCCAGCGGCTTTTTCTGCAGCGCGTGTCTTGGGACCACGGCGTCTTGGGCGGGATAGCCGACGGGAATCAGGAGCTCGGCGCGCTCGTTTTCAGGCCGGCCGAGGATGTCGTTGAGAAAGGCCATCGGGCTTGGCGTATGGGTCAGGGTGACAAGCCCCGCCAAGGTCAAGCTCGCAATCAGGAGGCCGCTGGCGATGCCCACCGATTCGCGGACATAGTAGTGTTTGATGCGCCCGCGCGGACTCGGCTTGGCCTCGGCGCCAGCGGTCGGACTCGCCGGGTCTTCGGCGTAGCCGTAGGTCTGGGCGAACACGACGATCACTGAAGGGGCATCGGTGATGTGCGCCTTGACCGCATCGGTGCCCAGCGGCGCCAGCGCGGCGTGCCACTCCGGCGGGCCGCTCTCATAGAACTCGCGCTCTTCCGCCTCCGCCCCTTGGCGCAGCCGCGCCTTGACCGCGGGATCGGTGACCACGACGAAGGTCCACGGCTGCTGGTTGGCGCCGCTCGGGGCGGTGCCGGCCGTGCGGATGGCGTTTTCGATAAGCTCCGGGTCCACCGGCTCGCGGCTGAACATGCGCACGGTGCGCCGCGCCGCCATCGCGGTCAGAAACTCGCGTGAGCGGCGCAGCTGCTCTGGCGGTGGGAGGCGCTGGAACTGCAAGGGGACGGGCTCATAGCGGTCGGACGGTGCCATCCGCGGCAGACTAGCACGGCTGGCGCTGGCCAGGCCCCGGATCGCACAGAAGTGAACGCGATCGGCAGGCAACCCGCCAAGGGGGGCGCTACTGGCTCTCTCCGGGGCGCAGGGCGCGCTTTTTGGCGGGAATGCCCAACGCGGGCAGTCCGGAGGTGATGAGCGCCGGCAGCTTGACCTGGCCGCGCGGGGCGTTGGCCAGGTCCTGCGCCGGCTCGATGGGACCGCTGCCGCCCGGCCGGTAGCCGCCGGTCGGCGGGCCGCCCCAGACGCCGTAGCGCGGGCTCTTGCACTCTACTTTGCCTTCCCAGTAGTGGCGGATAATGACTTTTCCGTCGCTGAGTGACCCTTCAATCGATCCGCAAACTCACCAAGTGCTTGCCCCGCTTGGGTGTTGGTGCGGAACGATTGAACGGGAATTCTGAGCTCGACGGAGACCGCTGGACGGAGCGGCCGACCTCAGCCGCGGGATCCCATCCTCTCCGCCGGACAGGATGAGCGCTCCATCGGGACTGAAGCAGGCGCAGCGGATTGCCGCAGAGACCCGAGGAGCGGCTCCGTCCGGCTGGGATTCAGCTCAATAGGTCCTCCACTGTCTCCAGCAGGGACAGAGCCCACGGCTCAAAGACTCCGGCGGGAGAAGAGACCAAATAGGATGGGTGCGTCTGGTGGTGGGTGGCTTGTTTCGGGCCGAACCACCGCGACCAGAACACCTGCTTCTTCTCGGGCAGCTTGGTCTGGTCGGTATAGCAGTACAGCTCGAATTTCCATTCCTTTGCGACCTCAAGTAGCGCGATCTTCAGGGACTCACGCGGGCCGAGGTGCTGGTACTTCTGGAGGACGACCGCGTGGGTCAGTGGAATCTTCTCCAGGTCCTCGGTGCGCGTCTCACCGGTGCAGTGCTGGGTGAAGACCGCCTCACCGCTAACGACGGAGGTGGTGCCGGCATTGGCGGCTCGGTTGAACTGCTGGTACTGCCGGAGGGCTGTGATGATATCGTTTGAGCACTGGACTTCGCCGCTGGAGAATAAGTAGGAATGGACTGCAGGGCGCGTGGCGACCAGCGCCACGGCGACCGCCGCCTGCAAAAGGGTCGCGGGCCGACCGAGCAGGAAGTCGGCGTAGGCGCGGCCGACGCCGGTCCCCAGGAACATAGGATCCGGGCCGAGTACCCGGCCCTGCCGCTTCCGGACCTGCTCCAGCGCCTCGGGAGCCATCATGCTGAGCACCTGCCGCTCGATCTCCTTTCTTATCTGTGGAGGCAGGATCGAGATCGCGCGGACGGGGACGGGCCCGCGCACGCGCACGTTCTCGGGAGACGCAAACGAGCAGGTGCAGCACCCCAGCTTGTTGAGCAGGACGAGCAGCTTGTACAGGGGCGCGTCCTGGGGAAAGTAGACCGAGCAGACTTCGCAAGCCACCTGCACGCTGATCGGGTCAGCGACTTTGCTCAAGATGAAGTCTGCGATCTGCTTAAGATCTTCCGGATAGGATGTGTCCGCAGCGTCGGCGCCCTGGGTGGCGTCCTCTGGTAGTAGGCCGCGCTCGATGTAGAAGCTCTGGGCCGCGATGCTCTGCTTTTCGTCGTCCAGTATCGCGACGTAGAACTCTTCATTGTAGATGACACCCGCCACCGTGGCGCCCTGCGCACCGTGGATCTCCTGCGCGATGCCGATGTATTGGGTCATGCTCTCCTCTGAATCTATCTCCGCAGCGTCTTCGTCAATCGTGCGTAGTGTTCCCGGTCTTCACGACCAGCGCCGCCAGCAGCAGGTGCGGCACCGCGCTGACAAACCCCGCCTCCGCCAGCCAGCGCGCAATCAAGAGGATCCGCTGCGCCTCTGGGAGCTGCGCGTACTCAGGAAAGAGCGCAAGCCTCCGGGCCAGGAGGTCGTGAAGGCGCGAGTTGATCTCTAGGAACATAGTCTGTCCCGCCTCTGTCTGACCCCTCTGATTGAAGTTGGTCCGCTTGTATCTTTCATCAAACGGCGGCAGCAGCGAATACAGCAGGTCGGCACTGAGCTGGAGGTACTGCGCGAGCTCCTTCAGCTTGGTGGGGTCTGCGTCGGCCGATGCCAGGGCGCGCTCAAGCAGCGGTCGCGGCCCGGTCGCAGAGGCATCCAGGTCGCCCCCTGCCTGCGTAGGTTGCAAGGCAAGCTCCCGGAGGTTCCAGGCCGCCGCGCTGGCCACCATCGCACTGGCTCTTGCGATCTGAGTGGTCAGGACGACCGTCCCCAGTGTCACCACCTCACGATCGGGCATCACCTGGCGGACCAGCATATGGAGGATGCTGCGCGGCCGCGGGCTTATGGGAACCAGCATGAAAACGATGAGCCCGGAGTCTGTCTCTGGAAAAACCTGGATATCGTGATGGGGCTCTTCCAGCTTGAAGTCGGGAGCCTTGAGCTCCATGCGTAGGCGCGCCGGCAAAGCTTTGCCGCCGTGCGCGTCGCGGGTGAACGTGATGCCCAGGGTCTCGGCGCGTACGTCTTTCTTGGCGATAACCTCGTTGGCGGCGGTGACCTTCGGCAGCTTCGGCCGGAAGCCTTTTGACTGCGGCAGGCAGATCTGCGTCCAGCACTGGGTCGGCAGGTGGGCCGTGACCTGGCCGGGCATCGCTGCGTCTACCCGCCGCGGCTCCTGCCACGACGAGCCCGCGGCTCCGACGACCGCCTGGCGGCTGCGTTCCGCGCCGGCGCCGGTCAGGAGCTGCGACCCCTTGTCGCCCTGCGCGATGGCGCGGGCGAGCTCCACCAGCGCAGCCTCCTGCTGCGGCTTGCTCAGGCTGGCGAGCGGACGCAGCGGGTCGTTGAAGGGCCGCAGGCCGGACAGGCCCTGCACATTTGTAGGATCACAGGCCCGGATGAGGACCGGAAGCAGGACCGCGCCGCGCACCTGGGCCGCCGCCACCAGCGGGAGGACATAGCTGGCAATGAAGTCCGAGGCGAGAAAGTCGACGCTGAGGAGCAGGACCGCGACATCCGTAGCCGCAATCACATCCCGCATCGTAGCCAGGCCGTACTCACCCGGCTGGACCTGAGTATCTGCCCACAGCTCGATCAGCCCGTCGCGCTCGAGCGGCTTGAGGTGCGACTGGAGCCGCTCCAGCCACTTCTTGTCTTGTGCGCAATAGCCGATAAAGACCCTTCGCATAAGGTGTCCCCGCAGTGCGAATCTCTCGATCTTAAATCGGCGCGTGCCCTTTCTGAAGTGTGTTCGTTACCCGGCCCTCGCCTTACCGGGAACCGGAAGCATCGCCCCGAAAAACGTTCCGATCGGCAAGGTCGTGCGTCAGCGCAGCGAGCTGGCAGGTGTTCGATTGCGCGATGAGGCGCCCTACGTGCAATCTCGACGATAAAATTACATTTTCCGACAAGACAAGCGGCCGTCGGACGTTCAATGGATGTAGCGCCGCCCGCCCTGCAGGGTCATCCCCACACGGATGGAAGCCATGGGCATACCGAGGTCTGCGCCGCCCAGGTCCGAGCCCCATAAGCAGTCGGAAGATAGAGCCCGAGCAAGTCGGGGAAGCAGTACGCAGACTGGCTCATCGCACCTTCAGCGCACTCCCATGCGGGCGCAAGCGGCGTGCGGATCCTTAAACGGCGAGTCCGTTCCGAGCACGAGCCCCTAGGCCACCACCGTGTCGACTCCGTCAAAACGCCCGCCCATATCGCGGTTTTTTCGTCGCTGAATCCTTCCTGTATTTCGGCTGTATCTTGTGCAAGGATGGCGTCCCGATGAAAGCAAACCTCCTGTGGTGTGCGATGTTCCTGGCACTGGCCGCTTGTGGCGACGCGGTTTCCGAACAAGAAGAGGTCGGGCGCGTACGCGACCACCTCGAACGCGTCGAGCGCGAGCTGCGCGCCGAGACGCCGGCCGGACTTACTGGCGCGCAAAGAGCCGCCCGCGCCGAGACGCTGGATCTATTGCATAAGTACATCGCGGCCGGGCGCTATCCGCGCAATCATCTGGTCAAGGGACTGACTCCGATCTTCATTGATGACAGCGGGGCGCGCTGCGCCATGGCCGCGCTGCTGGAGGCGACCGGGGAAGGAGCGCTGGTCGAGCGCGTGGCGCGCACCCACAACCGGGCCTACGTAGAGGAGCTCAAGGACTTCCCGGACTTGCGTGCCTGGCTCGCGGCGCACGGGCTGTCGCTCGTCGAGGCGGCACGCATCCAGCCGGCGTACTTTGGTCTCCCGCCGCGGCATCGTTTTCAGCTCACATTCCACTTCTTTGCCGGACTAAAGGCGAGCGAGACGACCGCGGGAGGCGTGCAACCGGCGGTGGTGGCCCCCGGGGTGCGGTTTGGCGTGCGCCACTCCAATCCCAGGGATGCCAGAGTTTCGTTGCTGGCAGAGTACTCTTGGTCATACCTCGTCGGCGCCGGCGGCGCCAACAATCTGGCGCTCCTGCTTCATCTGCATCGCGCGCACGGTGCGCTCCATCCTTTCTATCTGATCGGGGGACCGCTGGCGTCACTGGCCGGCGGCCGCCAGCCCGGCATCGGCGCTGAGCTGGGCATCGGATATTACCCCGTTTCCTTTGGCGTCCTGCCGATGTTCGTCGAAGTCATGGGAGCCGGACTCGCGCAGGGGGACCGCACACTGTTTCGCGGGGGACTCAATGTTGGAATCATGCAGTAGAACACCTGGAACTGCGGCCCATGACTCATAGGCGGATGCGCACTTTACATCCAAGTTCCAAGATGCTCTTCAACTGGGCCTGCCGCCAAGGCTTGGTTTGCCAGAATGAGCGTGTCCGCCGCTATCTAGAGGTACCAGACTGTCTGCAGCTTCACCCGCGCAAGGCGGCAGCGGGACGTAAGATCGTTCCTACAAGACCGCACCGAGCAATCGATCCGCAATCCGCCCGCGGCCCTGATTTCGGCCGCTTCACAGACGCAGGATTGCCAGCTTGCCGTAGTGGCGGATAATGACCCGCCTCCGGCCGCGTCGCTGATCAGATGCATTTAGGCGGTTCGGAACGATTCCGGAATGGTTGTGCGTCCACGCAAGGCACAGGCGCCCGCGGGTAAAAGCACCCGCTGATGATCTGGTGAGCTTATGAGCTTATGAGCTTATGAGCTTATAGGAAGGATCCGCAGCAGGAAAGGCTCTCGGGAGCGGTGGAAAGACGATGTCTTGCTAGCTTGCGCGCGGGTTTGCTCGGAGCGACTAGGGAGATTCGTTTGCGGGGCGCCGTACTGAGTATACGGTGCGGACGGGCTCGCCGGCATTTTGGATCAGCCGCTCTCGGAGCGCGAACTGAGGTCCGGCTGCGAGCGCATGCAGGCGGGCCGTGATCAGTACCTCACCGGGAGCAGCCCGCGCCGCCAGGTCGATGGACTCTTCTACGGCGTGCCCGCTGATCGTCGGCAAGATGGCCAGCTGGCCCATGTCCAAGCCGATGCGGACGGGTCTTCCGCGCGCTGCGGCGCCCGCACTGATCGCCAGGGCGCATCGCACGCCGCGCACCGGCCCATCGAAATAGGCCACCAGCGTGGAGTTTGGCAGGTTGTCGGCGCTGATACCGCGGTGGCGGGCGAGCTCATGGCGGACGAGCTCCATGAACTCGCTCGTCGGCGCGGCGCCGTCCTCTCGCATCGCGAGCACGCAACCGGCCAAGCTCGTGGTGATCGACGATGGGGGGAGCTCTGCCAAAAAGGAACTGAGCGCGGTCAGCACGGCGTCCGTTTCGCCCGCCCACGGTACATGGTCGTCTCCCGGTAAGATGACCAGCTTGGCATCGCGGATCTGCGCCGCCATCGCGCGGCTGTGTTCCGCCGCGCGGTGGCGATCCCCAGCGCGGTGCAGGATCAGAGTCGGCAAAGACAGCGATGTCAGGACGGGGTCGAGGCTATGTTGTTCGCTTATCCGAAACAGCGCCGCGGCTTCGCTCGGGCTGGCGCTAAACCGCAAGCACGCTGACCAAAAGCGGCGATAGTCGGCGTCGTTGGCCAAGCTGGGCGCCAACGTGTCGACGAACACCGGTCCGCCCCACTCGTTGCGGATGGTGGCCAGCTGCTGCTCCAGCAGGTCGCCGCCGGCTTGCTGATGGGGACGGGCGGTGCAGCGACCTGCGCCATACAGGATCAGGGCGCGCGCCCGCTCCGGCCGAGTCGCGGCCAGCACGGCGGCCGGAATGCAGCCGTCGCCAAGGCCGAGCAACACCGCGCGATCGACGCTGGCATGATCCATGATCGCGATGATGTCGGCGATCTGTTGATCAATCGTACAGGGCCCCGCGCCGGCCGCGGAGAGTCCGCACCCCCGTCGATCGAACAGGATCACGCGCGAGAAAGAAGCAAGGTGGCGAAAAAATGTCGCCACGCGCTGGTTCTCCCAAAGCTGCTCGATGTTTGCCACCCACTCCCAGACGAGCACCAGATCGATGGGGCCGTGGCCGAAGCACTGATAGGCAAGATCTCCGTCCCGGCGCTGGATCCAGATGGTCTGCGCCGCCAAGACCGGCATCTCCCAGTGGGCGCGCGCGGCGGTCGGTACGAGCAAAGGCTCCGTGATATGCGCGTTTTCGATGCCCCGCTGGACGAGCTGAGCGATGTGGCCGTAGGCTTTGGCCCACGCATGCTCCGTCGCGTCCGACCACTGGGGATCCACGGTCGGCAGCGCCGCCAGGAGCGCCTTCCCCATCAAGCCCAGGTGCCGCGGCTGCACTCCGTAATGCGCGTGCCGGCGGCCAAGCTCGGTCAGAAAGGTGAGGAGCCGCTTTGGCTGCTGCAGGTTTTCGATCGTGAGCTTCAAAGCGGTGGTCAACATTCGGGTCTGGGGTCCGATGTCGCTGGGAAACAGGCTTCGTAGGCTGGGATCGAGCGCAAAGAAGCGCTCATAGAATCGCTCCGCCAGCAGGTCGCCTTTTTGACTGGCGCGAAGGAAGGATGAGCTTACCCGCTCGACCTCTGCACTGAGCTTGCCGGCGCTGCTTGCCGCAAACGGGAGGTAGACGGACACCATCGCTTCGACTTCACTCAGGAACTCTCCGACGGACGGACGCTCCTCCGGCTCGCGGCGGAGGCAGCGCTCGATGAGCGCTGTCAACGGACGCGGCAGCATCGGCAGATCTTCGGCCAGGCTGGGGAGATCGTAGTTTGTGACGTAGAGCGCCAACTCGACCATGCCTAGCTGCGCGTGGGGCAGCCTGCCAACCAAAAGCTCATATAGCACAAGCCCGAGCGCGTACATATCCGCCGCCGTGCCGGCCGGCTTCCCCATCCATTGCTCCGGCGCCATGAACAGCGGAGTCCCCATCAAGATTCCCACGCGCGTCAGCCGCGCCGCAAGCGGTGCCGGGACGAATCCGGACCCTGCGCCAGTCGGGTTGAAGCGGACGCTGCGCCGCAAATCCCACCACTTGGCGGTCCGCGTCAGTTCAGAGTCAATGGATTCGATATTCGGAGACATCGAAGTCTCCGGCAGCTTGACCGCTCCCGCGGCGCCGTGATCAACAAACCGGGCCAGGCCGAAATCGAGCAGCTTGACCTCGTCCCCCGATGTCAGCATGACGTTGGCCGGCTTGAGATCCCGATGGACGACGCCGCGATAGTGGGCGGCGGCCAGGCCGCGGCCAAGTCCCAGGGCGATGCGCAGGGCGCGTCCCCAGTCTATCGGCCGCGGCAGCTCGTCCAGGGATTGACCTTCGACAAACTCATAGACGATATAGGGCTGGCCGCAGACCTCTCCGATGCGATAGATGGCGACAATGTTGGGGTGCTGCAGGCGGGCGATGGCCTTGGCCTCGCGGTGGAGCCGGTCGCGCGCATGCGGATCGGAGAACGTGGTGGCGATGAACTTGATCGCGACGAGCCGATCCAGGGAGGCATCGCGGGCCAAGTGGACAGTCGCCATGCCACCGGTCCCGAGCGGCCGGATGAGCTCAAAGCCATCGAAGCGACGGCCCGGCTCAAGGAAATCATCTCGCTTGGTTCGTGACGAATCATGCGGATTGTGATTGGAATCGTTGCTACCCGATTGGTTCATGGTGGTACGGCTGGTTACTTCCTAAACCCGATGGAGTGACTGTTGCAGCGCAGCGATGCGCTGGGCCGTGTCGCGGAAGCGCTCCGTCGCCCCAAGCGCCAATTGGAAGAACAAGATGGCGTCTTTGGCGTCGCCCGACTGCTCATAGGTAGAGCCAAGCTCGTAGAACAACTCGCTCAAGTCGGATTCGCTGGCAAAGTGCATGTTGACGCCGCGCATCAACGACGCGATGGCTTCCGGCAGGCGGCCTTGCGCCCGCAGACACAAGCCGATCAAGAGCGCCGCGCGGGCGCCATGGGCTGTGTCGTCCAGCGCCTTGTTGAATTCGTAGATCGCCGCGCCATACTCGCCGCGGGCGCGCAATCGGACTCCGCCCTCGAACGCCAGCAGCGCCGCGGCCCCAGTGTGCGTCAGCTCCTGCCGGCGCGCGCTCGGCGGCAGCGGCGGCGGCGGCGGCGGCGGCGCAATCCGGCTGTGCTCTTCTTCGATGTCCTGGGCTTCGATCTCGATCGTCGTACGATTCAGATTCGGTCGGGCTCTGGCCAAAAGGGCGCTCAGGGTCGGCGTCCGCTGCGAGGGCCGCGGCTCTTTGAGGTCTGCGATCGCATCGGCGAGCTCGGGCGTCTGCTCCAGGGCTTGGGCGGGCAGCTCCGCGGCGGAATCCGCCGGCTCCGACTCAGCCTGCGACCAGGCTTCCAGCTCGCCAAGCTGGGTGCGCACCAGCTGGCTGTGCGGATAGCACGCGGCCAGGATCTGCAGCCGGCGCCGAGCATCGGAATAGTTGGCCTGGCGCAGGCAGTGGTCGACCTCGGCGATTTCTTCTTGAAACGACTTGCTGCTGAGCGCGATTTCTTCCGCCAGAAGTTCGACCTGCGCCCGACCGGGCCGCGTCGTGGCCGATGGCGGTGGGAGAGATTCTGCCGCGAGCCAGCCGCCGCTGCCTTTGGGGTCTTGCGACGCCGCGCTTGGCGCAACCGGGAAGATCTCAGGAAAAGAAATCAGCGCGGTGGACGCAAGATCGGTGGGCGGCCTGCGGCTGTCGAGCGCCCCGCGCAGCGCGCTGTCCAGCCCCGTCATCGTGCCGGCAGCTGCTGATTCAGGGCTTGGTGCATCCGTTTCTTCGGCGGGGCGAAGCCGGGTGAGGGCAGTCAGCCGGCGCTGGGCCGCCTCGTCATGGCTGTCCAGCCGCAGGATGTAGCGTAGATAGCGGATCTCCTCCTGTTTGTCGGGACCCTGCGCCATGAGCTTCCATAGCTCGACCACCGCTTCTTTGCGCTGCCCCTTTGCTACATAGAGCTTGATCAAGGGCTCGCGCAGGTTGCGCAGAAAGGGGTTGCGCGTAAGCGCCGCCGCCAGGTGTTCGGCCGCCTTGGTGACCAGGCCCAGGCGAAGGAAGGTGTCTGCCTCCGCGATGTAGACCGAGGCATCGTCTTGACGTGCTTCGCCGGTGACGTGGCCCGGCTTTTGATCGATCGTGGGCCTGCTCTGGGTCGGGGCGGGCAGGGGCCCCGGAGTAGTCGCCTGCGAAGCAGCGTTGCCGCCGCTCTGGGCAGCCTGAGATGCGGCCGCGGCGACGGCTTCGCTGCGTGCTGGATCCAGAATGCGCAGCCGCTCGATGACGCGCGCATACTCCTCCGCGCGCTGGGCGCCCTGAAGAGATGCCGCTGCTGCCTCGAGCTCGCGCACCGCCGCCGCGACCATGTCCGCTTTCATGTACTGCTCTGCCAACAGGATGCGCCGGCCGACGTTGCTGGGCGACATGTTGACGAGCTGCTGCGCGGTCGCCAGCGACTCTTGCACCCGGCCCTGCGCGGCCAGCTCCTGCGCCGCTATCTCATACGCCAGCGCGGCCCGATTGAACTGTCCCTGCTGGCGATAGATTTCCGCCACGGAGCGCTGGGCCAGCACATCCTGGGGATTCATATTGATAACGGCTTTATAAGCAACGACGGCTCGCTCGGACTCGCCGTTTTTCTCGGCCAGATGCGCCGCTTGCCGGTATGCCGCCATGGCCTGCTGCCGTTGCCCCAGCTTGTTGTGTATTTCGGCGACCAGCGACCATAAATTCATATCCGAGCCGTTCTGGGCGACCTCGCGTTCACAAAGTTCCAGAGCCTGCTGCAGTTCTCCGGAGTCAGTCATCCGCCGCGCCAATTCAACCACAGACCCCCTGCTACTCATGCTTGACACACTCACGCTATACTCCCGCTCCGGCACCGCATCCCCCATTTACTGCCAGCGGCATATAGCAGCCAGCCTGGCGCGCCGAGGATACAAGGCGTCGCGTACGCCCGGAGTAAAAAGGAAGCGATCGGCGCGGCTGTTGCGGCCTATGGCGCAGCCGACCAAGCTCTTAGCAAGGGCCGTGCTGGCTTTGCGGGAACCAAGCCGCCTGCCGCCCGAATCAGGTCTGGCATGCGCCTTGCGAAGCCTCTATACCGAGTCCTAGATGGTCGCATTCTATATGGCCCCTGATTCTGGAGTTTCCCATGTCGATGCCCTTTGAGTCGGTTGCGCCGGATGAGCATGTTATTGCGAGCGCTCTTTTTCGTTGCCGTCGCCCCGGAGAGACCCTGTGGCACGATGCGCCAGGCTTTTTGACCAACTATCGCGTCGCGGCTTATGATCAAAATGGGTTCGTATTCAATATCTTCTTCAGGCGCCTCGCTCGCGCTGAGATGCGGAAGACGACGTGGCAAGGCCCGCAGCTCTTCCTTGTCCTGCAAGACGGCGGGACCGAGGCGTTCAATCTCAACGGCGGCGACGCTGCGCTGACTCAGCGGTGGGCAAACAAGATCAACGAGTTCCTCGTCGTCCGCGCCGAGCAGCATCCTTAGCGGGGATGGACTCGTTCCCGTTGGTTATCCGACATGGGACGAGGCTCGTGTCGAAAGGAGAATCCAATGCAGGTCCGAGACATCATGTCGCAGCCGGTGGCCAGCGTCTGCACGACCGATACGCTCCACAAGGCTGCGGAGCTCATGTGGGAGTGTGACTGCGGCTTGGTCCCGGTCGTCGATGGAAACGGCCGCGCCGTCGCGATGCTGACCGACCGCGACATCTGCATGGCGGCCTGTTTTCAAGGACGTCCGCTTGCGGAGATCGGTGTGTGCACCGCGATGTCCTCTTGGCTCTACTCCTGCCTGCCGCAGGACTCGATCGGCGATGTCGAGCAGCTCATGCGGGACCGTCAGATAAGGCGGCTCCCGGTCCTCAACGAGCAGGGCGAGCCCATCGGCGTGATCTCCCTCAGCGACATCGCCCGCGCGGCCGCGCGCCAGCTTCCCGCGGCCCATGGCGATACCCACGGCGTCTCCGCATCGTCTACGGCGCAGACCCTGGCCGCGGTCTGTGCGCATCGGCTGGATCGGCTAAGACCGCGGCTGACTTGAGCCCGCACCGCAGCGGAGGATGCCCAGGCGGCGCAGCGCTTGCCTGATAGGGAGATCGCGGCGTCTGCGCAATTGTTTCCGCGCAGCCATTTTTGCCAGCAAAGCTTGCGCGCGTGCCCGGCCCGGGAATCGGCCCGTGCGCTGCCCGCGCACGACGGCCGGAGGCGCCGGCCCCGCCTATCCGTGGATCGTCACGACGGGACAGCTGGCATGGCGGACGACATGCTGGGCGACGCTGCCGAGCAGCAGCTGCTTCAAGATGCTGTGCCCATGGGTTCCCATGACGATCAGCTCGGCGTGCTGCGCTGCGGCCTCGCTTAGGATCTTGTCGCCGACCGCGCTGCCCACGATGGCCTCCAGGCTGGCGCTGGAGACCGCGTCGGCGGCGATATTACGCAGCTTGGCCACGGCGGCTTCCCCATCGGCTTCACAGGGCACGGTGAGGGCCATCGCTCCGGCGACGCCGACCAGGGGAAGGTAGTTGACGACCAGAATCAACGTAATCGCGCCGCCGCCGACGGAGCGCCGCAGCTCCGCGGCCCACTGCAAGGCGCGCTCGGCGCTCGGGCTGAAGTCGTAGGGAACAAGAATTCGGGGCTGCATGGCAGTCTCCTTGGCGGCGCCCCTTGGTCACCCTTGACGATGCATAAAGATCGGGGCGTCTGTTGGGTCCGCGCGATGGAAGGGCTCGCAAGAGCCCGCAAGCGGGTTTGCGGACAGTTTTTCAAAGCGTCCGCTGCAGGAATCGCAAGGCATGTGCCAAAGACGCCGAATATAGAAGAGTCACGATCCGGCGAGTGATTCGCCGCCCCGCCTCGCTGCCGGACGCGCCGCTAGCGCCTCGCCTCGTTTGTACCTCCGCGCATATGCGCAAAAGTTGCAGCAGGGACGAGCTTCGACGCAGAATCTTCGCGCTGCGGACAAGTCCGCCGACGCCGCGTGCGCCCGCTGGACCGGAGCGCTGGGGCTCGGCTCCTAACAGGGGCGCGGCCTTGCGCTTGTTTCTACTTCCGCATGAGCAGGCCGCGACCCGGCTGCCGCATCGGCCGCGGGCCGCGGGCCGCTCTGCGCGCCGCGGCAATCGTTCCCTTTCCTCCTGCTGTCGTCATCGCCGCAGTTCGCGGGCGCTGGGGGAACGATTCAAGCCTCTTCGCCGATGGCCGTTACCCCAGTGGCGGATGATGTAGCGGCCCTGGAAGTTGTTGCTGCCGGTTTTTTCCACCTTGGCGCCTTGGTCTCCCAGTCCGCCGTCAAAGTTGGCGCGGCCGCCCTGGAGCGGCGGCGCCTCGCGGAAGATCAGATCGTCGCTCAGCGCCTTTTGATCATAGCGGGTGTGCAGCCGGGTGAGGACGTAGCTCGGCGGGCTGCCGTAGTAGGGCTGCTGCGCGCTCGGACCGCCGGCGGCGCCGCTGCTCGCCGCCGCGGCGCCGGCGAAGCTGTCATCGCCGAGCGTATAAAGGTCGCTCGCCTCCAGCGGCGGCGTGGGGCAGGGATCGCAGGAGGTGGTCTGCCACGAGTACTCGGTGATGACGCCGCGGCCGTTGTTTTTGCGCAGCGTCTCATCGAACAGCTCCGCGTAAAAGCTGGGGAAGCTCTTGCGGACTTCGTTGGTCACTTCGAGGTTGGTGGGAATGAACAAGTTCGGGTAGTTGGCGACCTCGAAGCGCTTTTCCGGATGCAGCACATAGACCAGGAGATCCTGCTGGCCGTCGGAGTTGAGCAGTCCCAGGCGCACCGGCAGCCGCAGCTCGGCAGAGTCGAAGGAGAAGCGCAGCGGCGAGAGGACGACGAGCCCATGGCTGTCGCGGGTCACTTTCTGGATATCGACCTTGGCGACAAAAAACTTCATCTGGTCGCGGATATACGGCGCCAGCGCCGCCGCCGCCCCGTTTGGAATCTTGTACTTGCTGAGCCGTAGCCAGGCCTCAAGTCCGCCGGACTCGCGGGCCGAGAGGATGAGGATCTGGTACTCGCCGACCTCGAACTTGGCTTCGATCTTGACGCCGAAGTTGGCCGGAGCGGGGGTCACCGGGGCGGAAAGCGGCTCCGCCGCCGACTTGGCGAAAAAGCGCCGCCGCGGCACCGGCGGCGGTACGTAACAGGGATCCTGCTCCCAGTACTCGACAAGGCGCGGCGCGGACAGCTGATCGACCCGCTGAAAGACGGAGGGAGACAGCGTCTTGACCTGCTCCTTCTGCAGCACCACCGGCACCGGCACCACCATGGCGAAGTCCTGCGGCGGTCCCTTGTAGTTATTGGACATGCTCATGACGGTGTGGCTGCCCTTGCGCAGGAGCACCACTTGGGACGCATTGTTGCTCAGCGCGGCGTCAGCGCCGGAGACAAAGAAACCGCAAAACGCCCCAGCCGGACTGGGAAGGAGCGCCGCGCCGCTCGCCGCGGTAAGAGCGATCGCACCTACCGCCGCGAGCCGCCTTCCGCCCTTGCCTTTGCCCTTTGGAAATAGCCTGCCAAGCATGAAAATCCCCCGATTTTGGAATCCGCTCGATGATATCACAGGGTTATGGCCAGCGACGCAGAACGCGCGCGACTCGGCGCGGCGAATACTTCGCCGGCACCCCGGCCCGGGCCTGTGGTAAGCTGAGTCGGGTTAACCATACTTTTCGCGCTCCGTAGAGGACAGGAGACTAACGATGAGCCTAAAGACAAGGGCCCTAGCCCTAGGCATTGCCGCCCTCAGCTTGAGTGCCCAGGTGGCGCAAGCGGCCGATCACGCAGACGGAACCGTCGTCACTGCGGATCCCAGCACCGACATCGGCGACATGTACGCCTGGATGGACAGCAGCGCCACCAACTTGAACATGGTCATGACGGTGTTCCCGTCGGCCGATAAGGCGAGCTCGAAGTTTTCGTCGACCAACCTGTACGTGTTCCACGTCATGTCCAAGGCGTCGATCTCGGACACCGGCGTGTATCCCGAAGTCACCGTGGTCTGCAGCTTCGACGCGGCGCAGACCGTCCAGTGCTGGGCCGGCGACAACGAGTACGTCACCGGCAACGCCAACACCACGACCGGGCTTGTGAGCAAGAGCGGCAAGTTCAGAGTGTTCGCCGGGCCGCGCAACGACCCGTTCTTTTTCAACCTCAACGCCTTCAACAACATGGTGACCGTGGTAAAGCCGCTGCTTAACGGGACCAAGGATGCCGCCGGCTGCCTGACCGCGATCACGGTGGCGCAGCAGACGGCGATCCGCACCGCCCTTGGTACCCCGGTCAATGACTACTTCGTCGGCCGCAACGTCCTGGCCATCGTCGTGCAGCTGGAGAAGGGCCTTGTGACCACGCAGCAGCGCCAGACCATCACGGTCTATGGCAGCACCAACAAGCCGGTTCCGTAGAAAGGAGGCCAACCATGACGCGCATAGCTCTTTTTTCCATGCTGCTTCTGGGTCTGGGACTTCCGCTCGCCGGCTGTGATCAGACCTCGATCGATATCGTGCCCTATGTCCGCTACGACCTGGCGGGGACCACGCCGGCGGATGCCGGAGGGACGACGTTCATTCCCGGCAAGCCGCTGGTCGGCATGCAGATCGACCGCGCCGGTCGTCCCGGGATTAACCTCCTGCTCACCGATCCGTTCGATGTCCTGGGCGCGCAGATGACCAAGGACACGGTGCAGAATCAGTACAACGCGGCGGTGCCGGGAAACTGGAGCGCCTACGCCGGGCTAAACTACATCCCGCGTAACCTCGCGGTCTTCGATTCGTTCGACGGCATCTGCGGCAACCAGCTCATGGCGGGTACGCTCTCCGCCAACCGCTACGTCCCGCTGGCCACCGTCCTGGCCGATGACCGCCTGTACATAAACGCCAACCTCAGCACTTGCAACAGCTACCTCGCCCTGGAGGCGGGTACGGCCGGCGACTGCGGCGGCTATCACCCGACCGTGGTGGCGATGGATGTGACCTACAACATCCTGGTCTCGGGCCGGGCCACCGGTTCCTACAATAACGGCGTCACCGCGGACCTCGACGGCGGAATCGCCACCAACGCGCCGTTCCCGTTCCTCATCGCGCCCAAGTAGCGGCGCCGGCATTTTGGTCATTTCTCACACTCTGCTCCTACCTTCCTAATCCATGCGGGCGCGGCTCCGGGTCTGAAATCGGCTCGGGCGCCGGCACCCCAGAATTTGGCCGCGCCAGGCGGGGGGTGGGGTGCGCGCCCCCCATGACCGCGTGTGTTTCCGCGGAGCTAGCTCTGGCACGCGGCTCGCGATGACTCCATGTGCAACGCCAGAAGGAGATTCCGATGCACATCGAGAGCTGCGCCTGCACCGCGGTCGGTCGTCGTGACAGCAATGAGGACGCCTTGTTACAACTGCCCGGCATCGCCGAGGGACTGGGCCTGTTTGCCGTCGCCGATGGGATGGGCGGATATGAGGGGGGCGAGGTCGCCAGCCACCTGGTCGTGGAGACGATGGAGGAGGTCTTCCGCCGCTACATGGCCGATACGGAGGCGACCTGCCCCTTTCTCAGCGCCGATCACAAGACGCGGCAAGAGAGCCTGCTCGCGGGGTCGATCCGCCTGGCTCACGGGGCGGTGGCGGCGCGGCGCAGCGGCCGGCTGGCCAACATGGGCTCGACGGTCGCGGCGCTGGTGGTGGGAGAGCGCGAGGCCGTCCTGGCGCACGTCGGCGACAGCCGCGTCTACAGGTGGCGCGACGGCCGGCTCACCCAGCTCACCCGCGACCACTCGCTGTTCGAAGAGGTCCGCGCGGCGGGCGGGGCGCAGCAGATGGAGTCCAAGCGCGACTGTCCGTTCGCCAACGTGATCACCCGCGCCCTGGGTTTGAGCGACCGCGCCGAGCCGGATCTGGATACCGTGCCGATCTTGGCGGGAGATATCTTTCTCTTGTGCTCGGACGGACTCTCCGATCCGCTGACCGATGCCGAGCTGGCCAAGGACGGTCTGATCCAGTTCCCCACGGTGATCGGCGGCGTCGTGCCCGTCGTCAACATCAAGGGCGTGCAGCCGGGCCAGCTCAAGCTCACCGGGCCGCTGCTGGGTGACATCTACCTGGGCAAGGTGACCAAGTGGAACGATGTCGCGATCACCAGCCTGAACCCGGGCGTGGCACTGCCCGATGCCGCGATCGCCGTGGTGCGGCGCGCTGACGGCTCGGGTACCAGCTTCCTGTTCACGAACTACCTGTCCAAGGTCAACGCCGAGTGGAAGACCAAGGCGGGCGAGGGCATCACCGTGCGCTGGCCGGTCGGCATCGGCGGCAAGGGCAACGAAGGCGTCGCCGCCTACGTGAAGCAGATCAAGG
>CALFML010000192.1 GCA_937879845.1 uncultured Myxococcales bacterium
GGTACGATAAGCGGCTGCGGCGGCGGCTGCGTTGGCGGCAGCGCGTACTGCGGCGGCGGCAGCGCGTACTGCGGCGGCGGCAGTCCGTACTGCGCCGGCGGCTGCCCGTACTGCGGCGGCGGCAGCGCGTATTGCGGCGGCGGTAAGGCGGAGGGCGGTTGAGCCGGTGCCGGCGGCGGCGCGGGCAAGGTCGCGGTCGCTCCCGCTGAGCCCGTGGCCGAAGCTGCGGCTGGCGCGGCGCTGGCGCCGGATGCGGCCGCGGCCGACGCAGCATCGGCCGCGCTGACCGGGGTCGATGCCGTGGACTTGTCAGCGGCGGATGCGCTGCGATGTGAGCGTGCGGACAACAGCGGCACGTTGGCTAACAGCACGGTGCCGGCAACAAATATGACGAAGCATCGATTCATGAAAGACCTCTGAGCAAGGGCATCAGGTCGTGCCGGAGAGCCGCTATTTCGCGACGCCCGGCTGCTCTGGTAGCGGTACGGACCACAGGGTGCTGCCGCTGCGCTGCGCAAACAGGCGCTGCACCAGAATCACCGCGACAATCCCACACAGCGCGAGCGAGATGTACTGGGCGCTGCTCAATCCCAGGTACAGGCCGCGCGACTCATCACCGCGCAGAAACTCGTTGAGGAAGCGGCCCAGGGCGTAAAGGCCGATCCAGCTCAGAAACGCCGTCCCATCGCGTCGGCCTCCGGCCAGGTACTGGCTGGCGATGAGTGCGGCGCCGGCGGCGAGGAACGCCTCATAGAGCTGGGTCGGGTGTACGGGCAGACTCGGTGCGCCCAGCGGTACGTAGCCGCGCTCGGCGTGGTCCATGGCGGCCAGGCTGCCGCTGGGAAAGCGCACGCCCAAAAAGCTCGCGGTCGGGATTCCGTAGTCGCAGCCCGACAAGAAACAGCCGATGCGCACGCCCAGGAACGTCACCCCGGCGCCGAGCATCGTGCGATCGAGGAACGCCGCGACGCTCAGCCGATGCATCAGGCGATAACCGACCGCCAGCGCGATCGAGAACAGGAGTCCGCCGTACGCCGCCCGCCCCACGCTCAGGCACGGCGCGAGCGAGCCTTGGCTGAGCGCTTCGGGAAGCGAGCGCAGAACCTCCAGCGCATAGCCGCCGAGCAGCGCGCCGAGATAGGCCAGGGCGAGCGACCGCGCCTCATGCCGCAAGTCCTCGCCGTCCCGCGCGGCAAGCCGCAGCGCGATGAGCAGCGCGACGACCGCGCAGCCGACCACCAGCGTAAAGTACGTCGGCGCCAGCCAGCCGGGCAGTCCGTGGTGGCGCAGCCATGCAGAAATGAGCGGCCGCATCGGTTCCTCCTACTGCTTCATCCGCGCTGCCCGGCTCCGGGGGCGCAAGCGTGCGCCGACACGGCTGCGCAGATCGACGCCGGTCAAGAGCAGAAGCGGCACGCTCAGCCAGAGCATCATCCACAGCATCGACAGGTCGGGACCGGCGTGCCCGGGGGTCAGGGCGCAGGCGCGGCAGCACTCCTTATCGGCCGCCGAAGAGCACAGGTTCACCGTGCACGACGACGGCGTCGAAGAGCTGCTGCACGAAGAGCTGCTGCACGAAGAGCTGGAGCAGCTACTGCTGCTGCAGCTGCCGAAGCCGCCCGATGCCGCGGCATCGCCGGTCGGCGGCGCATCGGGCTCGACCGCGTCGGTGCTGAGCGCGTGCACCCCTGAAGCGATCCCGCCTTCAGGCAGCGAGACCAGGACGTCATAGCCGGACGTGCGGCCCGGCACGCTGCTCGCGCCGCCGCTGCGCGACAGGGCGCCGCTCTGCGCCGGGTTGTGCGAATCACCTGGCTCCAGCGCCGCCACGGCGGTGAGCCAGGCCGCGTTGACGTACACGCGATCGTCGATGGCCAAGACGGCGATCGGCCAGCCGACGACTCGCTCCAGCTGGACCGCGCCGCTCACGTTGCGCAGATCTTCGATCGTCGCCCCGGCGCGGCCAGCCAGCGCCCGCGCCTCTTGCGCCTGCGTCGCCGTGCTCGCGCGCCCCAGAAGCGGCGGCAGCGGCACGGAGGGCGAGCTCCGCACCGGGCGCTCAAACGGACTTATGGTCTCTACCGCTGCGTCGCTGCCCCAGACGCCTACCAGGAACGCGTCTTGGCCGCGCTGCTGCCGCTGCGCATCCAGACGCCGCAGACGCTGTTCCGGGGTGTTGGCGTCGGTTTTGGGAAGCGTCTGAGCCGACTCGGGCAGCGCCACCGCGGCCCAGAACCGTCCGGCGAGCCGCTGCTGCGCCTCCTGCGGCAGCCCCGCGATTACCACCGGGTCCGATAGGAGCGCATCGCGCAGCTCCAGCTGATCCAGCGGCGGATCGGCAGAACCGCAGCCCCAGGACGGCAGCACGGCCGCTAACAACACGGGTAAAAGCCCAATCGCTCTGCTGACCACCGTCATGCTGTGCCTCATTGCTATTTATCCGGCTCCGCGCAGCCGCTACACCGGCCGCGGCGCGAGTTCCGCCCAGAAGGCAGAGCAAACCCCGTTCCGCTCTGACAGCGATGTACGAAAGGGTGCGCCGGGGCGACCGGGGCGCAGGGACGATCGGCGCTGACGCCGCGCCGATCGCCAAAAGTTCTTCGTGGCGTCAATGTAGCCAAACCGCGGCAGCGATGAACATGTCCCGGCCATGTTCGGAACATGTCCAGGTTCAAGAGGGCTTCCCCGGCCAGCCAAGCCATGGAAAATATCGTCGCTGCCATCGTCCTGGCCGTCCGCGCCGGCGGTCGGCCGGCGCTCTCGTCGCCCTGCGCCGGCGAAAATCGGTGCCGCTGGCGGCCGGCGAAGGCGCGGGCGCCGACCTCGGCTGCCGCAGCTGGCGATCTCCGCGAAAACGTCCGATATTTTTTGCCGCGCGCGGCTATGCCCCAAGCGGCCAAGTTCAGATATGTTGGTAGGCAGGGATGAAGTACGAACGGAACCTGGAGACCACCGATGACTCCGACCTCACGCCGTCTACGCAAGCGGGAGCGCCGACGCTGCTGCTGGTGTTTTGCGGCGGTGCACCGACCCCTGCCCCGCTGCCGCTATTAATCCGCGCCGGCACCACGGTCATCGGGCGGGCGGCTGACACCGAGGGCGGCCTGTGCATCCCCGAGAACCGGGTGTCGCGCGTCCACGCGGTCATCCACTACGAGCCGGCGTTCGGCCAGCTGCGGGTCGTCGATGCCGGCAGCCGCAACGGCACGAGCGTCAACGGCTCCCGCGTGACCCAGTGCGCCCTGCGCGACGACGATGTCATCCGCATCGGCGACAGCCTGGTGCTGGTGCGCTACCAGCGGCCGATCGAGTCCGAGCCCGGAACCTCCTACGAGATGGACGATGCGACCGAGCCCGGGCGGGTCGGAGCGACCGGGCTTATCGGCCGCTCGCCGCTCATTCGCCGGCTGCGCACCGTGCTCGGCCGCATCGCTCCCACCTCCTCGGCGGTGCTCCTTTTGGGCGAGAGCGGCAGCGGCAAAGAGGTCGCCGCCCGCTACCTCCACGAGCGCAGCGGCCGCACCGGCGCATTCGTCGCCGTCAACTGCAGCGCCCTGCCCGATTCGCTGGTCGAGAGCCAGCTGTTCGGTCACACGCGCGGCGCCTTTACCGGCGCGGCGCCGCATCTTGGATTTTTCCGCGCCGCCCAAGGCGGAACCCTGCTCCTCGACGAAATCGGCGACCTGTCGCCGCAGGCCCAGCCCAAGCTGCTGCGCGTGCTGGAGGACCGGCTGGTGTACCCGGTCGGCTCGGTCGTCGGTTACCCGGTCGATGTGCGGCTGCTCTTCGCGACCAACCGCGACCTCGACGCGGCGAGCCTGGCGGGGACGTTCCGCGGCGATCTGTATGCGCGGCTCGCCGAGGTGACGGTGAAGCTGCCGCCGCTGCGGGCGCGGCGGGAGGACATCCTGCTCCTGCTCCAGCACGCCCTGGCGGGGCGCGCGGTGAACCTGCAAGCCTCGCTGGCGGAGGCGATGCTGCTGTATGCGTGGCCGTACAACGTCCGTGAGATTTACAAGCTCGCCTCGGAGCTCGTGGCCGCCAAAGACGACACGGCGGATATCGAGTCGCGCCTGCGCGCTCGCCGCGGCGGACCCCCGCCTCCAAGTGCGGTCGTCGCCCCGTCCGCCCCACTGTTCCCCACCGCGCCGCTGGCCGACCCCGATGCGCCCGAGCGCGAGCGCCTGGTCGAGCTGCTCAACGAATACCGCGGCAACATCGCGGCAGTAGCGCGCACGCTCGGCTGCCCGCGCAAAAACGTCTACCGCTGGGTCGAGCAATACGGCCTTTCGCTCAGCGAGTACCGAGGCTAGCACGGCTAAATCTTTTGCCAGGCGCAGCGACTTCGCAGAGCCGACGCGGTATAGTTACGTAGGACTCTGGGGACAGGAACTGATGCCAATTTGGGGCAGCGTACAAGCGCCTGGCGGTCTGGCAGCTCGCGCCGGACAAGCTAGTGATCCGGCGCACACTGCTAAATCCAGCGTCACCGACACGCCCGACGAGCCGCTGGCCCCGCCCATCAATATCGCCGTCGCCCCGGAGCGGCCCGCGGCGGCGGATGCGGACGGCGACCACGCCCTGCGCCCCGAGGGGCTGTTCGTGCCCCCGCCGCAGATCGACGAGTACCGCATCCTGCGGACCCTGGGCCGCGGCGGCATGGGCCAGGTGTTCCTGGGCCACGACTCGCTGCTCGACCGGCCGGTAGCGGTCAAGTTCCTGGTCACGGCGTCCCCGACCAACCACGCCCGCATGCGCTTCCTGCAAGAGGCGCGGGCCATCGCCCGGCTGCAGCACCCCAACGTGGTAGCCATCTACCGGGTCGGTATCTTCAGCGGGCTGCCGTATCTGGTCTCGGAGCTGGTCACCGGCCCGTCCCTGGACCACCTGAGCCCGCCCCTGCCGTGGCGCCGCGTCCTGAGCATCGGCCTGGACCTGGCGCGCGGCTTGTCGGCCGTCCACCGCCACGGCGTCCTGCACCGCGACCTCAAGCCAGCCACTGTCCGTACCGGCTGGAATCGTCGCTGAATCCTACCGGCCTAGCGGCCGCGGAAACCATGCCGCGCGCCATAGGCCGCATCGCACGCTCCGATTTTGCTATGGTGCGGTTCGCTCTGGATGGAGGTCGCCGATGCGCGCTGTCGCTCTGGTCCTTGCTCTTTGTGCTGGCTGCTCCGGTCTTACCGTCGAGCCGGATCCGGGATCCGGGCCCCTTCTGGGGGAAAACAATCCCGCGTTCCAGGGGCGCCTGCGTGAGCTCGCCGCCGGCTACGAGTCCTATGCCCGCGTCGATGATGAGCTGCACTGGGCGCCGGGGTTGTGCCGCATGCCCATGCCGAGCTACCCGCGGCGCAGCGCCAGCGTGCACGTCGAAACCCACGGGCAGAAGCTCTACTACCTGTTCGCCAAAGATCGCGAGGCGTACCTTGGCCGCAACGGCAAGACGCCCGCCGTGGTCGGCCAGGTCGTCGTCAAAGAGGCCTGGGAGGTCGAGGAAGTGCCGGCCGCCACGACTTACGACGCCAACCAGTCCCCGGTACGGTACCTGCGCGAAAACGGCCGGCTGTTCCATGCGCAAAAAAAGAGCGGCATGTTCATCATGTACCGGCTCGATCCGGCCACCCCGGACACGGATAACGGCTGGGTCTACGGCACCGTCGCCCCGGACGGCCAGACCGTGACTAGCGCCGGCCGCGTCGGTTCGTGCATGGGAGATCGGAAGAGCGTCGTGTAGGGAAAGAGTGTCTTCGCCTGTGTAGAT
>CALFML010000193.1 GCA_937879845.1 uncultured Myxococcales bacterium
AGCCGGGACCCCGATGTACCTGTCCGGACACGTCCCCGCCGCGATCCGTAACGGCGAGGCGGCGGGCCAGGCCGTGCTGAGCAGCCTGGCGACCGCGTACCGGCTGTCGGCCATGACCAGCTTCGCGGTGCTCTCCGATGAGCAAGACGCCGCCGATCCGTCCGGCCGCCGCTTCGTCAAGCTGCAGCAGGTCCACGCCGGGGTGCCGGTGGTCGGCGGTGAAATCGTCGTGCAGGCCGAAAACGACGGCGCCATCGGCGCAGTGCTTGGGGAGCTTGTGCCGGAGCTGCGCCTCGTCCCCGGCGATCCGGCGGCCGTGACGCTCACCGGCGACGAAGCGCTGAGCCGCGGCCTCAAGGGCCTCGCCCGCCCCGGCACCGTGCAGATAGACGAGGCGCCGGCGCTGCGCGTCTACGCCATGGAAGGCGCGCCGCAGCTGACCTACCGCGCGCTCGTCTCTTATATCGGCGACAAGGGCTTCGAGTCGGAAGAGATCTTCGTCAGCCCGCTCGACGGCAAGGTCGTGGCGCGGCTGAGCCGCGTGTATACGGCCCTGGCGCGCACCGTCTACACCTACCGCATGTGCATCGCCGGGACCGGCGGGCTGCCGGGAACCAAGAACCGCGGCGAAGGCGAGATGACGGTCGCCGACACGACCGTGAACAACGTCTACGATCACGGCGGCAGCACCTACTGGTTCTATAAGCACTTCTTTAACCGCGACTCGTACGACAACAAGGGCGCGCCGCTGCGCTCCAGCGTCCACGTGACATTCTTCGGCGGCGCCAGCTGCTCCCCCAACAACGCCGCCTGGATCGCCGCGGCCAGCCAGATGGTCTACGGCGACGGCGACAACATGCTCCTCAAGGATCTGAGCCTGGGTCTTGATGTCACGGCGCACGAGATCACCCACGCGGTGACGAGCAGCACCTCGAACCTGGCCTACCTCAACGAGTCGGGGGCGCTCAACGAAGGGATGTCGGACGTGTTCGGCTCCGGCGCCCATGCGTGGAAGGTCTCGGGCGGGTCGGAGATGGGCAACCCGGCGACGCTCAGCGACACCGCGGACACCTGGCTGCTCGGCAAAGAGGTCGCCGGACCGATGCTGCCCGGCGGCTCGCTGCGGTTCATGGACAACCCGACCAAGGACGGCCAGAGCAAGGACTACTACCCCGAGCGCGTCATGCCCGGCTCCTTCGACAACGGCGGCGTGCACTTAAATAGCGGTCTGCTCAACCTCGTGCATGTCCTTTTGAGCGACGGCGGCAAGCATCCGCGCAGCAAGACCACGGTGACCGTGTCGAAGATCGGCATCGAAAAGTCGCTGCGGATCATGTTCATGACCAACACCAAGCTCCTCACGAGCAGCGCCACCTTCCAGCTCGCCCGCTACGCCAGCGCGCAAGCCGCGGAGAACCTGTACGGCCGCTGCAGCCCCGAGTGGCTGAGCGTTCACCGCGCCTGGGACGCGGTGGCCGTGCCGGGCGGCTGGACCCTGTGCGTCAAGCCGCTGCCGCCGCTGTAGGCAACGCCGCGCACCTGCCCTACCCTTGCCGATCTTCCTGGTCGGCCCGATCGTCGCGATCATCCAGATCGTCATAGATCGAATCGGACCCTCTCCCGTTAAAGCCCAGCATAGCAAGTCCCGGCCGCCGCTCTGTCAGCCAAAGCGGAGAGGCCGGGGCCCGCAAGTCAAGCCCTGCGTGCAAGACCCTGTAAGCAAGGCGCTATGAACGCCCGCTGGACCCCGCCGGCGAAGAAGGAAGCATGCCCATGTCGACCACCAAGACCCAGTCCTGCTCGTCCCGCATCACCCGTCAGCTGTTTGCGCTCGCCGCGGCATCGGTGCTCATCGGCGGCAGTGCCCTGGCACAGACGCGCGGCGCCGAGCCGATCGCCGCGGCCGCGCCGTCACCGACGCTAAAGCGCGACGGCGGCCAGACCGTCACATACAAGCAGCGGACAAACTACGATTTCGATGACGATCAGGTGGAGGGCGCGGTCATCCGCCCCGACGTCGACGTCATCACCGGCCGCACCAAGTCGACCCACGAATCGCTGGTCCGCCTGCGCGCCACCTTCCAGCCGGAGATGCTAAAGTCGGTCGAGTCGCTCTAGCCGCTCTGCCAGCCCGCGCAGCGAGGCGCGCCGCGCATCCTGACGCAAGCTTCCCTTTGGCCGAGAGGAACGGTACAATCACTCTGGTACCGAATGACCAATTCGTTTAGGACTGTTAACGTCCGCCATCCTCTCCTCAGCACGCGTCCGCTGTGCCGCCACCCTGCTGCGGGTCAAGCGCCCAGGGGCCACGGCGCAGCGAGTCCGCACCGCCAGGCGAGCTGACTTGCATCCGGGATGAGCACGGACAAGGTACCCGCCGTCGGGCTGAAAGACGCTGAACGCCGCCTCCGCTGGCTGGCGGCGATCTGCATCTTCAACGTCGTCCTATCGACCTCGTACCAGGACGCGCTGTTCCTTGCCCACCATCAGCGGCAGAGCATCCCGCCGGCGATGTTCGTCGGCAGCCTGCTCACCGCGCTGACCACGGTCCTGCTCAACCGGCTTCTACGCCGCCGCCCGGCCGCCGGGGCGCTGCGCCTCATCCTGCTGACGCTGGGGGTGCTCACCCTGGGCACCGCGGTGTGGAACCACCAGCCGACGCCGCAGTCGACCTTCACTCTATTTTTGTTCATCGAGGTCGCCACCACCGTCGGCGTGGCCGCTACCTGGACGTACTTTCAGGCACCGCTGGAAGCGGCGCAGATCCGCTGGCTGCTGCCGCGGCTGGGCACTTACGCCGGTCTCGGCGGACTGCTCGCCGGGACGGCGATTACCCTGGTGCTGCGCCAGCCGAGCAAGCCCGAGCACCTCATCTGGGTGTCGGGCGTCGCCTGGCTCATCGCCGGCATGCTGGTGCGCACCGACTACGCCGCCCGCGTCCCGGCCAAGCGCCGCGGCACCGGCCAACAGAGCCACTTCCGGCAGCTGTTCAGCATCCCGCTCGTGCGGTGGATGACCATCGGCACCGCAGGCATCGTGTGGACCGGTCTGCTGTTGCAGTACGAGACCCGCGTGGCGATGAAGAGCGCCTGGGCGCCGTCGCAAATCGCCTTCGTCATGTGCATCGTCCTGGCGGTGTCGTCGGTCGGCGGGATCGCGACGCAGGCCTTGGTGACGACGCCGGTGCTGGAGCGCTGGGGCGTCGGTCTGGCGCTGGCCATCCTGCCGGCGCTGCTCATGACCTGCCTTGGCACCTACTTCTACGCCAGCTTCGAGGCCCACGCGACCGCCAGCGTCACCGTGTGGATCATCCTGACCGCGCTGCTGCTAGATAAGACGCTGCGCCCAAACCTCCACCGACCGGCCGAGTCGTGTCTGGTCGCGGCGTTATCGCCAGCGGTGCGTCCAAGCTTGCTGCTGGTGCTCGGCGGCATCCTCAACCCGATCATCAAGGCCGCCGGGTCGCTGCTTCTGTGGGGCGTCGAGTCGGTGGTCGATGCCCGCTACCTGACCGGGGCGGCGATCGTGATGGCGCTGCTCGTGACGCTGCTCGGCACGCGCTGGGGATCGCTTTACGCCCGGACCCTGCGCGAGACGCTGGAAGACGGCTCGGTCGATGCGATCGGCCACTCCGACGCGCACGAAGAGCTCATCCCGATGATCGACGGACCGCGCCTGCGCGTGCTGCTCGAGGCCATCGACACCGGCAGTCCGCGCTCGCGCGAGCTGGCGCTGGAGCTATTGCGCTCGCACCGCTCAAACCTGGTCAGCCGCGCCATGCAGCAGCGCATGCGCCACCCCTTCGAGCCGGTCCGCATCGCCGCCCTGCGCTGGATGTCCGAGGAGCACACCCCGGACCTGGAGATCCACCTGCGCCAGCGCTGGGGCGAGCCGCGCATCTCGGATCGCGAGCGGGTGGCGATTCTCGAGGCCGCCGGCCCCATGGGCTCGACGCTCCTAGGTGAGGACACTTCGCGCTGGGTGACCTCGCAGAGCCCGGCCCTGCGCTCGGCGGCGATTGCGACGCTGCTGCGCTCCACCGACTCGCGCCATCTCAAGGTCGCCCGCCGCGCGCTGGAGGCGCTGCTAAACTCCCGCGAGACGCACGAGTGCGTCGTCGCCCTGCGCCTGGTCCACGACCACAAGGTCACCGAGTTCCTGCCCGCCGTGCTCGCCCGCCTCAACGACGGCGATCTGGCCGTGCGCCGCGAAGCCCTCTCCGGCCTTTCGGCCTTCAGCGACGACCGCGCCCGCCGGCCGCTGTTCGCCGCGCTGTCCGATCCCAAGCTGGCGCACGTCGCCGTCCGCGCCCTGGCAGTCTCCGGCGAGACCATCGTCCCGGTGGTCATCGCCCAGCTCGCCGCGCCGGAGACGACGCCGGCGGTGCGGCTGCACCTTTTGCGCTCGCTCGGCATGATCTCGTCTCACGCCGGCATCCCGTGCCTGCTGGAGCACCTGGTCTTTCCCGATCGGCTGGCGCAGCTGGAGTCGCTCAAGGCGCTCAACAAGCTGCGCCGCGCCGATGAGATGGCGCCGATGGACCCCGACAAGCTGCAGGACTTCCTGCTTATCGAGCTGCGCTGGGGTCTGCACATGCTGCGGGCGCGCGATCTCTTACGCGACCGCCTGCGGCCCGGGGGCCTGCTGTGGCGCGAGCTGGAGGCGCAGATCGACACCGCCCAGCAGCGGGTCGCCTTGACGCTGGCCCTGCTGTCGCCCAAAGACACGATGGTCCACATCTTCAAGGCGCTGCGCTCGCCCAACTCGCCGCATCGGGATCAGGCGCGTGAGCTGCTCCGCACCTTGTTCAAGCCCGGGCCCACCGTTACCGCCAGCTTGAAGCTTCTCGACGATACGACCTCCTGGTCGAGCGAGTTCTTCCTGCCGCCGCTGTCGATCGCCACCGGCCAGAGCCCCGAGACCGCGGTCGAGTGGCTCAAGCTGACCCTGGACCCGTGGATCGTCTCCGCCCTGCGCCATGATCCCGACTGTCCGGCGGTGCTGACCACTTATCCGCCGGTCGAGGATCCGATCCGGGCGTTCGCCGACCTGGTGCTGTTCCTCAAGGATGTCGCGCTGTTCGAGGCGCTGACCAACTCGCAGCTGGTCGAGGTCGCGGCGCTGGCGGAGAAGGTCGATCTGCCGGGCGGGACGACGCTGTTCGGCCAGGGCGATCTGCCGGACTACCTTTACCTTGTGCGCAAGGGCAAGCTGCGGGTCCTGGGCAACGGCCAGGAGCTGGCGCGCCTGGGTCCGGGCGAGTGCGTCGGCGAGATGGCGGTTCTGGCGAGCATGCGGCGCACCGCCGGCGTCGATACGCTGGAGCCGTGCCAGCTGTTGCGCTTCTCGGAGAGCGACTTCCTGGGCCTGGTCGACTGCTATCCGGAGATCGGCCGCGCGCTGCTCAAGTCCCTGGTGCAGCGCCTGGCGCAGACCGGCCGCGGCAAAGACAACAAGCGCGCCTCCACGATCATCGGCATGGTCTGGGGCAAAGACGGCCCGCAGGAAGCGCACGCTCCGGCATCCGGATCTGCCGCCGCCACTTCGCCGGGCGCGAAATCGGCCAACCCGCCCGCGGCGGCGGCAACGCAGCCGACCAGCGCCTCAGCGGCGGCAGCGGCGAAGGCGTCGGCAGCCGCCCCGGCAACCGCAGCCCCCCCGGCAGCGGCAACCGTCCCGGCAAAAGCACCGACCGAGGTCGATATGGACGCGCCCACTGATGTCAGCCAGCGGAGGAAAGGCTCGTGAGCACGCGCGACCGTCCCGTCTCAGCATCTCTGGACATCATCTTATTTCTCAAGGATGTCGCGCTGTTCGAATCGCTGAGCAGCTCGCAGCTCGCCGAAGTGGCGCGGCTGGCCGAGAGGGTGGACGTGCCCGAAGGCCGGTCGCTGGTCAATCAGGGCGAGCCCGCCGACTGCCTGTACCTCATCCGCCGCGGCAAGGTGCGCGTCATCACCAACGGCCAAGAGGTCGCGCGCCTTGGCACCGGCGAGTGCACCGGCGAGATGGCGGTGCTGGCCGGCACCGAGCGCACCGCCACCACCGAGACCCTGGAGCCGTGCCAGCTCTTGCGCTTTGACGCCGACGACTTCCTCGCGCTCCTTGACACCTACCCGGAGATCCAGCGCGCGCTGCTAAAGTCCATGGTCATGCGCCTGGCGCAGAGCGGCCGCGCCAAAGACAACAAGCGCGCCTCCACGATCATCGGCATGGTCTGGGGCAAAGACGGGCCGGTGGAAAAGCCGGACGGCGGGCAGCAGGGCTAAAAGCGTCGCTCGGGACCGCCAAGGAGTAGGCACTCCCGTCGCGGCACCGTATAATCCGGGGCGACTTTCAGCCAGACAGGAACCCGCACCTATGCTCACCGAAACCGCTCCCCTTGTGTCTCTTATCCGCGGCGACGGCATCGGCCCGGAGATCGCCGATGCCACGCTCCACATGCTCGAAGCCGCCGGCGCCTCCTTGCGCTGGGAGGAAGTCCCGGCCGGCATGGGCGCGATCGCGGCGCACCACGACCCGATGCCGCTTATCACCCTGGACTCGATCGAAAAAAACAAGGTCGCGCTCAAGGGGCCGCTGTCGACACCGGCGGGCACCGGCTTCCGCTCGGTCAACGTCGCCTTGCGCCAGCACTTCGATCTTTACGTCAACCTGCGGCCGGCCCTGTCGTTCCCCGGCGTCCCCTCGCGCTACGAGAACATCGACATCGTCACCGTGCGCGAAAACACCGAGGACATCTACGCCGGCATCGAGCACTTCGTCGGCCCCGGCCGCAGCGCCGCCGAGTCCATCGCCGTCATCACGCGCCTGGGCTCGGAGCGCATCGTCCGCTACGCCTTCGACTACGCGCGCAAGCATGGACGCAAGAAAGTCTCGATCATCCACAAGGCCAACATCCTCAAGATGTCCAACGGCCTGTTCCTCGAGGTCGCCAAGCAGGTCGCCAAGCAGTATCCCGACATCCCGTCCGACGATGTGATTGTCGATGCGGCGTGCATGAAGCTCGTGCTGCAGCCGGAGCGCTTCGATGTCATCGTGACGATGAACCTGTTCGGCGACATCCTGTCGGATCTCATCGCCGGTCTGGTCGGCGGCCTGGGCGTGTCGCCGGGCGCCAACCTCGGCGAGCGGGCGGCGATCTTCGAGGCCGTGCACGGCTCGGCGCCGGATATCGCCGGTCAGGGCATCGCCAACCCGGCCGCGCTCGCCCTGGCCGCCGGCATGATGCTCGACCACCTGGGGCAGACCGCGGCGTGTCAGCGGCTGCGCCGCGGCATCCTCACGGCCCTGAAGGACGACCGCCTGCGCACCCGCGATATCGGCGGCCGGGCGGACACCAAGACCTTTACCCAAGGGGTCGTCACCACCATCGGCCATAACGGCTAACCGTCCGCCCCAAAGCCGCCCGGCCAGGGCGAGGAGTCCCGGCGATGCTCAAGCTGCATGTTCTTGGTGTCGGCGACGCCTTCACGGAGCGCTACCACAACGCCTGCCTGTGCATTGAAGAGCCGCACTCCGGGCTGCGGCTGCAGGTGGACTGCCCGCCGGCGTTTCCGCGCGTGCTCGCCGATCACCGCGCCCGCAGCGGCAGCGATCTATCGGCTGCCAACATCGATCATCTGCTGCTCACCCACCTGCACGGCGATCACTGCGGCGGCACCGAGGCATTTTTATACCTGCGCCGCTTCGTGTTCGGCAAAAAGCCGACGCTGTACGGGGCCGCGGAGGTCCTGTCGGAGCTGTGGCCGACGCGGCTGCGCGGCGGCATGGAGCGCCTTTTGCTCAGCGTTCCCGAGCCCGACCCCGCAGCGGTTGCCGCCCGCTTCGCCCCGGCGCCCGGCGGCGCTGCGTCGTCTTTTATCGACAGCCCGGAGCGCGAGCGGCAGATGATCACCGCGCCGGGTCCGCTCAAACAGCTTGAGCTCCTAGACTACACTGACCGCGTCGATCTGCAGGCCGGCGTCACCCGCGTCGGCCCGCTGCGCATCGAGCGCCGCTTCACCCGCCATCACATCCCGACCACCGCCATCCGCGTCTCGCTCGACAAAGGTGGTGCACCGGCGCGACCGCTTTTCGGCTACAGCGCCGATACCGCCTTCGATCCCGAGCTCATCGCCTGGCTCGCCGAGGCGGAGCTCATCATCCATGAGACCAACTTCGGCGTGCACACACCCTTGGCGTCGCTGCTCCTCCTGCCCGCCGAGCTGCGCGCCCGCATGCGGCTTATCCACTACCCCGATCAGCTCGACCCGGAGACCTCGCCCATCGCCTGTCTCCGCGAAGGGCAGGTGCTTACGCTCGGCGCATAGCCGGCTTGGCGCCCCGCCAAGACTAGCTGGAGGCGGGCTCCAGCGAAGCCAGGACGGGGCTTGCTTCGACGCCTGGTTCGCCGCCGCGGGGGCCTTCGGTGAACTGGCCCAGGGCGCGGTATTTCTGGTAGCGGCGCTCTAGCAGCTCGGACGCGGGAATCGTGGCGAGCTCGCTGAGATGGCGAGCCACGGCTTCGCCGATTCGGCGCGCCGCTTCATCGGGATCGTGGTGCGCCCCGCCGGGCGGCTCGGCAATGACCTCATCGACGACGCCGAGCTGCTGCAGATCGTCGGCGGTCATCTTCAGCTGCGCCGCGGCGACCTCGACCTGGCCTTGATCCTTCCAGAGGATGGATGCGCAGCCCTCCGGCGTAATGACCGAGTAGCCGGAGTATTCGAGCATGAGCAAGCGATCACAGACGCCGAGCGCCAGAGCGCCACCGGAACCGCCCTCGCCGATGACCACGGCGATGATCGGCACGGCAAGACCGGCCATGACCTCCAGGTTCTTGGCGATGGCCTCGGCTTGGCCGCGCTCCTCGGCGTCGATGCCGGGGTAGGCGCCGGGGGTATCGATGAGGGCGACGATCGGCAGCTTCATGCGCGCCGCCAGCTCCATCAGACGCCGGCCCTTGCGATAGCCTTCGGGGCGGGGCATGCCGAAGTTGCGGCGCATCGCCTCTTTGGTGCCGCGGCCCTTCTGGTGGCCGATAAACAGCATCGACTGGCCGCCCGAGGCGCGCAGCCGTCCGAGGCCGCCGACCACCGCCTCATCGTCGCGGAACGCGCGGTCGCCGTGCAGCTCGAAGAACTCGTCGCACAGGCGGCTGATGTAGTCCATGGTGTAGGGACGCAGCGGGTGGCGCGACAGCTGCACCTTCTGCCACGGCGTCAGCTTGGCGAAAATGTCGGCGCGCAAGCGGCTGGCCCGCCGCTCCAGCACCTTGATCTCGGCGGCGAGCAGCTCGCCTCCGGCAAGGACCTTGAGGGCGGCGATCTTGTTCTCCAGCTCGACGAGCGGACGCTCGAAGTCCAGGGTTTGACGCGGGTCAAGCGCGGCGGGCGGGCTCGGTTTGGACATGTGCGATGGCTCGAGGGGGCAAAAAGACTCTGGTAGTTGTAACAAAAACCGCCGCCCGCGTCTTGGGCTGGCGGCCGCACACCGGCGAGCAAAGGCAAAATATTGTCCTGCTGTGGCGCGGCTCCGATTGCCGCGGCCGCCGCTGACTCAAGACCCTTGTCGCAGCGCGGCCCGCAGCTCATCGACAAGGCCAGCGGCCGCATCGTCCGGGCCCGGGGCGTCGGGCGCAGCCGCAGCGGCTTCCGGCAGCCAGCGGGTAAGCTCCGGCTCCCGGCGGAACCAAGTTCGCTGACGACGGGCATACTGCGCCGTCTTGTGACCGAGCTCCGCCGCCATCGCCTCCCGGTCGAGCTCTCCCTGCAAGTGGCGGCGCACTTGATCGTAGCCGAGCGGCGGATAGCGCAGCGGCCCGTGCCTCGTCAGAGAATCTCTGACCTCGTCGATCACGCCCGCCGCGAGCATCGCTGCGACGCGGCCGGCGATGCGGGCCCGCAGCGCCTCGGGTCCGGGATCGACGCCGATGAGGAGCAGGCGATAGCGCGGACCCAGGCGCCGCTCCGCCTGGCTGTCGGCTTGCCAGGCGCTCATCGTCCGTCCGCTGAGCTCGTAGACCTCCAAGGCGCGCTCGATGCGGACATAGTCGGCGGGAGCGATGCGCGCCGCGGCTTCCGGATCCACCGACTGCAGGCGTGCATGCAAAGCCGGCAGCCCGTGCGCCGCGACCTCCGTCTGCAGCGCGGCACGGAACTCCGGATCACCGCCGGGACCGGGGAACAGTCCGTCGCGCAAGGCGCGCAGGTACAGCCCGGTGCCGCCGCACAGGATGACCACGCGCCGCCGCGCTTGGATGTCGGCAATCGCCGCGTCGGCGAGCGCCGCATACTGGGCGGCGGTCGCCGGCTGCAGGAGCGGCAGCACGCCAAACAGGTGATGCGGCACGCGCAATAGCTCCGCCGGGGTGGGCTTGGCGGTCAGGATCGGCAGCTCGGCGCGCAGCTGCAGCGCATCGCAGCACAGCACCTCCCCCCCGAGCTGCTCCGCGAGCCGCAGCGCCAGGGCGCTCTTGCCCGCCGCGGTTGGTCCCACGACGCCGAGCACGAGGTGCGGCGAGACCAGACGCTCACTCATCCGCCCGCGACCCCGTTTGCCCAGCCGGCCATCGGCGCAGCCTACCAGACTCGATTTGGGCCCGAGCGAAATATGGCGCGAGACATTTTCGCTCAGGCCCGCCCGAAGCGGCGCTCGATCTCCGCGCGGTTGAGGCGGACCAGGACCGGGCGGCCGTGCGGGCAGTAGGGGCTGTAATCAACCTCGTCCATCGCCCGCAGCAGCGATAAGGCGCGGCTCGGGTCCATCGCGTCGCCGGCGCGCACCGCGGCATGGCAGGCCATGGTGGCCAGCAGCAGCTCGCCGCGCTCCCGCAACGTGTCGCTGCGCCCGCTCTCTTCCAGCTCATCGAGGACCTGACGCAACAAGCGCTCCGGATCCCGGTGGACCTGCGCCCCGCGGCCGTAGGCGCCAAGGTCGGGAGCGGCGCACAAGGCGAAGCTGCGGCCGCCAAAAGGCCGCACTTCGAAGCCGAGATGGGTCAGGGTCTCGGCGTGCTCGGTGAGCAGCGCCGCGCGTCCTTCATCGAGCTCCAGGCTCGCGGGGAACAGCAGGCGCTGGGCCGTCAGCGGCGCATCGGCGTGGGCGCGGCGCAAGCGTTCGTAGACCACCCGCTCATGCGCCGCATGCTGATCGATGAGCAAGAGCTCACCGTCGCCCTCGCAGAGCAGGTAGGTGCCAAGGAGCTGTCCCAAATAAGTGAGCCCGGCCAGGTTCATCCGTGCGATCGCGGCGGTCATCCCTTCCGGGGCGGTGGTCAGGATGGCCGGGTCGGAGTCGCGGTCCGCGGCGGGCGCGGCGGCCGATTCGGAGCGGTCCGCGGCGGACGGCTCCGATGAAGGGGCGTCGGACAGCGCTGCGGCGGCAGGGGCTGGCGCAAAGAGCTCGACGGCCTGGCGCAGCCGCGCCCGATGCTCCGCGAGGCCGGCCCCCCATTGCGGCTGCAGCGGGAGCTGATGCTCGGCAGTACCGCCAGTCAGGCGTCCGGAAGAACGACGCGGTCCATCACTTGAGGCCAGCTGCAGATCCGTCCGTGCCGAAGCGCCGGAAGACCCAGAGCCTGGCGGCGGATCGTCCCGATGCTCCGCGGCGGAAAAACCCGACGCGCGCGCCGCAGCAACATCGCCGCCGGTGCCGCCGTACGCCGGACGCACCTCCTGTAAGGCGCCCGCCGAGCCGCCGATCACATACTTCTGCGCCGCCGCCACGCCGACGAGCCATGGGGCTTGGATGCACACATTGCGCAGCGCCGTACGAACCAGGCTGTAGACCGCATCGGCCCCCGCCATGCGGACCTCCATCTTTTGCGGGTGGACATTGACATCCACCGTCGCCGCGTCGAGGTTTAGGTGCAGGACCAGCAGCGGGTAGCGGCCGCGCTCGAGCAGCTCCCCGTAGCCGGCCTGGGCGGCGTGAAGGAGCGAGCGGTCGCGCACGAAGCGGTGATTGACCAGCAAGAACAGGTTGCGCGGCGTGCTGGTGGCGTCATCGGGCGCACCCAAGTGGGCCTCGATCGCGATGCCGTCCCCGCCGGCTTGGGCGAGGTAGAGCACCGGCGCCCCGGCCCCTTTGCCGCGCGCTGCCAGCGCCGCCCGCGACCGCTCCAGCGGGCTCTTATGCGGCGGCAGATCGAGCGTGACCTTGCCCTTCTGCCGCAGCTTGAAGTGGACGCCGGGGAACGCCAGCGCCAGGCGGACCAGCGCTTCGGCGATGTGGCCGGCCTCGGTCGCCTCGCTCTTCATGAACTTCAGGCGGGCAGGGACGTTGTAGAACAGGTCGCGGACTTCGATCTGCGTGCCGACCGAGCCGCCGACCTCGCGGCTCGGGCTTTTTTTCTGGCCGGCCTCGGTGGTGATGCGGTAGGCGGCCACCGCGTCGCGGGTGCGGGTGGTCAGGGTCAGCCGCGCCACCGACGCGATCGAGGCCAGCGCCTCGCCGCGGAAGCCCATGGTCTGCAGGCGGAACAGATCCTCGGCGCAGCGCAGCTTGGAGGTGGCGTGCCGCAAGAGACACAGCTCCGCATCCTCCTGCGTCATGCCGGAGCCGTCATCGGTGATGCGGCACAGGGCCAAGCCGCCGTTTTCGATATCGACATCGATGCGCTGCGCGCCGGCGTCGAGCGCGTTTTCGACCAGCTCCTTGACGACGGAGGACGGGCGCTCGACGACCTCGCCGGCGGCGATCTGGTTGGCTAGCTCTTCGGGCATTAGCGCGATGCGGGACATGACAGCCTCCTCCGGCACAGCGGCGCGCCGCAGGCTCAAATGATGAGCCTGCCGAGTGAGGGCACCGCATGCGCATGGAGTCCGGCATATAGCACGGCCAAGGTCGGCGCGCGGACAAAGCAGCCGGGAATTTAGCTTGCTTGGGCGACGGCCGCGGCGGAGCGGAGGAGCTGCGGCTTGGCGGAGCGTTCGATGTATTGGCGGAGGCGGTTGGCGAGCACGCCGATGATCTTGCCGCTGACGTGCGAGCGCTCTTCGACGAAGCGGCGGAAGGTGTCGCCGCGGATCGCCAGCACGCGAGTGCCGACGCCGACCACCATGGCGGTGGAGGAGCGCGGCGAGCCATCGATGACCGACATCTCGCCGAGGCAGTCGCCGGGGCCGATGACGTTGAGGACGCGCTCGGGGGAGTCGCCGGTGGCCATGACCTCGACGCGGCCGGCGATGATGACGAAGACCTCGTCGCCGTGCTCGCCCTGGCTGAACAGGATCGTCCCTTCGATGTAGGAGCGCTCTTCCGACGCGCGCGCCAGCATGAGCAGGTCCTCCGGCTCGAAGTCGACGAACAGCGGCACGCAGTGCAGAAACAAGATCCGCTCGAGGTTGGTGCACACCGGACCGAGGTTGGTCGGCAGGCGCGGCACGGCGAAGCGTCCGGTGACCAGCGTGTCGGCCTGGGCGGAGCCGAAGCCTTCGCCGATCGAGACCAGCGCCGGTGGATTAATCGGCGGCTGGCTGGGCGGACCTTGGCTTTCCGGCGGACCCGCTGGACCCGCGCCGGGGCCCGCGGGCGGCGGCATGACGACCAGCTGCGGCGGGACGGGACCTCCGGGGCCGCCCGGCGGCAGCGGCAGCGGTGCCGGCCCCTTGCCGAGCGAGTGCAGCCGCTGCTCCATGGGACCGGTCGCCGGCTGCGGCAGGCCCATCGCCCCGCCGCCGCCGTGCGCCCCAGACCGCCGCGCCAGCGCCGCCTGCGCCGCGTCGCGCACCGAGCGGTCGTTGTCGCCCAGCAGGTTGCCGGCGGCCATGCCCCAGCCGGTCGGCAGCGCCTGAATCGCCGCCTCACGCACCAGCGCATCCTCGTCGTTCATTCCGGAGAGCAGGCGCTCGATGCTGGTCGGACTCGGGGTCTCGCCGGGCAGGGCGGAGGCGAGCATGGCGCCGGCGCGCACGAACGGATCGTGCTCGCTCGCCAGGGCGTCGAGCACCCGCTCCTGCTCCTCTTCGCTGGCGACGATCCGCGGATCGAACGCCGGCACCCGCTCTTCGAGGATCGGCAGGAAGCGCGCCATCGCCTCCGGATCGCCGGTGTCGCGCAGCGCGTCGATGGCGCCGCCGCGGGTGACCTTATCCTGATCGAACAGGCGGCCGCGGTTATTGCGAATCACATCGCCAAGTCCCATGAGGGACAGCACATCGAGCACATGATCCACCAGCCGATCCTGGCGCTTGAGCAGCACCAGCGACAGGAACTCCAGCGCCGGCCCCATGACGAAGCTGCACAGCACGCGGTAGACGGCGCGCAGGTCTTCGATGCGGGCCAGCAGGTCCTGCACCTGCTGCAGGTGGCCGCCGCCGGTCCCGGTGATCTCGTCGACCAAGCGCTGGTGGTTCTCCGGCGAGATGTTGTAATCGCGGCGCAGGTTCTCGATGTCGCGGCGGCTGGCTCCGCGCAAAAGCAGCGTGCGCAGCGCCATGCGGTAGCCCTGCTCCTGCAGGCGCTCTTCGGCGGAAACGGCGACGTTGGGATCGAAGAGCTGGCGGTCGGTGATCTGCAGCTGCTGCAGGACCTTTTCGTGGTCCTGGTCGGAGATATTGAACTGCGCCCGCACCTGCTCG
>CALFML010000194.1 GCA_937879845.1 uncultured Myxococcales bacterium
CCGAAGTCCGTGATTCGCAAGCACTTCGCCCCGCCGCGGAATGATTCGTTGTTGTTCTCTCTCGATCGGAACTTTACCGGGCTGAATGTCCCGCCCGTCATCTCCCGTCGCTGACATCCGTTGCTGACACCCCGTGGGAACGGTTGCGGAACGATTGCGGCGCTAATTTGCCGTAGTTCCGCCTTTCTTCGCCTCCGCCAGAAGCTTCAGAAGGAGCGCCAGCTCGCGCTCGTCCAGCTGCTCAAGCTGTTGGCGAGCACTACTCGCCACGGGACCCTCGCTAATCAGCGTGCCAAGCACCCGCGCCGTTGCCGCGTTGGCCACCGCGGAGCCTTGCGCATAGTGCCGCTGCGTCATCACAAACGAGTGATGACCCAAGCTCGTCGCTACCGCGTGCGAGACCGCGCCCGACTGCACCGCCAGAGTCGCCCATAGCCCGCGCAGAGAGTGCGCACAAACGCTCGGAACGCGGGCTCGCTGGCAGAGTCGGCGTACCATCTCCCACATCTTTTGCCTGCGGCGAGGCCCGCCGCGCCGGCTCATCCCGAACAGCAGGTCATCCGGGCCTTTTCCTACCGCGAGCTGGTTCAGGTAGGGCTGGACCGGCTCGGGCACATCCAGGCGGCGTCGCGCATGCTCCGTCTTCCCAGCATCGATCCAAAGGCAGCGTCCGCCGTCGTCGAGGTAACTCGCCCTGAGCAAGCCGACGGGTTGGTGCAAAGTGAACGTCCCGAGTTCCTCGCACGACAAGGTGGTCCGCTATCCCGCAGGCGATTACACGAGTGCCTCTGTCCCGACTTGGTGAGCGTCTTGTTGGCCTTACCGGGTCGTTCCTCATTCGACATGATTCATGGAGGACCAGCCATTGGTGAGTCAGGCCGTCCAAATCCTCAGGACCGGCTCCTGCTGGGCCGAGTACGCGAATAAAGGCAGGGAGAATCGCAAGCCCAAGCCTGCCAAGGAAGGTCTACGGGTAGCCTAGCTGGATCTTGGGGCCTGTGGGCGGATTCTGAGCGAGCGATAAGTTCGCGCTACCGGTCGCCTCTGCCACCCAGCCGCAAGGCAGCTCCTCCCCCATGGTTCCGCCGCCGCCCGTCAACGAGACCACCTTGCCCCCCTGCGAAGGGGTCGCTTGGCCGACCGAGCCGACCACTCCCCTGCCGAACAGGCTGGAAACAATGAAAGGAGTGCCGATTAGATTGAGGTGGGCCATGCTGTTGACTCTGTCGAGGTTGCAGCCGGCCGCGACGCCATAGGGCATGGATGTTATCGGGACATTTTGGACGATGACTGAGCCGCCGTTTGAGGATGCGTATCGTTGATCGTTGGCATCGATAAGCAAGGTGACCGGGTCTAACCGAATGCTCCAGTAGGTCGTGTGAACGGTGCTGCCCATCGCATTGACCCCTGGGGCAAGCTGCGAAAAATTGTCGCGGCCCATGAGCAGGGTCAAGTATTCCGTGGGTGGGCCACCATCGCTTCCCATTCCATTGCAGAGGGCCGTCCATGGCTTGGACGGATCATGGTTGACATACAACGTATAGGAGCCATCCTCTGCCTGAGGATTTGCCGTAAGAATCTCTCTGCACGAGGCCGGCGCAAAGACTGCAATATCGTCGGGACCGCCGTCACCACTGGGCACCGGGATGCAGCGATCCGCGGCGCCGCAAATCCAGCCGCTCGGACACTGTCTATCACTGTCGCAGAACTCGGTGACTCGTTGACATCCGACGCCCAAGAGGAGCCCCAGCCAGAGCACAGGGAGGGAACGCATTGCGGATACTCCTGAATTCCAATTCATTGGCGCACCTTGCTCAGCGTGCTGCTGCGGATGCTCACGTCCATCCTTTTGCCCAGGTGCGCTGAACGCGCGTCGAGGTAGAACAGCAATCCCGCGACCCCGAGGGTGACGCCGCCGCCGATGAGCAGCCCGATGCCGGTGTTGCGAGTGTCGAGCTCAAAGTGGCAGTGGCCGATGTCGGCCTTGGGACAGCTTTGGTAGCCGTCCAGGCTCCACAGCGTGCCCGCGGCCACAAGCTCGCCGATGCCGAGCGCCGCCGCCACCCACTTGCCGGGCGGCCGCAGCCAGGACCGCGGCGCCGGGGGGACCGGCGCCGCGGGGACCGGCAGCGCTACCTCGCTCGGCGGGCGCCTGGGTGCAGGCTCGACCGCCTGGTTGGGGACCAGGGTCACTTGTAGGCTGGCTGTCCGCTCGCCCACCACCGTCACCTCGGTGCGCTGGGCCAGGTAGCCTGGTGCCTCGACGAGCACCTCGTGTCGGCCTGCCAACGCGGGTCGGTGCAGCGGGGCGGGCCCGCGGTCGCGGCCATCGAGCACCACTTTCGTCCCCGCCGGCACCGTCGTGATCTCCAGAGCTCCCTCAGCGCGGCTCGCGCCGTCGCGGACCACTTGCGACGCCAGATCGGAGAGCCGCTGCGATGCCGCCGGCAGCGTGCAGTTTGCGCACTCGTCCGTGGCCGTAGCGCTTGCCTCTCCGGCCGGCACGTCGCGCAGCGTGACCCAGAAGCGCCAGGTGCTGCTGCCGGCATGCTTGTTGCCACCGGAATCCTTGGGTGCAACCTCGACGCGGAGAAGCAAAACAAAGTGAGCCTCGACCAGGGTGGCCAGCCGTTCCTGGCAGTCTACGGTCTTCAGGCAGTCAGCCAGCCCCGGAGTCGCTGCCAGCGGGGCCTCCAGATCCTCCGGCGGCAGCACCAGGACTCGCTCCGCCGCCGCTCCCGCCAGGACTGCCTTAGCGAACGCCTGCGCAGCCGGCACAGCGACGCCGCCATAGTCGGCAAAAAGGACCGCGCCGAACGTCGGCGTCACCACTGCCAGCGGCGGCTTCAAGGTGAAGCGAACCTCCAGCGGGCGATGGGGCCTGGCGTCAATCTCGGCGCCGACCGCCTGGCGCCCAACTTCCAGTCGTAGCTGGTGCTTGCCGGGAGAGATGGCAAGCGGCACGGGCAGCGGCAGCCGCGCCGCACTGCGGCCATCGAGCAGGAGATGGCCGCCATCGGGGCCATAGACAGCGACGCTGGTGCTGTGCCCGGCTGTCGGGGTGCCCCTCTCCGCTTCGCCCTCGGCGCGCGCCAGCCCCAAAAGGACCAACAGCAGCGCCAGGGGGCCGCCCACGAGCTGCACCGAACGTCTGCCCCTCCGTCGCGATAGTCTAAACCTGTGCATCATTGGCAGCCATCCACCTTGGTGACCTCGCCAGCGCGCACACGGACTGTCTTGCGCTCGCCGCGGTCCTCGAGGTCATGTTCTCCTGGCTCCAGCCACAGCTCGGTGCTCTGGCACTGGCCATCGACCTGCTTGCTGACACGAATCTTGCCAAGATGGGCCGCCACCCGCGTCATGGCCTCGTCCAGATTTTTTCGCTGCCCTGCGCTCAGGGAGGACGCAGGGATCTTGCTCTTTAGCTTTTCATATGCCGCGATCGCCAGAATAAAGCGGCCCTGCGCCTCGTAGACCTGCCCCAGGTAGGAGTACAGCGCATGCCACTTTGCGGGGCTTGGGTGACCGCGTTCCAGGAGGCCGCGCGCCTGCTCCAGCGCCCGCCGCGCTGCGTTCAGGTCGCCGCGCGCAACGGCCGCGATGCCGTCCTGCAGTGCCTGCTCGCCAAGCGACACCGGGATGCGCAAGGTCACCGTCTCGCCCGGCAGAACCGTAACTTCCATCGTGCCGTGGGCGTGGGTGACGCGATGGCGACCGGCGGCCAGAACGATCGGCGGCTGCGGCGCGACCTGTTCCCCGTGGTGGTCAATCTCGAAGCGCACTTGTGGCTCGGCCTCGATGCGTAGGTGTCCGCGCTGTCCGCCCAGGGGCGCCGGGAGGACCGGCGCCGGCACAGGCGCGGGCGCCGGCGTACTACTCCCACTCGCCAGCGCCGACCCGTCAGGCATCGCCAGGTCCGGGGAAGGCCGTGGCTCTGGCGGGACAGTGGGCGCAATCACGGCGGACGCAGAGACGGGCGCGGTGGCGTGAGGGTTGGACTTTGCCGCGACTTTCCCGGAGGGCTTGGCTGGTGGCTCGGGCCGCGGCGAGATGCCTAACCGACCGGCGAGCAGCCCGGCGTCCGTGCGGACCATGGGATTGGGATCGCTGAGCAGAAGCCGCAGCAGCTTGCGGCCCGCCTCACTGCGCGCCAGCGGCGCCAGGTCGGCGAGCGCCTCCAGCGTCCGCAGCCGCACCGCAGCGATGTTGTCGCGGCTCGCCGCCTGCAGCAAGGCCAGAGCCTCAACTTCTGTCAAGTAGTGGGCCGCAGCCACCATGGCAGCGCGCACTGCAGGTGAGGCCGCACTGAAGCTCAGGGAGCCCGGCGTCTCGATGCCCAGCTTCTGCAGCAGCCCGCGCGCCCGCACCGCCGCGGCACCACCTTGGGTCAGTCCCGCTTGCAGTACCGCTACCCCGGTCGCCGCGCCGCGCTCGGCGAGCTGGGCCGCAGCCTCGAAACGGACCGCGAAATCGGGATCCGCAAGCGCGCTGCGCAAGGGCTGGGCGTCCGTACTCGCGTCGACACTCCACGCGACGATCGCCTGCTCGCGAATCTGAGGGTCCGGAGAGTGCAGCCAGTCCAGTACCTGAGTCTGGTGGGTCGAGTCGCCGAGCGCGGCCAGGGCCGCGACCGTGACCAGCTGCTCGCTCGGCTCGCCCCGGTCGACGCGGGCGGCAACGCTGCGGACGGCCTCCTTGACCGACTGGCCGCGCGCGCGTAGATCCTTGCCCACCCGACCAATGGCGTGGATGACCTCCTGCCGGACCGCCGGTGCGCTGTCGTCGATAGCTAGATCGAGCACCGGAATCGCCTCCCGGACTTGGGTGCGCCCGAGCGAGTAGGCGGCGCTGCGCCGCACCTCGCTCTCGGGGTCGCGGATGGCCTTGCCGAGCAGCGGCAGCCCCAGGCTGGACGGCGCGTCACCCAGGGCGAGTGTGGCGAGCACGCGCTCATCCCAGTTCGCATCGGCCAGGCTGCGCTCGATCAGATTCAAGCTCTGCCGGGCCAAAAGTCCTGGATCGCTGGCCGCGATCTGCATCAGCGCCGCAGCAGCAGCCAACCGCAGTCGCAACGCGCGCCCACTTTCGCGCGGCAGTGCGGAAGCAAGCGTCAGCGCGCTCTCTGTACGCCCGCAGGCTCCCAGTCCCTCCGCTGCCAGAATTCGCTCCCCAAGCGGCGCGCGGTCGCTGGCGAAGCGGACGCGGAACAGCTCGTAAAACGAGGGGTCATCGAGAGAGGCGAGGATGCGCGCCGCCCGCAATCGGCCGGGACCCTCCTTTTGCGCCAGCTGCTCGAGTCGCGCACGAGCCAAACCATCGTCGGCGGCGTTGCGCGCCAGCTCCTCAGCACACAAGAGCTGCTCTTCACCCATCGCCTCGCCGCCCTGCTGCATGCCGCGCAGCAGGGCCGCGCGCGCCTCCAGGTCGCCAAAGCGCGCCAGCCGACCCAGGACGCTCACCCTCTCTTGACTCAGGCTGTCATCGCGCAGCACCAAGTCACGGCAAGCGCGGTCGCCACGGTCCGCCAGAAGCCGAACCGCCCGCCAGCGGACCTCGGAGTCCTGCGAGCGCAGCGCCTCTCGCAGCACCGTCTCTCCTTTGGGCTCGCCCAGGTCAGCCAGCGTCCCGGCGATTTGCACCCGCACCGGGGCGGCCGTGCCGTCGCGCTGCGCCGCCTGGATCAGCGCCGGGACCAGCTCGCGCGCCCCCAGCTGCCGCAGCCCCGCCGCCGCCTGGAGCTGCACGAGCGGATCATGGTCCACGAGCAACGGCCCAAGCAGATTGGCATGGCTGACGTCGTGGCTCTGCCCGACGAGTCCCGCGCTTCGCGTGCGGATGGCCGGATCCGCATCGGTGAGCCCCTCTCTAAGCACCATCAACGCGCGCGCCTGCAGAGCCGGCAGGTTCACCTGCTTGAGCCAGACCCCTTGATACAGGGCCACGCCCAGCGCGGCGACCAGCGCCGCGCTCCCAAGGGCGATCATGGCGCTCTTTGCCGCCGACATCCGCGCCGGCCCCAGCACCAGCCGGTCGAGCACCGCCGCCACCTCACTCATCGGCGGTCGCTGGGTGGGCAGCTTGGCTAGCATGCGGTCGATGAACGCGATGAGCTCTGCGGGGATGGTGCTGTCGACTTCGCGCAGCGGCGGCGGGGTGGCCGATTGGTGGGCCAGGGCGAGCTCGGCGAGGCCGCTCGCGGTAAAGGGCGGGCGCCCGGCCAGCATCTCGTAGAGCATCACGCCGAGCGAGTAGACATCGGCCTTATCGGTGACCGCGGCAGAGTCGCGGAACTGTTCCGGCGACATGTAAAGCGGCGTACCCATGACGGCTCCGGCCCGAGTCGCATGCACTCCTGGCTGGGAGTCTGACAGAGTCTTGGTCGGTCGCTCGGCCGGGGCCATGGCGCTTCCGGCTGGCTTCATCTTGGCGATGCCAAAGTCCACCACTTTGGCCCTCTCGCCACCCGGGACATCGGGGTCCTTGATGATCATCACATTGTCGGGCTTGAGATCGCGGTGGACGATGTTGTGGGCATGGGCTGCGGCTACCGCAGAGGCCACATGGCGCATCAGAGGGAGCCCCTTGAGCCCCAGCCGCCCGCCCGACTTCTCGATGCGTTTAGCCAGGCTCTGTCCCTGCAAAAACTCCATGACGATGTAGACGGTCTGGTCAGGAAGCTGGCCGAACTCGTAGACGCTGACGATGTCCGGGTGGTTGATGACGTTGACCGACTCCGCTTCCGTAAAGAAGCGAGCCACCATGTCCGGGTTACGCGAGAATTGCGGTCGCAATACCTTGATCGCGGCGCGCCGGCTCAGGCGGGTATGCTGCGCGTCAAAGACCACGCCCATGCCTCCTTCGCCCAGGATGTCGACCATGCGGTAGGTGCCGATGCACTGGCCGAGCTGCACCGGAAAGTCGGCAGGGGGCAGGTGTGACCCCGGTGCTGGCGGCGCTGGCCGGGGGGATGGGGTCGCCGCCGAGGGGGACGCGGCGATCGTCGAAGGGGGCAGGC
>CALFML010000195.1 GCA_937879845.1 uncultured Myxococcales bacterium
AGCAGCCCCTCGTGATTGCTGTGGAAGAACTCGACTTCGGAACCGAGCTCGCGGGCGAGCGCCGTGAGGCGCGTTTCGACATCCGCCAACGTGACACGGCCATACACCTCGGGCTCGCGTGTGCCGAGTGCGTGCAGGTTGGGTCCGTGAAGGATCAGGATGCGAGGCATCATGGCAGTCACCGGACGGGCGTCAACCGCGCGCGCCGGCGTGCAGCAACGCGGCACGCACGAGCGAGTGATCAATGGCGCGCGGCACGCTAGCAACTCCGATTTTGGGCGTCAACACCCAGCGGACGCTGCCCTTCGCGCTCTTCTTGTCGTTCGCCATGGCGGCGAGCAGCGCATCGCGCGCTTCCACGAACGTGGGATCGATCGGCGTGAGCTTGTAGCCCATGACGAGGTAGCGCTTCATCCGCTCCTGGGCCTGGGCGAAGGTGAGCCGGCCGGACAGGATGAGGTTGCTGTAGCACTCCCACAGCATCGAGTTCCAGACCTCGCCGGTGCTGTGCACTTCGGAGTTGTCGACACCGCTGGCGCCGAAGGCCGGAACCGGGGTCGCCGGCAGCGGCACGCCTTCCTCGATGTGCTTGAAGGTGAGCGGGTTCTTGGTCATGTCCGTCGAGTAGGGGTAGCGGCGGATGCCCTCGTACCAGATATTGCTGCCGAGCGCCCACTCGGCCCAGGCGCCGACCGGATAGGCGCCGGCCCAGTTGGCGTTGCTGGCGACGTTGATGTCCTCGGGACGGACGGTGACGAGCATGGCGATGAAATCGCTCCAGCCCTCGCCCATGCCGCCGCCCTGAAGGCTGCTCAGGCCGGTGGCGTTGCCGATGAGGCGGTTGGACATCGTGTGTCCCCACTCATGGGCGATGATGCCGGTGTCGATGGAGCCGTCACGGGTGCTCCGGGTGCCCTGGAGCTTGAGCGTGACCGTGGTGCCGGCCATAAGGGCGGCCTTGATCGGGATGCCGGCCTCTTGGCTGATGCCGATCGCCGGGATGGTGATCGTCATATCGGTGGTGAGCAGACCGAACGGTCCGCCGCCGGCGGCGACGGTGCGGTTGTTGGCGATGATCGCGGCGACCGCGCCGTTTACCTGAGCGTTTTTGACCTTGATGTCGAAAGAGCAGGTGCCGCGATCGATAAGGGCGATCTTGCCCATGAGCGCCGCTTTGTTGGTGAACGTGGCGTTGCAGCCTTGCGTGCTCGTGGCGCCGGTGCCGTCATCGACCAGCACCAGATCCTGGGTTAGGTTGTAGTTTTTGGGGTTGGTAGACGCGACGCCGTAGTCCAGCGTCCCGACCATTCCGGCTGGCGCGGTGATGTTGGTGGCGCCAAATGACGGAGTCCACAAGAACATCTGAATGCGCGGCGGTGCGCCGTCGGCCGGGGTGCTGGCGTTGGCGTTGTTGAGGCTGAAGTAGTCCTGCGCCTCGGCACGGATGGCGTCGCCGCCTAAGCCCCCGCGGCCGTAGTTGTCGCGCTGCTGGTTGAGCGAGACCTCATCCCAGCCCGCTTCGTAGAAGAAGTCGTGCATGAAGTTGAGCACGTAGAACAGGTGGGTGCCGACCGCCGGCGCCACCGCCGCCGACGAATCCGCGGTGGGATCGAAGACGCGATCGAAGGTGTTGGGCGCCGTCGTCGTGATCCGCTGATCGCCCGGGCTGAAGCCGTCGGGCGCCACCAAGTCGGCGTAGGCGAAGACGTTGTTGCCGCTGGTATCCGTGGCGCCGGAGGGCAGCCAGGGATCGTTGCGGAAGTTGAACGGCGCGTTCTGCAGCTTCACAAGCGGTGCGGCGATGACGCCCGCCGGCTCCGCGCCGTCGTTCAGACCCGAAGGGTTGGGGGTGAAGTCATTGCCCGCGGGGCTGTCCCACGGGGTGTAGCGGCCGCTGCCATCGGCCCAAACGCGGTAGCTGAAGGAGTCGGCGGAGGTGAGATCCTTGGTGAACAGAATCTCGCCATCGACGGCCGAGACCACGAAAGAGAACATCTTGGCGTCCGTCGAGTCGCTGCGCCCGGCGGTGAGCTCGATATAGTACGCCGGCAGGAGGCCGCCCGGGGTCGGATACCAGAGACGCTTGCTGCGCGCCGGGCCGGTCATGGAAATGCCGCCGCTGGCGTTGCCCTCGACGGCAAGAGCGGTGTAAGCGCTCGGTCCGGGCTTGGCGCTGGTGCGGTGGACATCGTTTACCACCACCTTGCCGTTCTGCATGGCGTGGAACGCCGCGGCCACCGCTGCGGTCTCATCGAGCGCGAAGTCGTCGGTGATCGGCCGCACCTGCGGCGCCAGGTAGCCGGACGCCACCACCGGCGTCGCCCCGCGATCCATGCCGATCTGCATGTGCGAGCGGAAGACCTCCATGCCGCCGACCTGCTGGTCGAAGTGGGCGATGAGCGGTCCGTTCCCCGCGTCGTGCACATCGCGGAACTTGGCGGAGCTTAGCGCCGCCTCGCTCAAGCGGTAGGGCTGGGCCAGGCCGCGCAGGGTGCCCATGGCGACATCCTTGGGCTTGCTGCCCGGCGCGATGCCCTTTTTAGGCTGCAGCCACGAAATGGTCGGCAGGTTGACCGAGCGGTCGCGATGGGCGACGTAGGCGTCGACCTCGATCGTCGAGCCGTCGGGAATCGGGGCCAGCGCGGCGGCCGGGGGACTCTGCGGCTCGCCGCAGCCGTAAAGTAGCGCGGCGGTCCCCAGGATGAGTCTTGATTGGAACCAGACCTTCTTCATGTTCACTGCTCCTTACGCGGCCGGTAAAAGTTAGTAACCCGGCCGCGGACTGGGCATAGGCTCGGCGTTGTGGGTCTTAGTCGGGCTATGCCTGCGGATGACTGCATGTATGGATGTTTCATTTTCTCGCCGCTTGGCGCCGGCTGAAAGCCGATAAAGCGGGCATGCGCCAAGCCGGCGTGGTTCTAGCGCTTACGCAGCACCACCCCGGAGTCACCAAGGACCCAAAGCTCCTGGCCCGCGATGACGACTCGGTTCATGGCGGACAGCGTGCTTAAGCTGAGCGCCGTAAAGGTTGATCCGTTGGCGCGCAGCAAAGTGCCTTCGGTTCCGGTGATATAGACCTCGCCGGCCGACAGGCCGCGTACGCTCGTCAGGTTGGCGCTGCTGCCGGAGGTCGCCGGCTTCCAGCTGGAGCCGTCCCAGCGTACGATCGTACCCTGATCGCCGACCGCCCATACGTCGCTGGCGCCGCTGCCCCAGATTCCGCGCAGGTTGGCGGTGACGCCGGTGGTGCCCTTGGTCCAGGTCGTGCCGTTATAGCGCGATACCGCGCCCGAGTCGCCGACCGCCCAGACATCGGTGGCGCTCGTGCCCCAGACCGCGTTGAGGTTCTCAGGTAGATTGGCGCCGACACTGGCCCACTTGCTGCCGTCATAGTGGACGGCGGTGCCGTAGTCGCCGACCGCCCAGATGTCGCCGGTCCCGCTGCCCCACACGCCGCGCAGGTTCTGCGCCGGCAGCGCGCTGGTGCTCACAGAGGTCCAGCGGGAGCCGTCGAAGCGGATGATGGTGCGGTTATCACCGACGGCCCACAGGTTGCTCTCATTTGGACCCCAGACCTCGTGCAGGTTTGTGGTGACGCCGCTCTGGCCGGGGCGCCAGGTGACGCCGTCGTAGTAAGCGACCGCGCCGCCCGCTCCGACCACCCACAGCTGGCTGGAGCCGCTGCCGTAGCCGCCGGTAAACGACGCGCTGACGCCGCCGCCGATCGTGGTCCAAGAGCCGCCGGTAAGGCGCAGCATCGTGCCGTCGTTGCCGACCGCCCAGCCATCGCCGCCGCTGGTCTCCCACAGACCGTTTAAGGCCGTGGTCACGCCGACATCTACGCGCTGCACCCCGGTGCCATCCCAGTGGAATAGGGCGCCGTTTTGTCCGCCAAACCAGACATCGTTGGCAGCGCGGCCGGTCACCGCGCTCAGTGAGCCGAGAAACGCCTGGTTGAACGCTTTCCAGGCCGTCCCATCGAAGTGCCAGATGTTGCCGAGCGCGCCCACGGCCCAGATGTCCAGCGCCGAGCTGCCCCACAGCCCGTACAAGATGCGCGGCGGCAGGCTACCGGCGACGATCACCGGCGACCAGCCCGAGCCGTCCCACTCCAGGAGGGTTCCTTGATCCCCGGAGGCGTATAAAATGGAGCTGTTCAGGCCCCAGACCGCGTACAGGTTGAGCATCGTTCCGGTCGTGGTCGTATTCCAGGCCGTGCCGTCCCACTGCAGGATCGTGCCGCGTTCACCGGTGGCAAAGACATTGTTGGAGGCCAGCCCGAAGACCGAAGTCAGGTGGGTGGCGGTGCCGCTGGTCCCGGCCTTCCACGCGGTGCCGTCATAGTGGGTGGTGGCGCCGTTGCGGCCGACCGCCCAGATGTCCTGGGAGCTCGTGCCCCAGATTCCCGTGAGGGTGTCCTTCACATCGCTTGGCGCCACGGTCCAGCGCTGCCCGTCGAAGTGCATCGCCAGGCCATCCACACCCACCGCCCAGACGTCCGACTTGTTGGCGCCCCAGGTGGCCTGCAGCGTCGCGCCGAGCGGCCGCGGATTCTCCCAGCACAGGTTGTCCGGCGTACACACGCGCGGTCCGAGCGGATTTTGTTCAAAGCGCGCCGAGACCTGCTTGCCGCTGTTCAGCGTGACCTTGCAGGTCGTGGTGCTGCCGGTGCAATCGCCGCTCCAGCCGATAAAGTCCGAGCCGGCATCCGGCGCCGCGGTGAGCGTGACCTCGGTGTCGGCGGCGAGGGTGACGGTGCAGATCGTGCCGCAGTTTATTCCCTCCGGCATCGAAGTGATCGTACCGCCGCCGCTGCCGGCGCGGGCGATGAGCAGCGTGGTCTTGTTACTATTTGACTGATTGGGGTCATTGCAGCTGATGCTCCCAACCAGCGAAAGAGCGGAGATGGACAGCCAGGCAGGCAGCCCGCCCGATAGGAATGTCCGCTGATGACTCGGTCCAGGGGTGTACTTCATAAGAAACTCTCTCCTTGCATTCGGTCGCGATCCAATCAGATAGGGCGCGTTGGCAGCAGTGGCCCGCAGGGGCCTACGCGATGCCTGCTGCTACATGTTTGCTAGTTTCCAACGTAGCAGAATACTTGGGGAAAAAGCGATAGCCACAAACGTGCGCAGCGCTTGTCGGTGGGTGCGCGGCCCACACGTGGATACGCGACGGCACAGGCACACACATGCGCAAGCGTAATAATAGGCCCAGTGTATATGCCTTCTGGATTTCTTATGCGCGCAGTGCGCATATGCTGGCAGTCATGTTGGTGAAAAAACGCTCGCTTTGGCGCCGCATCCTTTTGGCGATCGGAGTTCTCTTTATCGTTCTGCTCGCGGCCGGATGGGCGCTCGTGGTGGCCCTTAGCAAGCCGCTGCCTAAAGGGGAGACCGGCGCGCGGGCCGACGAGCTGGCGCGATCGATCGAGCGCGCCATCGACAAGGAAGCGTGGGACCGCACCGGCGCGGTCAAGTGGATTTTCAACGGACAGAATCGCCACTTGTGGGATCGTCAGCGCAGCCTGGATCGGGTGATCTGGGATGATGTCTACGTTCTCTGCGATTTGAGCAAGCAGACTGGGGTTGCATTCCGGCGGCGCCAGCGGGTGACCGGCGCGGCGGAGCGCAAGCTGGTCGCCAAGGCGTATGCGAGCTGGATAAATGATTCGTTCTGGCTCAACCCCCTCACCAAGCTGTTTGACGCCGGCGTCACCCGCAGCGTGATCGAACCTACGGCGGGACAGAACCCAAGGACGCCGGCGCTTCTTCTGAGCTATGGCGGCGGCGGTCTGACGCCGGGCGACTCGTACCTGTGGCTGCTGCCGGAACCCAGCGATGGTGCGGCGGCCACCGGAAGCGCACTTTTGCGGCCGCGCGCGTGGCGGATGTGGGTATCGGTCATTCCTATCAAAGGCGTGGAGAATTCCTGGGATGGGTGGATGCAGCTTGCGACCGGAGCCTGGGTCGCGACGCATCATCAGGTTCCGGGGACCAGCCTCAAGCTCGATCTCACCGAGGTAGCGGGGGCCGCAACGCTGAAGGAGCTCGTGCCGGGCCCCGATCCTTTCGCGCCGCTTATGGGCGGCGATGTGACGATCGCGCCAGAGTAGCGGCCCTTTTTCGTGCTGCAGATTGAGGATCGGCCTGCCGCTGCATCAGGAATCTGAGCCGGCGGGCCGCGCGCGGCCGTGGCGGTTTCGACCAGCCCGTCGCTGAATTGCTGATTGAGGGCAGGCCGGGAGCGCGCTTGCGTTTGGCATAAAGAGTGCATCCGTTGGCTTCAAGCCTTTCTTCCCCCTCTGCTAGGAGATCTTGATGCGCCGAACCTTCCGCTCCTCCTTGTCTGCTCGCTTGCTGGCCGTGGCCGGCGGCGCGGCGCTGTGCTTTTCTGCGGCGAGCGCCCTCTCCCCCGCCGCGGCCACGGCCTGCGGCTGCTTCGCCCCGCCTGACCCGTCGGTCCCGATCGTCCAGGCGGGCGAGCGCATCCTGTTCGCGCACGAAAACGGCCAGGTCACCGCCTATATTCAAGTGCAGTACTCGGGCAAGCCCGGCGAGTTCGGCTGGCTGCTGCCGCTGCCGGCGGTGCCCAAGACCAAGGCCGGCACCGACGGCATCGATGTGAGCGTGGACGAGCTATTCACCCAGCTCCTCTCCACCACCCAGCCCAAGTACCGCCTGACGCGCGTTTACGACGAGTGCGGCAACAACCCCAACAGCCGCAACACCCCCACCTCCGCCGCCTTCGGCGACTCTGAAGCCGGTGGCAGCGTGCCGCCGCAGGCACCTCCGAGCCCGCTCGTCGTGCAGGACTCCGTGGGTCCGTATGACTACGCGGTCCTCAAGGCCGACAACAAGGACTTGATGGTGCAGTGGTTGAACGACAACCACTACTTTATTCCGTCGGGGACCCTGGACGCGGCGGCGCCCTACCTGCGGCCCGGGGCCTACTTCCTGGCGCTGCGCCTGCGCGCCGGCCTCGGCGATGGTGCGCTCCAGCTCCCAGCCGTTGCAGG
>CALFML010000196.1 GCA_937879845.1 uncultured Myxococcales bacterium
GTCCAGATGCGCCAGCAGGCCCGGGCCGAGCGAGATCGGGCGTGCGGCTGCGCCCAGCACCGGCGGCTGCTCCGGGGCGCCGGCGGCCACGTCGGCGCGGATCGGGAACTGCCCGCCCGAGCGCGCCAGCGAGGCAGGCAGGCGCTACCGCAGTCACATTTTCGCTGACGCATCCAAGAATAGTCATATCCTGGATCTATGGTCCATGGATGACTCGGAATCTCGGATACAGCTGACCCGGAATTGTCTGAGTCGATCGAGCAGCAGCCCATCGATGGCGTACTCGACCTGCACACATTCCTCCCAGCTTCGCGCGTTCTAGCGAACACGGGCGTTCCCTTTGCGCTCAAAAGTTTACGAATTGGTGACGTCACCTCACCTGAACAGCGACCGCTTGCCATGCTGGTTTGGACCATCGTCCCTGATAGTCGCAGCCGCAACGCCGCTGCCCCAGGTAGGTAACTCTGGCTGGCACCGGCCCTGGCCGGTCCGTCGTCTCGCGGAGTCACCTCTTTAGCCCATCGTGACGCACCGTGACGAACTCTGACTTTGGCACCTGCCTGCGCATCACGCAGCCGCCGGCTGCTGTAGCCCTCCTGCCTGACAGACCAGAGCCCCAGGCCCGCCTTCACCCCCGAGGCCGCGGCTTGAAGGTCCGGTCGCCATCGGTCAGCACAAGCCGCCGGTCGACATGCTCTACGGCGAGCGTAAAGCGCGGCCCGCCCAGCGGCAGACAGCGACCATCGAGATACACCACAGCGTAGGTCCCCTGCATCGGCACCGCCGGCCCCTCGAACGGCTCGAGCAAGAACATCGCAGGCGCGCGAAAGCGGGCGGGCGGGAACCAGCGCATGAGTCGCTGGTTGCCGGGCTGGATTCCGACGCGATAGCCTCGCGCGTCGGCCGGGGCGCGAGCGAGCAGCGCGAGCTGGTTGGCTAAGCGGAGCCGCTCCGGCCCCATCGCTGGCAGCACCGATTCTGAACTGGGCGGCGGTGTTGCCAGCGGCAGGTTCTTCGCCTCGTAGCCCCGAGCGATGCTGCGCTGACGCCAGGCACGCCAGACGCAACGTCGTCCGCAGAACACGCCGCGGCGGTTCGGCTTCAGGATTTTTCCACATTGGGGGCAGGTTTTTTTGTCCATGTCTCCAGCTTGACTCAGACGGCGGCGCACGATCGTTGATCTTTCGTTGGAGTTTCGTTGATCGATCGTTGTCTGCTCCGGGCGCTTTGCCGCGCGGAGGGGCCGGGCGATTTGCAGCCAACCGACTCGGCCCCGCTTGCAGGCAATACGGCGGGGGGACTTGCCGGCAAATACGCTGAGGGGTTTGCCAGCCACATCGGGCTGCCAATCGGACAGGGAAGCAATTCGCCCCTCATGACAAGTACTTACGGCCAGCCCCCAGGTTGGCCAGACGTATCTTGCCAGCCAATCGGTCAGAGTGATTTGCCGGCAAATGGGCCAGACAGCTTTGCCGGCCAGAGCGACCGGGCGACTTGCGAGCAAGCCGTCCAGGGAGCTTTGCTGCAAACCGTCCGGCCGCACCCCGAAAAATTTGCCGGCCAATTTTTTGGCGGCGACAGACAACGATTTCTGAAAATCGCCAACGATCCCTGCCTCGGATCAACGATCGCCCACGATCGGCAACGATCGCTCGCCGCGGCTCAACGATCTGGCGACGATCCATCGACGATTCGTCATCGATTCCCGTGGCGGCTCAAAAAGGCTGTCAGCCAGCTCGCATCCAGTCGCAAGATCGGTAGCGGTCCCACGAGTCGGGCAGCAGGACCACCACCGGATCGCTCACCAGGCCGCTCGCGGCGATGCGCAGCGCGGCGACCACGGCGGTCCCGGCGGAGCCGCCCACGAGTAGCCCTTCTTCGCGCAGCAGCCGGCGGCACATGGCGAAGCTCTCCTCATCGGACACGCTCTGCGCGGAGTCGATCAGCGTGCGGTCGAGCAGCTGCGGCGGCACGCTCGCGCCGATGCCCTCGACCGCATAGGCCCCATCGGCACCGGGCCGACCTGTGTGGACCCAGGCGGCCAAGGCCGACCCGATGGGATCGGCCAGCACGATCTGCGCGGCGGAGCTCGCGCCTTTGAGCGCGCGGGCCACCCCGGTAATCGTCCCGCCAGTCCCCGCGCCTGCGACGAAGGCCCCGACGCGACCCCGGGTCTGCTCCAGAATCTCGGGACCCGTAGTCGTCTCGTGCGCCAGCACGTTCGCCGGATTGCGGAACTGATCGGTGAGAAACCATCCGTTCTCGTGGGCCAGGCGTGCGGCGACGTTCTGAAAGTTCTCGGCGTGGTCGGGCGCGCGGTTCGGCGTGATGATCACCTGCGCTCCCAGCGCGGCGAGCGAAGCCCGTTTATCATGCGACATCTTCTCGGGCATGACGCAGACGAGCTTGTAGCCGCGAATCGCTGCGACCAGGGCCAGCCCGGTCCCGGTGTTGCCAGCCGTCGCTTCAATCAGCGTTGCGCCCCGCTGGAGCAGGCCGCGCCGTTCGGCGTCTTCGATGATCGCGACCGCGATGCGGTCCTTGACGCTGACACCTGGGTTCTGAGTCTGTCTAAGGTAGGCGCGGAGGTTACCGTACGGAACGGGTCCGAGTGACTCCTCATGAGTCCCGGTTCACCGGCGCTCACTGCCTAGTTTTCAGCTGACTCACACCGGCGGCTTTGGGTTCACCGTAGGGGTCGGATAAGAAGAGAAGTATCCCCGTCGGACCAATTGAACATGGCATTTGGCTTCCGAACTTCTATGAAAAACTTAGGAGGGCCAACTAGAGCGCACTTGTCGTCGAAGTACGCTACCGCGTAGTTACCCGCGAAGGGAACATGGACTGGCTGCCATTCTACGAGACTGTAGACAGGTGGGAGATCGGAAGAGCGTCGTGTAGGGAAAGAGTGTCTTCGCCTGTGTAG
>CALFML010000197.1 GCA_937879845.1 uncultured Myxococcales bacterium
AGACCGGCTTTAAGTACTTCTCGGTGTAGAGCTGGATCTGGCCCCAGCTGCGCGGCTGCAGACCGTGATCCTTGATGAAGGCGGCGGTGGCGATCGCCGACACGTCCTGCCAGCTGCCGGGCGGGGCGGCCCCGGGGCGCAGCTCGGGCTCGGCGTCGGCGTCGCTCTTGAGCGGGCCGCCGCGGCCCTCGCGCAGCGCCGCGGCGCAGTCATCCAGGTCGATGCTCTGCGGGCGGCTGGCGGCGGGCAGGCGCTCGACGAAGTTCTCCAGGTCGCGGAAGTTGCCGGGCCAGGCGTCCTGCAGGACCAGCTGCAGGGCGGCGGGGGTGAGGGCATCGTAGACGCGCAGGCTCGAGTCGGGCAGGGTGCGGGTGCGCAGGTAGGCGGTGATGTCGTCGCGGCGCTCGCGCAGCGGCGGGATGCGCACGACCTTGACCGCCAGGCGGTACCACAGGTCGTCGCGGAAGCGGCCCAGGCGCTTCTGCTGATCGTCCAGGTCGACGTTGGTCGCGCACACGATCTGCACGTTGGCCCGGCGCGCGCGCGGCTCGCCCAGGCGCTGGTACTCGCCGCGCGAGTCGAGGAACCGCAAGAGCGCCTTCTGAACGTCCATATCGAGGTCGCCGATCTCGTCGAGAAACAGGGTCCCTTCGTGCGAGGCCTCGACGATGCCGGCGATGTCGCTGACGCAGCCGGTGAACGAGCCCTTCTTGGCCCCGAACAGCTGCGCGTAGAGCAGGTTCTCCTTGAGCAGGGCACAGTTTAGCGTCGCGTAGGGCCCGCGGTGCTGGCGTGAGTGGAGGTGGTAGCAGCGGGCCAGCCGATCCTTGCCGGCGCCGGTCGGCCCGAGCAGCATCACCCGCTGGCCGCGGGCCGCCGCCTCGGTCAGCCGCTGGTGGGCCTCGCGCAGGGCGCGCGAGGCGAGGATGAAGCCCTCCTCGTGGCCCTGCAGCTGCTCGAAGCGGCTGTTCTGCTCGTGGATGTAGCTCTGCAGCTTGTCGAGGAGCACGCTCCACGGGCTTGCCTGGGTGGTCGTCGAGCGCACCGCGATGCGCAGCTCGCTCTCGTCGGCGAGCGGCAGGCGGACCTCGTTGGCGCTCTCCGGCTCACCGGCCGTGCTGCGCGGCACCGGCATCACCACCGCGGTCATGCCCAGGCTCTTGAACCAGCTGCTCACCGCCCGGCTCACCGCGGCGGCGAAATCGCGCTCCGCCGCCCAGTCGATGGGCTTGGGCCCGTCGACACTCGGATCGCCGGGCGGGATCGTCGCCAGCTCGACCACCAGATCGCTATCGCTGCGCAGCTGCAGGATCTGCCGCGGCTGCAGCTGCGCGATCGAGCCGTTGCGGCTCCCCAGATCGTGCACCCAGACCGTCTCTTCGTCGCGCTCCTTCGTACAGTAGGCGAGAAGGTGGTTGCCGGAGACCCGCTGCGAATGCATCCGGACGATCGACAGCGAGCCCGCGGCGAAGGTGGGAATCCCCTCGCGCGCAAGGCGGCTCGGATCAGGATGCCGGCCGAGCAGCACCGCTGAACCAGGCTCCAGCGTGATGGTGATTCGCTCCTCAGGGTCGGGAGAGCGGAACAGGATGGTGGGCATGGTTCCACCTTCATCTTAGCAAAAAAACGTCGTTTCCGGACCTGCCGCTAGTCATTTTGGCGACGGGAGGCCGCGAAGAGTCGCGGCAGTTTACGACAGAGTATCGGGCGCCGGCCGCATAGGGTCTGTTTGCGGCGGATACTTTATCGGCAATTCGCGCAGCTTTTATGGTCTGCGCCAGACATGTGTGATGGAGGTCGCACAGTGCCGTCCGCGTGGGAGATATGAGGGAACTAGCTCCTGAAAAGAGTTCATATATTGCGATGCCAAGAGCAGTTAAAATTTAAGTGCAAACACACTGCAGTAGGAATCGGAGGATCTCTGTGCGCAATGCAAAACATACCCCTCGGCTATGGCTGACGCTGGGTCTTGCGGCCAGCGTCTTTCTCTGTGGCGTAACCGGAATATCGACGGCCCGGGCGCAAAATCTCAACCCCGGATTTGAGATCAATCGCTACCAACCGACCGCAGCCGGCGAGTGGTCGTTTTGGGTTGATCATCCCTGGTATTCGTCAATTCGTTACTTCGCAGCGGGTATCACCCTGAACTATGCGCACAACCCGCTCGTATTCGGACGCCAAAGCGCTGATGGGATCTTTAGTCAGACGGAGTCGGTCATCGCCAATCAGCTGATTGGTCACATCGACCTTGCCGGCTCGTTTCTCGACCGTGTGCTGCTCAATGTATCGCTGCCCGTGGTGTTATTCGAAAATGGCCAGACCCTCGCCGGGGTCTCGCCGGCCACCAGCGTCACGGTCGGCGACCCGCGCGTCGGCGGCCTGGTGCGGCTGTACGGTCAGCCCTACGCCAGCGCGTTTTCGATCAGCATCGGCCTCAATGTCTGGATCCCGCTCGCCTCGTTTACGACCAGCCTGCCGGCGCAGTCGAGCGATCATGACGTGCGCGTGCTGCCGCGCGTGGTCTTGGGCGGCCTCAAACATCACGTGCTGTGGTCGATCACCGGTGGCTTCCTGTATCGTCCGGGCGCCAAGATCGGCACCGGCGTCGATGACTCGGGCAGCACCGTCGGTTCGGAGCTGCAGTTCGGCGCCGCCATCGCCTATGCCGACACCGTGCGCCGCTTCTCGATCGGGCCCGAGGCGGTGCTCAACACCGTCGTATTCGGTCCGGGCGCGGCGCAGCCGTTCGCGCGCGACTTCACGGCGCTGGAGCTCCTCATCGGCGCCCACTACAACATAAAGAGCCAGGTCGCCATCGGCCTCGCCGGCGGCTTCGGCATCCTGCGCGAGCCGGGCACGCCCGACTTCCGCGCCCTGTTCCGCTTGGCCTACGCGCCGATCCGCAAGGTCGATAACGATCGCGACAAGGACGGCATCATCGACGCCAAGGACGCCTGCCCCGATCAGCCGGGGATCGCGACCGATGATCCGAACACCAATGGCTGTCCGGATCGCGACGGCGATCAGGTCGTCGATAAGCTCGATCTCTGCCCGGATACGCACAAGGGGCCGCACCCGGATCCGAACAAGCTCGGTTGTCCGCTCGGCGATCGTGACGGCGATGGCGTGCTCGATCCGGATGATCTGTGCCCGGATGAGCACAAGGGACCGCGGCCGGATCCGAATCGCCTCGGCTGCCCGACCGGCGACCGCGACAAGGACGGCGTGCTCGATCCGGATGATCTGTGTCCGGACGTGCACAAGGGCCCGGTGCCGGATCCGAACCGCCTGGGCTGTCCGGCCGGCGACCGCGACAAGGATGAGGTGCTGGATCCGCTGGATCTGTGCCCCGACGTGCACAAGGGCCTGCACCCCGATCCGAACCGCCTGGGCTGTCCGCTGCCGGATCGCGACGGCGACACCGTGGTCGATCCCGAGGATGCGTGTCCGGACAAGTTCGGCGCGCCGCATCCGGATCCGAAGAAGAACGGCTGCCCGAGCCTGGTCGAAGTCAAAAACGGCCAGATCGTCATCGTCAAGCCGGTGTTCTTCGCCACCAACAAGGACGTGATCCTGGTAAAGAGCTACCCGGTGCTTCAGGCGGTGGCCGACGCGCTCAAGGGCGCCAAGGAGATCAAGAAGATCGCGATCGAAGGCCACACCGACGACCGCGGCAAGCGCGAGTACAACGTCGAGCTGTCCAAGCGCCGCGCCAAGAGCGTAGAGAAGTGGCTGACGACCACCGGCGGCATCGAGGCCGATCGCCTCTCCGCCCAGGGCTACGGTCCGGATCGGCCGATCGCCGACAACAAGAAGCCCGACGGCCGCGCCAAGAACCGCCGCGTCGACTTCGTCATCATCGATCCGCCGCAGGCCGCCAGCGTCAAGGGCGCCGATCCCAAGACGATCGAGGTGCCGGACTCGCCGGATCAGAGCGACAAGTCGGGCGCCAGGCCCAAGAAGCCTAACAAGTAGTCCGCCGCGCCGCCCTCGGCGCAGAGTCGGTCCGCGATAAAACCGGACCGACTCTGCCGCCCGCTCCCACCGCAGAAAAAACTCAGACGGACATCAACTTGCGGGTTTGTGCGCTTGGTGCGCCGCCCAGAAAGCGCGGGTGAACTGCTGCGCTGGGCAGGGTCTGGGCAGGGCGGTGCATAGCGATGGGTGCGCTATCCTGAAAGTGCGGGAGCACCGCTGCGCTGGGCAGGGTCTGGGCAGGGCGGTGCAGAAGGATGTCTGGGCTTGGCGCAGCTTTGCTGCGCGCCGTAGCGCGAAGCCCTGCCCAGACCCTGCCCAGCTTCGCTGTGAGCGTCAACTGGAAGGGGAGCTGTGCTCAGGGCTTGGCGGCGTCTTGGTGGAGCTCCAGCTCTAGCCACAGCGCATCGCGCTGCTTGATGCGGTAGACGGCTACGTCGGCGGCCGATTCGGAGCTGAGGCGGGAGCCGGGCAGGAGCTGCAGGCGCCGCGGCACGCTGAGGGTCTGCGCTTCGGGCGGCAGGCGCTCGGCAGCGAGCTCGTGGCAGGCGAACCAGAGGGCGTCGCGGGCCCGATCCTGATCGGCGTCGGCGGTGAAAAACACCGCGACATCGGGCAGGCCCAGGGCTTCCATGCCGCTGCTCTTCTGGCAGCGGGCGCCGTCTCGCTCGCCGAGGTTCCAGTCGATAAAGAGCATAAAGGGCACAAGCGGCGCCGCGCCGGCCGCGGCGCTTTCTTCGTCCGGGTCGCCGAGCTGGCTCAGGGCAATCTCGCGCGGCTTCCACGCCTTGCCGGCGCGGTTTACGACCAGGCCCAGGGCGTCGGACTCGCCTTGCAACAGCGAGCGCGCCAAGGCGGCGATGAGGCGGGGTTCGCCGTTTGCAGACAGCGGCAGCGGCGTGGTCGCGACGCCCTTGGGCAGCTGGGTCAGGGCGCGGGGGCTGTGCGGGCCGCCGACGAAAAGGCCGACGTGGCCGACGCCCTGCGGCGGGGTGTCGGCCGACGCATAGGGCAGGGGCCGGTAGAGCAGGAAGGCGCGCTGGCTGCCGGAGGTGAGCTCGGCGGAGAACCCGGCCTCCGGTTGGCCTTTGCGCGAAAGCGGAATGATGCGCACGGCGGGCCGCGGCCACACGGGGCTGCGCAGCAGCGCCGCCAGCGCTGCGGGCTCGTGCGGCAGCTCGCGGGCGAGCACGACGGTGAGGGCGAAAAAGGCGTCCTGCGGCCGCGCCGGGCCGGCGGGTAGCTTGCCCGCCTTGTTACGCGCCCACGGCGGGGCGCTGGCGGGGGAAGCGGCGGCGTCCGGTGAGAGGTTGATCACGCGCTCGACCTGTCCGCGCACGGCGCGCTCGACCTGGCTTATGCGCAGGCGCGCGGCGTACTCGGACTCGCTGCCCGGGGCAAGGCGCAAGCGGGTTGCCCACAAGGCGGGTCCGGAGGGGCGCGGCGCGGCAGCGGCGGCAGGCGGCGGCAGGCCGATGGAGAGGACCTCGATGCGCAGGCCGATGAGCGGGGTGAACTGGCGGCAGGACTCGCGGCCGAAGCAAAGCTCAGCGCCATCGGCGAGCGTGATAAGTCCGGTGGCGGTCGCGGCAGTCCAGTCGTCGATGACTCCGGGGAGGGCGCCCGCTGGTGCCTCCGGTTCATCTTCAGCGGCTTGGTCTTGCGGGTCGGAGTCGGCGCGGTCCGGCGGCGGCGCTTCGGCGGATGGCGGCTTGGGGCTCGCGGCTGGGCCGGCTGGGTCAGCGTCGTCGGCGGGCGCCGATTCGCCGCCACCAAGACCCAGCAAGGAGCGCAGCCGCGACCACAGTGCCATGGCATGAGTATACGCCGGCGGCCCCGTCGTCTCGTGACAGGCGGCGGCTAGTTGCGCTAAAACCCGGGCGGTGGCGACCTGCCCGGCCCAAGCCGGAGAGCCGCAGGTGCCGGAGCCAACGTCATGACGCCTGCGGAACATAGCGCGCCCAGCCTCTATTACCTGGCGCCGCACGCCGACGATGTCGCCCTGTCGTGCGCGGGGCACGTATGCAGCGACGTGGCGGCGGGGCGCGCGGTCACCCTGGTCACGGTCTTTCTCAGCGGCCGCGACGCCGAGGCCCGCCGGGCGGAGGACGAGCGCGCCGCGGCGATCCTCGGCTGCCGCTACTTGTGTCTGAGCCTGTTTGATGCGATCGACCGGCCGGAAGTCCGCGGTCGCCTGGACGTCTTTGCCGCCTTTGGTCCGGCCCACCTGGGCATGACCAGCGAGGTGGTGGAACGGCTGCTCTGGCACGTCGCCGCCCCCGCCGCGCTCTATGCGCCGCTGGCGGTCGGCGGACATATCGATCACCGCATCGTCCATGAGGCGGCGCGGGCGGTGGCCTACAAGCTGAAGCTGTCCCTGGCCTACTACGAAGACCAGCCGTACAGCTTGGCGCCCTATGCGCTCGGGCGGCGGCTGGCGGCGCTGGAGACCGGACTGCCGCCCGGTCTTGCCGGCACCGAGCGCGCCGAGCCGCGGCGCGAGCTGCGCGCCTACCGCGACTTGTACCGCCGGCTGCCGCTTTTGCGCTCGCTGCCGCCGGGGGTCCGGTTCCTCGGTAGCCACATGATCGCGCGCGCCGCGCTGCGCGCCGACCGCAGCGGCCAGCGTCCCGGTCTGCCGCCCCGCCTCCAGCCGCAGCTGCGCGAGGTGTCGGCGTATCGCGCCCGCCGCACCGCCGCGCTGGCGGCGTATGCCTCGCAGTGGCCGCTGTTCGCCGCGTCTCCCGAGCAGCTCGAAGCGCTGCTGCACGGCTATGGCCAGGCGCTGCGCCCCGCGGACAGCGCCGCCGCGACCTCAGCTTCCTACGAGCGCCTGTGGCAAGACCTGGGAGTGCGGCCATGACGTTCGCCGCGTTTCTGCCCGCTGTGCTCTGTACCGCACCGCGGCGCGAAGCGGCCGCCCAGCGACTTCCGCCGCATCGCCTTATGGTTCTGGTCCTTGTCCTGCTGGGCTCCTGCAGTGAACGATCTGTGCCCAGCGCTGCGCCGCCGCTCGCGAACCTCCAGCTCC
>CALFML010000198.1 GCA_937879845.1 uncultured Myxococcales bacterium
ATCTGTGGTGCTCATCGTGCTCCGATTCCGCCGGCGCGCTCGCGCCGGGCGGTCACTTGAGAAGAATGGCGCGAGCGCTGTACGTGCCGCCCTGCGTCTCGAGACGGTAGAGATAGAGGCCGGGCGCGAGGTGCGAAGCGTCCATGGAGATCGTGTGCTCGCCGGCGGCGCGATCGTCGTCCACGACCGAGGCGACCTGCCGGCCCTGCGCGTCGAACATCGTGAGGCGCACGTGCGAGGGAGCGTTCAGGCGGTAGCGCAGCGTCGTGCCGCCGCGGAACGGGTTCGGCTCTCCCGCGCCCAGGCGCAGCGGCGGCGGACTGCTCTTGTCGTCGAGATCTTTCTTCAGCGTGTCGATCGCCTGCTGGCGCAGCGACGCCAGCTCGCCCGCTTTGAGCTTGGGCTTGGTCTCACGCAGGGCCAGGCGGTAGGTCAAAAGTCCGCCCGCCGCCAGAAGCACCAGCGCCACCGGCAGAAGCGCCAATAGCGGCACGCGCCGCTTGCCCAAAATCAGCGCCGCGCCCAGGCCCTTGCCGCTGATCGTGCCGGCCAGCGCCGACGGCAGCACCACCTTTTCGCCGCGCGCCACCAGCATCAGATCGAGCTCGCGGGAAAGCGCCTGCTCGATCTCGCGCATCGAATCGAAGCGCGCCGCCGGCTGCTTGTTCAGCATGCGCACCACCAGCGCTTCCAGCGACGGTGGAACGGCCAGGGCGTTCGTCGCCTGGGCCAGCGGCGGCACCGGATCGGCCAGGTGCTTCATCAGCATGCCGGCGGTGCTGCGCGAGCGGAACGGCGTGTGGCCCGTCAGCATCTCGTAGAGCACGCAGCCCAGCGAGTACTGATCGGCGCGAAAGTCGATGTGCTTGCCGTCGATGGCCTCGGGCGACATATAGGCCGGCGTGCCCATGACCGAGCCGGGCAGGGTGGCGTTCACCTCGTGGGCCGCGCCGCCGGCCGCCTGCGCCGCGTTCATCACTTGCTCGCGCGAGAGCTTCGCCATCTGCGGGCCGGTCTTGTCGCCGGCGCCGACGTGCGTCACCTTGGCGATGCCGAAGTCGACGATCTTCACGAAGTCGCGGCTGCCGTCGGGACCCTCCTGATCGAGGAGGAAGATGTTCTCGGGCTTTAGATCGCGGTGAATAATGCCCTTGTCGTGCACCGCCTGCAGGCCGCGGGCGATCTGGATGCCGATGCGGCAGACGCGCACCGGCTCCATGCCCGTCGTCGTCGCCGTCATCGCCGCCGCCCCTTGCGCGCCGCCCGTGGGAACCGCGCCGGTGCTGGGCGCCGTCGGAGCGCTCGACGTATTGGCGGTCGGCGTCTCCTGCAGCCGCTTGATCGCCTGCGCCAGCGTCTGTCCCTGCAGAAACTCCATCGCCAGATAGGAGCGTCCGTCGGGCATGACGCCGAAGTCGGAGATGTAGACGGTGTTCGGGTGCTTGATCTTGGTGGCGACGCGCGCCTCGAGGAGAAAGCGCCGCTGATCCTCTTCCTTCTGCGGCTTGAGCAGAAGCTTCAGCGCCACCAGATCGTCGAGGGCCATGTGGCGCGCCTTGTAGACCACGCCCATGCCGCCGGCCGACAGCCGCTCCAGCACCTGGTAGCGGTCGGCCAAGATGCCGCCGATCGGCAGCTCCCCGTCGAGCATACCCTCGCTCTTTGGGACTCCGAGCCGCTCGGTAGGGGCATCGGCAGGCGCCGGGGCCGACTTGTGCGTCTCTGCGTTATTCGCGCTATCCGCTTCCGCGCCGAGCGCCGAAGCATCGGACTTGGGATCGCCGCCCTCCGACATACTCATCCCCCTGTGTACGTGGCTCTGTGAGCGCGCAGGCGCGTCCCGAGTCCTACTCTTCTTCGAACCGCCGGCTCCCCTGATTCGCTTCGCCGGCCGGCTCTCCCTTTCTCTTTTTGTGGCCCTTCTTGCCGGCTGGCTCGGCGGGCTCCGCAGCCGCGGCGGTGGCCGGCGGGCTTCCGGTTGCCACCAGGATCTCGCTGCGGGCGCTGTCCGCCGCCAGATCCAGGCTCACCTCCCGTTCGGCATACCCCAGAAGCCGCAGCTTGAGCGCCAGCTGCCCGAGCGCTGCCTCGCGCTCCGTCTCCCACGGCGTCTTACCAAGCACGGTACCATCGCCGCTGCGGATGATCTCGGCTCCTGCCGGAGTGCTCTCGACTCGCCAGCGGACGGTGCGCGGAGATGAAGGAGCGCCTGACTCCGCGGTCGCGGGTCCGGGCTTTTGCCCGTGCAAGAGGAACAGCACCGCAGCCAACGTGACTAGCAGCAGGAAGCTGGCGACAGCCATCAGCGCCAAGCGACCGCGGCGTACGGGCGAGGACGGAGCAATCGTCGGCAGCCCCAGGCTGCTCGGGCGCTCCGCTGCCGCCTGGGTGCTCTCTTTCGGTTGAATCACACGATCCGGAACCGGGATATTCTTGCTCATGCCCTCGAGCGTCCGCTGCACCTCATCCATCCGCGGCCGGTCGTCCTTGCTCTTTGCGAGCAGACGCCCCACGAGCTGCGACACCACCTCCGGCACCTCGGGAGCGACGCTCTTTACCGTCGGAGGCGGTTCGAACATATGCTTGCCCATGATGTCGCCGACGCCGTCCCCGTCAAAGGGATAGCGGCCGGTGAGCATGACGAACAGCAGCACGCCGAATGCGTACACATCCGACTTCTCATCGACGTTTTTGCCGCCCTTGCACTGCTCCGGCGACATGAAGTGCGGGGTTCCCATGACCGCCGAGGTGCGGGTCTTGACTCCGGCTGCGTTGGCTTCGCTGGTGAGCTTGGCAATTCCGAAATCCAGCAGCTTGGTCCGCTCTCCACCCGGCGCGCTGGCGTCGCGGACGAGCATGACGTTGTCCGGTTTGATATCGCGATGGACGATCCCTTTGGCGTGGGCGATGCTGAGCGTCTCCGCCAGCTGGGCGCCGTAGTTGAGCGCCGCCGACAGCGCCAGCGGTCCGCCGGTCGCCTCAAGCTTATCGGCCATGGATTCGCCCTTGAGAAACTCCATCACGATGTACGCCGTGCCATCGGGGAGCTGACCGAAGTCGCCGATCTGTACGACGCCGGGGTGATCGATGCGGTTTACGGCGCGGGCTTCGTTGAAAAAGCGCGTCGTAAACTCCGGTACCTTGGCAAACTCTGGATGCAGGACCTTGATGGCGACCTGGCGTTCGATCGCCTCATTGACGGCTTGGAAGACGGCTCCCATGCCGCCCTCTCCGAGCTTCTTAACGACCTTGTAGGGCCCTATGGCGGAGCCGCTGTCGATCATGGGGTCATGTTCTCCTTGGTAGGATCACGCGCGGCCAATCAACCCGCCTGGAATTGCGATGGCGCGGGTGCGGGGGCATCCACAGCGGCGAAGCCTAGAAGCTTGGCGTAGCGCGGCTTGCCGGGAATCAGCCGCGAGCGGCACAGCTGATCGGTCTTTTCCCCGGCATTGCCTTCGATGATGTGGATGATTCCGTCCTCGCCTTTGCGCTCGACCAGACCGACGTGGCCTGGAGTCGGTCCGCTGCCCAGGAACACGATGTCGCCGGGCGCGGGCTGCCCCTCACGCGGGATGAAGCGGCCGGCCGTATGGGCCTGCGCCCATAGCTCGCTGCACTGGGCGTTGAGCGGCAGCGGCAGCTCAGCCCCGAGCGCCCGATGGGCGGTGCGCCAACAGAAGCTGGCGAAGGCCGCGCACCAGGCGGCGCCGCTGCCGTGCTTGGCCTTATACGACTCCCAGGTCTCCGCTTTCCAGCGCGGGCCTTCCACGAAGTACTTCTTGATGTGGCCGCCCTTGTCGAAGTTGGCGGGATTGCCGTTTACATACTCCTCTAGGACCGGGCGGGCCAGCTCCTCCTGCGCGACGCGGACGATCTCAGCTCCCAGCTTGCCAGGCGGGATGGGATCAAACGACAGGATGATCGCTTCGGGCTCGCGCACCTGTGCATCGCTTACATGCAGGGAGTAGTCGGTGGCCTCGATGGGAGGATCCTCGCTGTCGTGACATGCGGGCAGGAGGCCGGGCGCGGGTTGGGCGCCGGAGGCCGCCGGGGTGGTGCGCTCGAGCAGATCCTCGCGCTCCATAAGGCGGCTCAGGGTCCGGGTCGTATCAATCAGTTTGGCGAGCATCTGCCCGTAAGGCGAGAGGGTCTGAGCCGGCATGAGATCTTCCTTCTGCGTATCGATTCCAAAGTGCAGGCCGGAGAGCAGCTGTCCGGCGGCGCCGCCGGTGGCGACGTTGGCGGCGATGAGTGCGACGTTGGCGGCCTTTTTCAGCCAGGGAACGACCTCGCTGATGGTGTACTGAAAGATCGCCGAGGGCGTGGACGCTTGCGCCAGCGCGTCGGCGGTCAAGACGTACGCGGTTCCGGAGAGCGCGCCGAGCTGGCCTAGCTCGGTGATGCTCAGGTCGCGTTTGGCGAGCAGCGTCTGGTGCTGACGCCGCAGCTCTTGCCCGGCCTTGAGCAGCTCCGAAATGTTGTGCTTCTCGGTCAGCACCGATAGGAGGCGCTGCCGCAGGTCCTTGATGTCGGGATGGTCGAAGGCATCTTTTACCGTCAGCTGCCGCAGCGCCATGTGATCCACGATGGGCGATGCGGACTGAAGGATCTCGCCGAGCAGGTTGCGCCATTCCATGGGTAGGCTCCTATTGGCGACCGCTGGCTTCCAGCTTGCCCGCTCCGTCCTGCAGTGCCTTGACCTGATCCTCGATGACCGTCACCGCGGTGGCACAGGCCGGCGCGGCGGCGTCGCACTTGATGCTCTCCAGCGCCTTTTTGATCGTATCGGCGACGCTGCGCGTGGAGTGGGCGTGCTCGACCATCGCTCCCTTGAGCTGTCCGGCGCAGCCGGCGGCGCCCAGCGCCAGCATCAGCAGCCCGCTATACAGGAAGCGGCCAGCCGACGACACAGATGAGGATGACGACGAATGTGAACCAAAGCGGGACAGATGACAACGCATGAAGACTCCCTTGTTGCTGGCTGGGGCTCATATCCGCGCCTCGCGGTTGAGCGCCCATCGGACAGCCCTGACTGCGCTTGTGTAAGTGACCGCCAGTCCTGCAATGTCCGAGGTGAACTGTCTTTCATCTGTGCAAAACAGCAAGTAGCGAGCCAATCTAAAGAAGCGTTCGCGGTCAGTTATTCGCAGGCACCTCTGCACCCGGCTGCAGCGGGGGGGCAGCTCTGGACCAAGACGTCACGGAGGATGGCTTCGCATGGCCGCGGCTTCATCGGCCAGAGCGAGTCTGGCAGCTCCGAATGGATTCGGCGGCCGGAGCTTGCGAAGGCATACGACCGTCACGGCTCCGAATCGATTCGCCGGGTGACAGCGCGGGCTCGCTGAGCGGGTTTGCGGAGTCAATACCCTGACTTGCC
>CALFML010000199.1 GCA_937879845.1 uncultured Myxococcales bacterium
CAAGCCTTGGCATCCCGAAAGCAACCCTGTTCCCAACATGAACTTCAAGGAGGAAGCAAACGGGGATTCCACCAAGTACCTGTGGGGCAACGCGGCCTGGCTGTTCGCCCGCAACTGCGCACGATCGTTTGCGCAGAGCGGCTGGTGCCAGTACATCCGCGGACCCAAGGGAGGCGGCATCATCACCGGACTGCCCGTGGATACATACAACATCCGCGGCCAGGAAGAGATGAAAGTTCCCGTCGAGATTACGATTCCGGATTATCGTGAGTTTGAGTTCGCAAAGTGCGGATTTACACCGCTCGTTTATCGCAAGTCCACTGCGGACGCGACGTTCTTTTCGGTTCAATCAGTCAAGCTGCCGCGCAAGCTCAAAGATCCCAAAGATGCAGAGAACGCGCAGCTCGTCTGCAACCTCTCCTACACGTTCTCCATCTCGCGCATCGCCCACTACGTCAAGAGCATCATGCGCGACAACATCGGCAGCATCGCCGACGTCACCTACATCAAGGACACGCTGTCCAACTGGCTCAACGGCTACATCACGACGGCGGTGAACCCCAACGATCTGACGCTGCGGCGCTTCCCCTTCCGCGCCGGCGAGATCCAGGTGGAGCCCAAGCCCGGCCAGATCGGCTGGTACAAGAGCACGATTTCCGTTCTCCCCCATGTGCAGTTCGAAGGCATGGATGTGGAGCTGCGTCTGGAGTCCCGCCTCGGCTAAGCCGGGGCGACTAAAAATTAGGAGGCATTACTCATGGGTTTTGATTTTGAAAAAGAATGCAGTGTGGAGCAGGGCTTCAACTTTCGCCAGGATGAGCACCACACGTTCGGCTATATAAACGGACTTGTCATCGGTGACTCCGTGCTGGCTCCCGACCTCAAGGTCGCCGAGCCGACCGGGCGCAGCGGGATCAAGTTCTCCAACGCCGGCGCCGGCGGCACCAGCGGCAGCGAGTTCAGTAACATCTTCACCAAGCCCGTGGCGGTCGTCCTCAGCAAGGCCAAGTGGAACACCGCGCCGACCGACATCATCGAGTTCGAGGGCCGCGTCTCGGCCGCCAACATGCAGCTTGTCAGCATGCTGCGCATGCAGGCGCTGGCCAAGATCATCATCCAGCTGTCGTTTGTGATCTACGAGTACGATCCGGTCAATAACGACTACTTCGACTGCTTCTCGTCTCTGAAGGGCTTCGATCCGATCGGCACCAAGCCGGCCAAGGTCGAGGGCGCCTTCGGTCCCGACAAGTCGTCGTCGTTCCGCCCGATCAACGGCCTGCTCGCCAAGGATGGTCAGGTCTTCCAGCTGACCGTCGAGCACAAGCCGTCCGAGGACGGAGTGCCCGGCCAGCGCAACTACGCCTTCACGATCAAGGTCGCGCCGTGCATCGCCCAGGATACGCAGCAGATCAAGATGCAGACCTCGGTGACCAACAAGCTGGTCAAGGGCTTCGGGCTGCCGAACTACTAAGCAGCCGCCAGGTAAGAGCCAGCAGGTCAGCGGGCAGCGGAGTCCGAAGGAGCGAATGGGAATGATGAAGGAGCGCGCACGATGAAGGAGCAAAACAGGCTGGCGCGGGTCCGCTGGTACCTCGGGCAGTCGCTCCTGCCCGAGCACCTTCTGGCCAGCGAGCAGTCGCTGAGCAATGAAGCGCACGTGCGCAGCGCCCTTTACGGACTGCCCGAGTTCGGGGTGGCGCGCCTGCGCTGGAATGAGGAGCTCCTGGCCAGCGGCGTGCTGAGTATCATGCAGCTGACCCTGGTGCTGCGTGAAGGCACGCTTGTCGATGTCCCGCGCAACGCGACCTCCGTCCCGCTGACCCTGGCCATGACCGGAACGGGGCGCGTCCCGGTCTATCTGCACCTGCTGGAGCACACCGAGACCGCCGCCGGCAACCCGCTATACTCCGGCGAGCCGGCGGTGGTCCAGCGCGTCATGCGCAAGACGCAGC
>CALFML010000200.1 GCA_937879845.1 uncultured Myxococcales bacterium
CACCTTTCACGATGGGATCGACGTCCTGTTCGCCCGCTCGCAGACCATGGAGCGGCTGCGCTTGGCGGAGCTGCCGGCGGGCGTCACCCCGCAGCTCGGCTCCCTATCGACCCCGATCGGCGAGGTGTACCGCTACTCGCTGCGCATCGGCGGCGCGGCGCCGGGCGGAGGCGATGCCAACCCGCCTTCCGATCCGATGATGCTGCGCACCCTGCAGGACTTCGTCGTCCGGCCGCGGCTGCTGCAGGTCGATGGCGTCGCCGACGTGGTGAGCTACGGGGGCCTGGTGCGTGAGGTCCACGTCCGCCCAAACCCAGTGCAGCTGGCGGCCAAAGGTCTGACGCTCCGCGACCTGGAGGGGGCGCTGCGCGACGGCTCGCTCAACGCCTCAGGCGGAGTGCTGGAGCGTGGGGCGGAGCAGCTGGTCATCCGTAGCGAGGGACTGTTCGCCACCCTGGCCGATATCGGCAAAGTCGCGGTGGCGACACGCGGCGGGACGCCGATTTACGTCTCGGATGTCGCCTCGGTCCATGAGGGATGGACGCCGCGCCAGGGAATCTACAGCCGCGGTCTTGACTTCGATGCCGTAGAGGGAATCGTCCTCATGCGCCGCGGGGAGAATCCCTCCCGCGTCCTTGAGCGCGTCCGCGAAAAGGTGCACGACATCAACCAGCGCATCCTGCCCGCGACGATCAGCATCGAGCCGTTTTACGATCGCACCGAGCTTGTGCAAAAGACCCTCAAGACCGTCTTCCGCAACCTCATCGAGGGCGCCTGCCTGGTCATGCTGGTGCTGTTCGTGTTCTTGCTCGACATACGGGCGGCGCTGATTGTCTCAGCGGTGATCCCGCTGTCGCTGTGCGCGGCGTTCATCTATCTTAGCTGGCGCGGCATGTCGGCGAACCTGCTCTCCATGGGAGCGGTCGACTTCGGCATCATCGTCGACGGGGCCGTCGTCATCATCGAGCACATAATCAGCACGATGAGCGGCGCCCACCCAGGCGACTCCGGCACCGCGCCCCAGAGCCCGGCGGCCAGCGTCCGCCGCGCCGTGTCCGCGGTGGTCCGCCCCACCGTGTTCGCGCTGCTCATCATCATCGCGGCCTATCTGCCAATCTTCCTGCTGCAGCGGGTCGAGGGCCGCATCTTCGCGCCGATGGCGCATACGGTCGTCGCCGCGCTGCTCGGCAGCCTGATCTTCTCGATCACGCTCGTGCCGGTGCTGGCGGCGCTCGCTTATCGGCGCGGGGTCACGCACCGCGAGTCGCCGGTGCAGCGGGTGGCGATGGCCCTTTATGTGCCGACTCTGCGCGCCGCGCTGAGCCGGCCGCAGGCCGTGATCTTCGGCGCCATCCTGTGGCTGCTCGGCGCTGCCTACGTGCTGGCCGGCCGCGGCAGCGAGTTCCTGCCGGAGCTCAACGAAGGCGCGCTGTACCTGACTTTCACGCTGCCGGCCAACGCCTCGCTCAACGAGGGGCGGCGCATGGTGCCGCGGCTCACCGGCATGATCAGCGAGTTCCCGCAGGTCGAGCTGCTCTCCAGCCAGCTCGGTCGCCCCGAGGACGGCACCGACGCATCGCTGCCGAGCAACTTGGAGTTTTTCGTCAAGCTCAAGCCGATGGAGAGCTGGCCCGAATCGACGCCGACGCTCGGTTCGCTGATTGAGAAAATGAAGGACCGCATCGGCCAGATTCCGGGGCTCGAGGTCAACTTCTCCCAGCCCATCCGCGACAACGTCAACGAGAACATCTACGGCCAGTTCGGCCAGATCGCGCTCAAGATTTATTACAACGACCTCGGCGAGCTGCAGCAAGTCGCCGAGGCGACCAAGCGCGTCCTGTCTACGGTCCCCGGCGTCGCCGACCTGGGAATCGTCAAGAGTGCCGAGGCGCCGCAGCTCCAGCTCAAGCCGCGGCGCGAGCTGCTCGGGCGCTTCGGGCTGAGCATGGAGGACGTGCAGCACTTCATCTCGACCGCGCTCGCCGGTCTGGCGGTGGGCAATTTCTGGGAGGGAGAGAAGTCGTTCGATGTCGTCCTGCGCTTTCCCGACAGCGCCCGCGACAGCCTGGAGCGGATCGCCTCGCTGCGCATACCCACGCGCTCGGGGGCGCTGGTGCCGCTCAGCGCGCTGTGCGACATCCGGCTCGGCTACGGCCGCGCCACGCTGAACCGCGAAAACGGCCGGCGCTACATCGGCATCCGCATGAACGTGCGCGGACGCGACCTGGGCACCTTCGTGCGCGACGGGCAGGCCGCGGTGGCGCGCAAGGTGGGGCTCAAGCCGGGCATGAGCATGGAGTGGAGCGGCGAGTTCGAATCGAAAGAGCGCTCGATGAACCGCCTCAAGGTCGTGGTGCCGGTGGCCTTGGTGGTGACGCTGTTTCTGCTCTTCAACGCCTTTCGCTCGATGGCGCTGGCGCTGCTCGTCTTGTTCAACGTGCCTTTCGCGCTGGTCGGCGGCTCGCTGGGCTTGTGGGCCTTCGACATGCCGGTGTCCATCGCCGCGGCCGTCGGCTTCATCGCGCTCGTCGGGCAGGCGGCGTTAAACGGCGTGCTGGTGATCTCGGCGATCGAAGAACAGCGCCAGGCCGGCAAGTCGCTGGATGACGCGATTCTGGCCGGCACCAGAAGCCGGCTGCGCGCCGTCTTGATGACCGCGGCGCTGGCGGCGCTGGGCCTGGTGCCCGCCGCCCTGTCCAAAGCCATCGGCGCCGAGACGCAGCGTCCCATTGCCGTGGTCATCGTCGGTGGCACGCTGTCCGCGGCGCTGCTGACGCTGATCGTCCTGCCCGTCATGTACCGCGAGCTGCAGCGGCGCCTGCGCCCGCGCTGATCCCCTCAAGCTGGACCGAAATCAGGAATTGCCGAGCCGATTTTTCGGTCCCATATTTTTTTCGTCGAGGCGCGATGGGGCGACGCGTTTGGGCCGTGTGGAGTCGGTGACGCCCCGTGCCTTGCGGTGGACGTTTGCCGGAAAGGAGTACTCCCATGAGAGTCCGGAATCGAATGTTCGCGCTGTTGGCAATGGGTGTCTGGCTCAGCTTGAGCGCCGCGTGTGGGCGCTATGACGCGACGGGGCCGGGCGAGTCGTCTTCTCCGTACAACGATCGCGAGATCGCCGCGGCACTGGCCGCGGTTTCGGAGGCCCGTGGGCTACCGCGTGCGCAGATCGCGCTGGCCTGGGTGCTGACGCAGCCCGGCATCACCGCGCCGATCATCGGCGTTTCACGGTCGAGCCAGCTCGACGATGCCGTTACGGCATTGACGATCCAGTTGTCCGACGCAGAGTTGCAGCAGCTGCAGGCACCGTACCGACCTCACCCGGTGGTCGGCTTCTAGTCATCGTCGGCGCGCGCCCGCTCGGCGCGTCGGATCGAGCGCA
>CALFML010000201.1 GCA_937879845.1 uncultured Myxococcales bacterium
GCCGGTCGTCCTTTTGCCGCCTATCAGCTTCTTGCTCAAGCCGGCGCGCTGGTTGTGGGCGATTCACTACTTCCGCGGGACAGCATCCTTTGCCCCCAACTTCGCCTATCAGCTCTGCGTGAAGCGGATTCGCGATGCGGAGCTTGAAGGGCTGGATCTCTCGTCGTGGCATCTGGCCTATAACGCCGCGGAGTTTGTCCATGCCGACACGATGCGGCAGTTTGCGGAGCGCTTTGGGCCCTGCGGCTTCAAGTTGGAATCCACGATTCCATCCTACGGCATGGCCGAGATGACGGTAGGCGCATCGGTTCGCTGCCGCAAAAAGCCGATCGTCGTAGATATCATTTCGCGCCAGGCTCTCGCCGCCGCGCGCCGGGCCGTCCCATCACCGGCCGGCGCAAGCGACGCCATGGAGGTGGTCGGTGTCGGGCCCATCTTCGCCGGGCATGAGGTCCGCATCGTCGATGAGCAAGGCAAGGTTGTCGGCGAACGCGAGGAGGGAGAGATCCTTCTCCGCGGGCCTTCCTTATTCAGCGGCTATTACAACGAGCCTGATGAGACGCAGGCCGTCCTGGAGGATGGATGGCTACGGACCGGCGATCTGGGCTACCTGATGGGGAGCGAGTTGTTTATCTGTGGTCGCCGCAAGGATCTCATCATCAAGGCAGGCGCGAACTACCACCCCTACGTGATCGAGCGCGCGGCGGAGCGCGTGGCGGGAGTGCGTGCAGGGTGCGTCGCGGCACTGGGCGTGCAGAGCTCGGAGCTCGGCTCGGAGGAGATGATCTTGGTCTTCGAGACAGCCGAAAAGGATCCGCAGCTGCTGCGGCAGATGTCAAAAGCGGTTGCAGAGGCAATCCTCTGGGAGACCGGACTGCAGCCGGACAGGGTCGTCGCCGCGCCGCCCCAGACACTACCCAAGACGAGCAGCGGTAAGATCCAGCGCGGGCTGATGCGAGAGCACCTCGAGCGCTCAAGCACAGCGGTCGCGAAAGGCCCCGCCGCGTATGCTGCCGGCACTGCCTTTATCAAGTAATCCGCGAGGCAGCTGGTGCGGATCACCTAGCCAAACACCCTGCTGCTGCTGCTGCCCAGTCCACTTGGCCCGCCCACGCAGGCGCGGCTTTGCGATGGCGCACAAGCCCGACGGTGGCCGGGCCGTAGCAACGGCGCCCGCTCGGGCGTGTTCCGATGCATCCTATCGGCCCGATGGAAACGAGCCCCCCTGAATCAGCGCCATCATCTCGGGGTAGTGGTACACTTGGCTCGACTGCGGAGGCTCCTTGCCCAGGACTGCCATGGCCTGAGCAATCTGCTCAGCACGGATCGACTTAAACCGCCCTGGCGTGAGGAACGTAAACAGCGGCAACGTCTTTTCCAAAATCCACGGGGTGTGCTGCGACCCGATGATCATGGCTGGGCGAATCACGCTGATCACCTCGGGGCCGCTCTTTTTCACGGCTTCTTCGGCTTCCCCTTTCACGCGGTTGTAGCGTCCCGCCCCAGCGGCGCCGGAGCCGGTTGTCTTGGCGTTCGGGTTGGCCCCGGCGGCTGTCATAAAGGCCAGATGCTTGACCTTCCCGGACTCCTTTAGCCCGCGAGCAAACGCTTCATTTAGGACCACATCCACGGCCCGATGCTCCTCGATCGTCAGCTTGGCGGTCCCAGCCCCAACCCCGAGGACGCTGAAGCCCACGACCTCTTCCGGCAGCGCCATGGCCGCATCCTTGCCGGCCCGCTCCACGTTCCCTGCATCCATGGGTGAGACGATGACTTCGCGCAAGCTGCAGCCGGCCTCCCGCGTTGCCGCGATATTTTCGGCGACAGACTTTCGGCCTAGAGTCACGATCGGCTCGAACCAACCACTTGTGGCCAGCACCTTGACCAAGGCTTGACCCACCGACCCGGAAGCCCCTAGAACCAGCGCCGCTTTTTTTCTCGCCATCGGACCGCCACGCTCCTTAAAGATTGGACCTGAAAGTGCCAAAGTATAGACGATGCTGCAAAAATCCGCCGTGAGAACTGCCAGCGCCAGGGCGTGCTTTCAGGGCCGTGGTGAAGGGGCGGCGCTCTGGCAGGACTCTGTATCCGGGATCTGCGGGACGATCAGCTGATCATGCATCTGAATCGACAGGCGGCAGCGGAGCAGCTGCTCGAGATCGGCGGCCGGGCGCTGCTCAGGGTGCGTGTCCCAGATGCGCGCGGTGCGGTCATCGCTCGTGGTCAGGATGCGGCGGCCGTCTGCGCTGAACACCGCGCTGCGCACGATGCCGGTATGGCCCTGAAGCTCTTGCAGCAGACGCCCATTTCTAGTCTCCCAGATGCGGGCCGTGCCGTCAAACCCCGCCGTGAGGATGCGCAGACCGTCTTGACTGAACGCGCCGCTCGCAAGCCCGGCCGCGGAGCCCTGCATCTGCGTGAGCAGCTCGCCGTGGGCGCGCCACAGCCGGGCGACGCCATCGCTGCTGGTCGTCAGCACGAGCTGGCCGTCCGGGCTGAACACGGCGCTGGCGACGCCATCGGGATGATTCCCTAGGCTCGTCAGCTTGTGGCCATCTCGGGCGTCCCACAGATCGACCGCGTTGCCGGAGCCTGCCGCCAAAAAAGATCGCCCGTCCGGGCTGAAGGCGACCGACCGAATCACCGGATCCCCAGAAGGACGCCGCCGGTCATAGCCCGTGGGCTCCATGCTCTTGACCAGCTGCCCGCCCGCCGTGTCCCAGAGCTCTATATACATGCGCTTGCCGGTGCTGCGCACGATCGTGAGGGCGCGCGCGCCGTCAGGACTCAGCTGGCTCGCCTGGCCATGTTCCCACGGGGTTGGCCGGGTCGACTCCGCCGCCTTGGGCGCCGGCGACGGCGGAAGCTGCACTGGGCTGGCATCGTCGGCGCTGAAGGCCTGCCGGCTGCCATCCGCGGACGTGATGGTGACGTGGCGGCTGTCGGCGCTGAACGCGGCGCTGGCGCGCGGGGGGAGATCGAGCTCGGCTACAACCAGCCCGCTGCCGATCCGCCACCCCTTGGTGGTGCCGTCTTCGCTCGCGGCCAGAAGCAGCTTGCTGTCGGGACCGAAGCAAAGGGCCAAGAGCCCCGCCGGGTGGGCCTTGAGCTCGGTCAGCAGATGCAGGTTGTCAGCCCGCCACAGCCACGCGGAGCCGTCTCTGCTCGCCGTGGCGATGAGCCGCCCGTCGGGGCTGTAGACCACGCTGGTGAGTGCCTTGTGCTGGCCTTGCAGCATCCCGACCGAGTCCCCGCTGTGCGCGTTCCACACCTGCGCCGCGCCGCTCTCGTTGGCGACGACGACGCGCTGCCCATCGGGGCTTATGACCACGCTGGAAGGCCGCTCGAAGTGACCGCGCAACACTGCCAGCCGGGTCATGTGCTCGGCGTCCCACAGCTGGCAATCGCCCTGTTCGCCGCACACGACGATGCGCCGGCCGTCGGGGCCAAAAGCTGCGCCCAGAAGTCCGTCCGCGGTACCGGTATTGAGAGTGCCGAGCCGTCGCCCGCGGCGGCTGTCAAACACGTGCGCGACTCCTTGGGCGTTCGCCGTCAGGATCCGCTGCCCGTCCATGGAGTAGCGTGCGCTCAGCACCTCGTCCTTGTCCTTGTCCTCGTCTTTGTCCTTATCCTTTGGGGCAGCCGTCGATTCGGTCAGCTCGAAGAGCTTGCGTCCGCTGTGGGCATCCCAGATTCGCGCGACTCCAAGATACGTTGCGGTCAGGATGCGGCGGCCGTCCGGGCTGAACTCGACGCTCGCCACCTCGCGCTCGTGTTCTAGGACCGCGATCTCGCTGCCGCTGCGCAGATCCCACACCCGCGCGCTGAAGTCCGCGCCCCCGGTGACGGCGTAGCTGCCATCGGCGCTGAAGGCGGCGGCGAGCAGCGGACCCCGATGCTCGCTCAGCTTGGCCAGGACCCTCCCGCTGCGGGCATCCCACAGCCGCGCGGTGCCATCCTTGCTCGCCGTAAGAATGCGCTGGCCGTCCGCACTGATGCGGACGGTGTTGACGCTGTCTTCATGGCCGCGCAGATCGAGCCGCAAGGCGTCGATCGGATGCAGTGCCGCGGTCAGCAGATAGGAGGCCATCTTCTCCTGAGAGTGCTCTTTGTACGCCTTGTGCAGCCACAGCGCGGACCGCAGGGGCTCATGCTGGAGCAGCTCTTGCCGGCCTTTTTCCACGTAGCTGGACAAAAGCTGCTGGTGCAGCTCCTGCGCCTCGGTGTTGGCGCGCTGCTCGGCTTTTTGCGCCACATCGCGGGCGCGGGCGGCGGCAAGGCCCAGACCCGCGGACAGGACTGCGGCCAGCATCACGGCGCCAAAGAGGCACCGCCACAGCCAGCGCTGCCGCAGTCGATGCGCCTTGCTCTCCTGCAGGAGGCGGTGCGCGGCTTCCGGGAACTCCTCCGGATCCCGGGACAGGACATCCTCGGCATAGGCAATCTGGGCATCGGTGAGCAGGCTCTGTACCTCGGCGCGCTGCGCGACCCAGACATCGATCTTTTCGCGATCGAGGAGCCGCGTGAGATCCGCGCGCACCCAGCCCAGTAGCCGCTCCCAGCGGCGGAGCAACGCCTCATGCGCCACCTCTACCAGCTGCTGCTGGCCGCGCCCGTCCGTGACCAGGAGCCGCTGGCCGACCAGGTGATCGAGCATGCGGTCAAAGCGCGCCGCGTCGGCGGGCTGCGGTGGGCGCAGCCGGGCGACCTCCACTCGCAGCCGCGTATTCCCTACGGTCTGGTTGTCCTGCGCGCGCGCGACCTTGGTAAGCAGCCGCCTGGCCACCTTCTGGTCCGCGGCATCGAGGCTGTCGATGAGCGCGTCGGCGCGTCGGCTGAGCGCGCCGAGCACCCCGCCCAGCTGGACGTAGTCGGCCTGCGTCAAGGTGTTGCCCTTGCGCCGCTGCCACAGAAGGTCCAGGGTGTCCTGCAAAAGCGGCAGCGCCCCCAGCTCTGCCCCCACCGCATCGAGCAGCGCATCCGTCAGCCCTTCCGAAAGCCGCAGGCCGACCCGCCGCGCCGGCTCTTCGATGGCGGTGCGCAGGGCGGCGCGATCGAGCTGCCCGATAAAAATCCGCTGCGCTTCATCGTAGGCGACGCTGTCGAGGCGGCGGCCGCTCTCATCGATGAAAAGCTCCCCGCAGCGGCCGATGAAGTCGACGCGCAAAGTGACGATCACGCTGACCCGGGAGCCGGCATCCTGCGCCAGCGCCCACAGCCGCTGCACCAGCGCCTGGTGCGCACCGTCTTCCCGCGGATGGGTAAATACTTCTTCAAACTGGTCGACGACCACCAGCAGCGGGCGGGCATCCTCCGCTGAGGGCAGCGCCGCAGCCAGCGCGTCCACAGGGGTCCCTCCCGCCGCTTCGCCGTCATGGAGCACGGCGCTCGGGCGCAGCCGTAGCAGCCGATGGGCATTGGGGCCCTGCAGCAGGCGCGGGACGACCCCGGCAAGGACCAGCGAAGACTTACCGGTGCCAGAGGCGCCGGCGACGATCAGCAAGCGCGGCTTTCCCGCCTTGGCGAGCGCGCCGAGGGCGTCAATTACCGCGGCAATCTCGGTATCCCGGCCGAACAGGAAGCGCTGATGCTCTGGCTGAAAAGCCAACAGACCGCGATAGGGCCGGAACACCACCGGCCGCGTATCATCGCCATCGGCGGCGCGGGCATAGATCTGCAGGCTCGCCCAGTCCATCTGGGCGACGTCTTCGGCCAGCCGCTGGCGCGCCAGCACGAGCGCGCTCTCCAGGGAATCGAGCTGCACGAGCAGCGTCTCATAGAGCGCTTCGCTGAGCCGGAGAGAGCCGGCGCTCGACAAGGGATAGCGCGACGCCACCACCGCGGCGATGCCCGCCCGGTGCAGCGCCTGGGCGACGCTCCCCAGCTGGTTGCCCAGCGCCCCGCTGTTGCCGCTGTCGCAGGCGCACAGCACGACCAGCCGCAAGGTCCGGGCGTGCGGCGTAAGCAGCTGACGGAGCTGCGCCGCATCGAGGACCACGCTGGCCGCGGTCTCCTCATCGGCGTCCACGCACAGGCCGAAGGTGCTGCCGACGCCTTGGCCGTGGCAGAGCAGGTGCAGCACCGCGATCGGCTTGCGCTCCTGGCTGGCGGCGGTAAGCGCTGCGGCCAGGCGGCGGCTCGACATGTGCGCAAGGACGTCGCGCTCCGGGTCGAACGGGTGGAGGCTATTTTGCGCGGCGCCGCGCAAAGCGCGGAGCTGCTCGGCCGCGGGAACGGCGCCGCCCGCAGCCGACCATGCAAACAGGATGCGCTCCTCTTCCGAGCGCGGTCCGGAATCGGCAGCGGTCGAGGTCTGCGGCCACTCATAGCGGATGAATACGCCCGGCAGCGCGCCGAGCGACTGTCCGGTGGAGCGCATGGCGAGCAGCTCCCATGGCAGCGCATAGAGCTCAGCGGCCGACGAGCGGATCGTCAGAAATACGCGCCGGCCAGCGGCCAGCGCATCTTGAATCTGCGCTTCCTGCCGCGCCCACCCGAGCAGGGCCAGGAAGCGGCGCAGCGTCTCGCCGATGCTCTGCAAAAGTGCGGGGTCGCGTCCGGGATGACGCATCGCATCCAGCGCGGTCAGCAGCTGCGGCGTCCATGGAAAGCTTGCGCTGTCGATGCTGCCGCCGCTGCCGCGCAGCAGGTAGTCCTGGGGCGCAAAGCGGAAGGCGTGCGGGTCGCCGGCCTCCATGGCGCGCGCGAACTCAAGCTCCAGGCACAGCGGCTCTGTGGACGACATGGCGCTCCGGGCTCAGCTCCTGCATCCTCGCAGGACTTTAGGGCAGCCGGTCCCTAGGAAGCAAGGACATTGCGCGCCGTCAGGGAATCCCAGCTGCTATCGCGCTCCTAGTTGCTCCTAGTTGGCGAGCTCGCTGGCTGCGCCCATGCTCCGCGCAATGGAGCCAGAGCCTTGGCGTCCAACGGCGAATCAGTCCGCATGCTCGCCCCAGGCAGCGCGGACCGTTTCGCGCCGCTTGGCAATCAGAGACGACAGTCAGCCCGCCAATATCCCAGAGGTATTTTCCGTCGGCAGGTGAGTGTCTGGATGGGCCGCGGACCGGCTGCGGATAGATTCGCGGGGGAACGCGCCGCGGGGTCCGCCTCGGGCACCGTCCGCACAGAGGCAACATGCCGCCACCGGTGCCGGGTTCCAGCCCGGTCGCGGAGCGCAACCACAGGCATCAGTCTTGCTAGTTGAATTCCGCTTGGGGGCGACACCATGACCGAGCACCAAGACGATACGCACCTACTTCTGTGGACGAGCTTCAAGCGCGAAGCCGACTCCGTTGAACTAGGCGACATGGATGCGGTTATCGAAACAGCCACGCGGCTCATTGCCGACTGGGGCAGTAACCGGCTCGACATGGGCTGCATTCTCGCCACAGGAGTGCAGCAGGGCGAGCTGCCCGAGGCGGTGCTGGCCCGCTGGGATGCGCGCTGGCGCGATATCGGCCCCCTGGAGGTCACACCGGACGAAGACTCGGCCAACCGCGCAGAAGAGCCGCTTCCGCCCGAGCTGCAGCCCTTCGAGCGCATGATCGGCGAGTACAGCCGCAAAAGCGGTCAGGGCGCGCAGGAGATGGGCCGCCATTTGCTTAAAGCCAAAGCGCTATGTGAAGCGGGCAGCTGCAGCTTCGAGACCTTCCTGGCGCAGCTGCATCGCCGCCATGGACTCAACCGCGCCACCTGTTATCTGTACCTAAAGTTCGCCCAGTGGGATTTTCCCCCGGGCCTGGGCACCGCAGTGATGAAGTGGATCGTCCAGGGGTTTGAGCGCAGCAGCGCTGAGGCGCAGCAGGTCATTCGCGCCGCGTTGGAAGAAGCGCTGCCCCTTTATGAACTCCAGTCCCGATACGACAGGCTCCGGGGCAAAAGACCCAGCCCGCCGCAGTGCCGCCTCGCCATCCCCCCGCACCATCCGGCGCTGCACAAGAAGCTGGTCCAGAAAAAGCGGCGCCTGCTGGCGCAGCGCGAGGCGATCGAAAGTCAAATTCAGGCGATCGAAGTCAAGCTGCAGCAGTTTGCGCTCCCCCCGCCACCGCACTAAGAAACCGACCGCAGTGGCCGTCGCGCCGGCCGCGGACTTACCGCGCGCTTGCTGACTGTTCCGGCAACGGTGATGAGCGCCGCAGCGCTGTCACGGCCGATTCCCATGGCGCGTCTGGCGAGTTTGGGGGATGTGCGCCGAGGACTTCCTGCTTGCGATCGCGGTAGCGAACGAGCGGCTGGCTCGCGGTCGCGGCAAGCTTTGGCGCCAGCGCGTCGCGGCGCCGCCCGGAGCCGCAATGGGCGGGCGCAGCGGATACGCCCGCGAGTCTTGCGGGCACGCGCATGCGCCGCCCATGGGCGGCGCACCCGGCTAGGTGGCTAAAGTTGCTCGCCAAAGATTTTCTCCATCCCCGCTATTGTCGCGCGGGCTCTCGCCGGGCTAATAATCATCGAGGCGACCTAAGCTGCCCGCGCGCCTCATCCCGGCACCGCCTATTCGATGACTCAAGACACAGAAACCGATCGCGGCCTTGCCCACATCTCCCGCCCGGTACCGGCGCTCAAGTTGCTTTTCTGCGGGGCCTCTGGGGTGATGCTGCGGCAGTGGGCGCTTATCTCACGCCCCCTGCCGATCGGGCGCACGGTCGACCCGGACCAAGGCGTAGCCTTGCCTGCGGATACCAAGGCCTCGGCGGTGCATGCCCGCGTCCGATTTACAGCCGATGGTGTTGAGCTTGAAGACGCCGGCAGCAAGAACGGAACGTTCGTCAACGGCCAGCCGATATCGGCGTCCCAGCTCCGCGATGGCGATGTGATTCGGATTGGCAACTCGCTGCTGCTGCTGCGCCTGGAGTCTCCCGAGCTGCAGGATGCGCCCCCGGAGGCGCGGATCGTTCATGAGCTTTTCCACGGCAGCTCGCCGGCTGTGCGCGCGCTGCGCCACACGCTGGCGCGGGCGGCGACGCAGGAGGCGGCAGTCCTTCTGCTCGGACCGACAGGGACCGGCAAGGAGCTGGCGGCCCAGGCGATCCACGCGCTCAGCGGCCGCCGCGGACCCCTGGTGCGAGTCAACAGCGCGTCGATCACCGCCTCGCTGGCCGAAAGCACGCTGTTTGGCCATGTGGACGGAGCCTTCACGAGCGCCAAGCGGCACACCGGTTTCTTTCGCGAAGCGGACTCTGGGACCCTGCTGCTGGATGAGGTGGGAGATCTGCCCGCCGAGCTGCAGCCTAAGCTCCTGCGCGCGCTGGAAGAACATGCCATCTGGCCAGTGGGAGCCCGGCGTCCCGAGCCCTGCGACGTGCGGCTCATCGCTGCCACCAACCGCGACCTCCGCCTGGATGTGCAGGCCGGCCGCTTCCGCGCCGACCTCCACGCCCGGCTGTCGGCGCTCCCGGTGAACCTGCCACCGCTGCACACCCGCGGGGAGGACATCCTACCTTTGTTCCAGGAGCGCCTGAAGCTGCCGGAGCGGGCGCTCACCGCCCGGCTGTGCGAAGCCCTGCTCCTTTATTCGTGGCCCGCCAACGTGCGCGAGCTGATAAACCTCGCCGAGTATACCCGCGCGTTCGCGTCAGCGGGTGGAGACCTGGATCTGCCGCTGCTCGCCAGCCGACTTTCGCCGCAGCCGGCGCCGCCCGGTGCGCTTGCCGTCTGCGATGACGCCGCCGCTGGCCAACGCGCCGCGAAGCCGCCCGCGGCCCGCCGCGAGTCCTATAACCAAGAAGTGCTCACCCGGCTTTTGCGCGAGCACCGCGGCGTCATCGCCCGGGTCGCCGAGCGGCTCGGCCTGTCCCGGCGCCAGCTCGGACGAGCGATGGAAAAGTTCGGCATCGATCCGGATCAGTACCGCCGCGGTGAGCCGTGAGCGATGGCTAGGACCCCATCGCAGGGCAGCGGGCTTGGACGGGACCATGACGAAGACTCGCTGATCGGGGAGCTCGTCGGCGGCTACCGCATCGAGCGCATCGTCGGCCGCGGCGGCATGGGGGTGGTCTACCAGGCCATCCATCCGGAGATCAGCAAGCGTATCGCCGTCAAGATTCTCGCGGCCCGGCTGTCCGGGCATCCGCAGTACCGCGAGCGATTCTTTCGCGAGGCCAAGGCGTGCAGCGATATCCAGCACCCGGGACTGGTCCAGATCTTCGGCTATGGCGAGCTCGAAGACCGAACGCTGTACATCCTGATGGAGTTTCTGGATGGGCAGTCCCTGGACGCCCGGCTCAGGCAGATCCATGACGGGCGCCTGACGGTGGCGTCGGCGCTGAGCATCACCCTGCTCATCGCCGATGCGATGCTCGCGGCGCACGAGCGCGGCATCGTGCACCGCGATCTCAAGCCCGACAACATCTTGCTGGTAACGGACTCGGTTGCGCCGCTTGGCGAGCGGCCCAAGATTCTCGATTTCGGAATCGCCAAGTTCGTCGGTCCAGCGGCGCCGCCGACCCTGGAGACCCACGGCCTCATCGGCACGCCGCTATATATGGCGCCGGAGCGCTGCCGCGGCGAAGAGCAAATCGACGGCAAAAGCGACGTATATGCGCTCGGCTGCATCCTCTACGAAATGCTCTGCGGGCGTCGGCTCTTTGTCGGCGAGGCGCAGGACGTCATGCGGTGCCACATCGGCACCGACCCGGTGCCGCCGCGCGCGCGTCGCCCGGAGCTGCCAGCGGCGGTCGACGCGCTGGTGTTGAGCATGCTCGCCAAAGCGCCGGCCGATCGTCCGACCATGGCCCAGATCTGCGGCAAGATCCGGCTCCTGCAGTCCAATCCGGACATACGGCCAAGCTCGGGAAGCAAGCATCTCAGCCTTGGCATCAAGATTGCGTATCGCTGGATCATGCCAACGCTCATCCTCATTACGATCGCCTGGATCATCCTGAAGCTATACCAATCGTTCTCCGAGCCCGAGATGGTTCGGGTAGAAGGCGGCTCCTTCCTGATGGGAAGCGACCCGGCCGCGGTGGAGAGCCACCACGACTGGGTCCACCGGCTGGGAGAAAAATATGAGCAAGTGTATTTGCCCAAGGATGGCTCGCCCAGCCCCTTCGCCACTGAGCAGCCGCAGCACAACGCGCTTGTTACCTCATTTGAAATCGATGCGACCGAAGTAATCAATCAAGACTTCGTAGACTTTCTGAACAAGCTGGATAGGAATCGCATCGATTTCAAAAGAGCGCCGGGAGAAAACGCTGATTCCATCTATTTTGATGATAAGAAGCTGGTTGACCTCTTTCCCGATGTCGATGCCAATGGCATTTTGTTCGAGCCTGAGAGCCACCAGTTTGTCATTCGCCGCGGTAAGGGCCGGCTGCCAGTCACCGCGGTGACCTGGAATGCCGCATCCATGTACTGCCAGTGGCGCGGCAAGCGGCTGCCGACCGAAGCCGAGTGGGAGTTTACGGCGCGCAACCGAGGTCGCACCCTATTCCCCTGGGGAGATAACGCCCCCGCGTGCAGCTGGACGGTGGTGGAGCGCGGATCCACATTCGGCGCCTGCCTGCAGCAGCCGGGCACGTTCGTCCACCTGCCGGACGTGCGCTCCACGCCCATGGACCGCACGGACCTGGGGGTCTATGATCTGGGCGGAAGCGTCGCGGAGTGGGTCCAAGACTCCTTCGCCCCCTACTCCGCCTGCAGCGGGGAGTGCCGCGGCGCGGTCGAGCTGCCGGGAACTCCTGTCAGCACGACGGGCAAGTGCCAGGCGGGCCTACGGGTAGTCCGCGGCAGCGGCTGGTCGCTCGATCTGGTGGCGTCGCGCGGCACCTCGCGCATCGCCGCCTGTCAGGATAGCGTTTCCTCGGATACGGGATTTCGCTGCGCGCGCTCTCTTGATAAGTAGAGGTAAGGGCGGGCAATGCAAGCAGCGGATGGAGCCAGACCGGATGGAGTCAGGGCTTGCAGCAGCGCTGGCACTCGCAGGGCTTCTCCGTGCCGCCGGGATCCGGAGCGGCGGCGTCGGGTTGCGCGGCCGGCGCCGGTGCAGCGGCGGCAGCAGCGGCGGCGGCGGCCGGCGCCAAAGCAGGACCTGTCGCCTCCGGCAAGAGCTCAGCGCCATCACCACAGCCGATAAGCACAACCAAGATAGACAATAGAAATGACTTAGAGTGCATAACATCCCTCCTTTATGGCAAAGGCGACTCAGTGCGGACCCGAGTCAGGGCCGCATCGTCTGAGCGCCTCCCCCGTTATATGTAGATGAACAGAAGCGCTGCCCTCGACAAAATGCTGTGTAAGCAGGATTGGCGCCAGGAGGCGGAAAGCCGGCCCGCCAGGCCCCGGCAAGGCGCCTCTGGCCGCCCGGAGCCAAGCCGACTACCCGTCCCAGACAGATAAGCCGGCGAGATTCCGCCACAAGCGTCCGGGCCGAGGCCTCAGTCCGGCATACCTGCCTGCGCCCACCGCGCAGGAGTACGGAATAAGCAGAGCGCCTTGACCGCGCCGGATCCAGTCGTAGGATGCGACAAGTTTGAGCGCCCAATACGTGGAGGCGGTTGCGGTGGCGCGGTTCAGCCAGCGGGCCGCGGCGCCGGATTGGCGCTCTGCAGCGCCCGAATGTCGTCGGACAGCTCCTCCCGCAGGCGGTCCTCTGCCCGCTTCCAGGGTCGGGTCTTGGCAAACTCCGGCGAAAGGCTGGTGATCCAGTAGCGGAACAGCGGCACCGGACAATACAGGCGCCCTTGATTGTCGGGGATTAGGACGTAGTGGACCGAATACAGGCGGTTGAGGCTCTTATCGAGCTCCTCTGCCGTGCGGGCGGCGCCCTGGCTATTCAAAAACTGCAGCAGCTCCGCCGGCTGCGGGCGACCAAGGAGAGATCGGAAGAGCGTCGTGTAGGGAAAGAG
>CALFML010000202.1 GCA_937879845.1 uncultured Myxococcales bacterium
AGGAGGTACCGCGCGGTCAGTCGGAGCGCCTGCACGCGTTGATCGATCGGGTGGCGGGCGACGCGCAGTCCGTGGCGTCGGCCAGCCAGCAGACGAAGGCCTCCGCCGAACACGGCGCGGTCGCGGTCGACGCGGTGCCGGAATCCTGCAACGCCTTGAGGTCGGCCTCGGCTTGCGCGCGGTCGTGCTGGGCCTCGAAGAACGACGACTCGGCACCGTATTGCGCCGCCGTCTCGCCGGGCCGCATGACCCCGTAGCGCGGGTCGTACGGTGCGACGACCTGTTGCAGGTCGGCCTTTCGCAACGCCTCTGTGGTCTGCGTCGCGCGGATCTGCGCCTGCACTGCATCGTTCTGCGCCTTGACCACATCGTCGGCAGTGGCATTCGCATCGGCCTGCAACTGGGTGACGCGGGCGCGCTTCTCGGCCAAATCGTGTTCAGCGTCGATCTCGGCCATACGCGCCTGCCAGTGTTCGACAGACTCGCCGGGGCCGGGTGGTTGGCCATACGCCGCCGGATAGGGGATCTGCGGCGCCTTGGGCAGGCCGGTGCTGCCGCCCGCGCCCGTTGGATCGAGGATCGGATTCCCGGCGGGGCCGGGGAGGTCTGGAAGTCCGCGGCGGTCCCGTGAAGCGCCCGGGCCGCCCCCGCCGGCGATCGGTCCCGGCGGCACGGCGGGTTGATCGTTGCCGCCGTTCGCCCACCGCCAGATGTCGCTCATGATGTTGCGCTCGTACCACGGCTTGTTCGGGTCGTTGCCGCCCCGCAACGTCGGGTCGTACGGCTGCGCAGTGGCCAGGATCTGGCGCAGCGGAGAGTCTTCCGGCAACCCGTGGGTGAGGATATCCAGCCCGGCTGGCAATGCGATCGCGGACAGGGCCGTCTGCGCACGTGTTGCAAGCGCCGGCGTGGCGGCCAGCGCGGTGTTGACGCCTCCGAGCGCGCCCGCCAGGTTGCTGGCCGTGGTGATGATGCCCGCCGTCTTCCACGCGAGGAATGCGGCGCCAGCCAGTTTTGCCAGGCCCTCGACGCCGCCGAGCTTCTCCGACAGTGCCTTGATCAGATCAGCCAGGTCGCCGACGACCCCCATGGCGCCTTCGAAGAACTGCCGAATGTCGTTCTGGTGTGCGACAACCCACGCACCAACCTCGTCGATGCGTTCGCGCAACGTCTTGAGCACGTCGACCAGGCCGTTCGCGTCCTCGGTCGGCTTGCCGAATACCGCGCTCAGGAAATTGGCGCCGAGGCGGGCGATGGCGGTCTGCATGTTGGACACCGCGCCCTGCACCGTGTCACCGGCCGCCTTCGCGAATCCCGGCGCGTGCTGTTCGACGGTGCGCATCAGGTCGTCGAGGCCGATCTTCCCGGCGCTTATCATCTTGGAGATTTCGGCACTGGATTTGTGCATCGTCTCGGCCAGCCATGCCTGGATCGGGATGTCCTGCAACTGATTACCGAGTTGTTCCATCGACACTTTGCCCTGATTGGCAACGTCAAGGAAAGCATCACCAACGCGGCCTATGTCCGTTCCCGCGAATCCCGCCGCATCGGCCACGTCGGTCATAAATCGTTTGAGGTCGCCGGTATTGGTGGCCAGTGCTCGGGTGGCGATCGAGAACGCCTGATCGAGCGCGAACGGCGTGCCCTCAACGGTTTTCGTGACGGTTTCCATGACCTGACCGACATCGAGCGCGGCCCGGCCGGTGCCGGCCATCGTTCGGTTCAGGCTTTCCAAACGGTTCTTCGCCGCATCGATGGCCTCGTAACGCTCAAAGCCCTTGTAGAGCACCGCCGACGCGGCGCCGGCCAAGCCGAGGGAAGTGACCACACGGGCGACCACCTGGCCCACCGATGACTCGAAGCCACGGCCGAACGCTTCACCCGCCTGCCGTCCATGTCGCTGGAACTGCGGCGCAACCGACCCGGCGAATGAGGACGTGAAGGCGTTGAGTTGCGAGCTGGTCATCGAGTCGGACAGGCCGCTACGGAACTCCCGACCGGCGACCGCGCCCGCCTTCTTGAAGTCCCCCACCAATTGATCAGCGACTGATCGGGAGGACCGTTCATTGAGGGCTACTTCGACTTCTGCGAGAAGTGGTGCCACGGTCTACCTCCCCTCGGTTATGTGAAGCCCAGCGCGGACTCGAATGTGCTCTGTGACTTGGCATCTGCTTCGGCCTTGGCCTTCTCGGCCATGCGCTCGCCCTCGTGGATCTCCTTGTAGGTGCGGCGCAGGTCCTCGATCGAGAGCTTGGCCTCCTCCTCGACGCGCTTGATCTTCTTTTTCGACTCGAGCATGCCGTGCGCGGCGCTCTCGAGCTCCTCGGAGGTGACGCCGAGCTTCTTGGTGATCGCCTTGGCCTTGCCGGCGTTGGCTTTCATCTCCTTGAGGGTCTTGGCAAGGTCCTTCTGCTGCATGCCGACCTTGCGCTCGAGCTCCTCGATCTCGGCTTCCCCCTTCTCGATGCGCATGACCAGGTTCTTGAGCTTCTGGACGATGCGGTCGATCTGCTTCTTGTTGATGCGCAGCTCCGACAGCTGCTCGAACATCTCCTGCTTGTTCTCGTTTATTTTGTCGCGCAGCTTCTTCTTGCGCACCTCCGCCGCCTTGGCTCCGGCGGCGGTGACGGTGGGGGGAGCGGCGAGCTCCTCCTGAATCTTCTCGTTTTCGCGCTGCAGGCGGCGGACCTTGTCGATGATCTTGACCACCCGCTCGGTGTGCCACTCCTCATCGAAGTCGGCGTCCTCGTCGTCGAGGTCGCGGACCACGTCCTTGACGCGGATCTTCTGCTTCTTGAGCTTCTCGCCGAGATCGAGGATCTCCTCGACCGCGATCGAAGAGTTGAGCACGACCTGCAGCACCCGCCGCTCGCCCTCTTCGATGCGCTTGGCGATCTCGACCTCGCCTTCGCGGGTGAGCAGCGACACCGAGCCCATCTTGCGCAGGTACATGCGCACCGGGTCGTTGGTCTTGCTGTAGCCGCCGTCGAAGTCGTCCTCTTCTTCCTCTTCCTTTTTCTCTTCTTCGTCGAGGATCTCAGGGACCTTGGGGGCCACGGCCGTCGCCGAGTGGACCTTCACGCTCGCGGCGGAATCGACCACTTCGATGCCCTCGTCGCCCAGGGTGGAAAGCCAGTCGTCGATCTGATCCGACGAAACGACCTCATCCGGCATGTGGTCGTTTACCTCGTCATAGGTCAGATACCCCTTGGCCTTCCCCATGGTGATGAGCTGCTGCTTGCGGCGCTCGGCGTTGTCTCGGTTCATCGCGGGGTGTCTCCTTCGGTGGCGAGGGCGCTGTGGCCACGCTCGCCTGGGCCCATCTGGCCCGGGTGACTGCCCGGTGGGCTGCCCACGGGGCTGCCTAGCAGGCTGTTTGATAATAGCTGGGAGCGCAAGAGCGTAAGCTCTTGGATGCGCGCCAAAAGTTGCTGCCGACCCGGTTCAAGGCCGGCTTTGGTCATGCGGATAAGGGCTTTTTGCAAGTCGATCACTTCACGCTGGATGGCGTGAGCGCGGAGGTCGCGACAGATGCGGTATAGCTCTGCTTCCGGGTTCTCTGTATGTATGAATTTGCCTGAGAGCGCCGCGGTCGCAACCAGCGAGCGCGCTTCGGGCGGCGCCAGCGCAATGAGTTTTTCGACGCTGATAGGGGTGCTTGCGGCAGCCGCAGAGTCTTGACTTTCTCCATCCTCCGGCTCTGCGGCAGAAGTGGAGAGGTCGCGGGCATCGCGCAAAAGATCCGAGAGCACCGGGTTGGCGATGCTCTGCAGCACTTCCTCCGTCAAAAGCGGCAGAAGGCGCGGGTGATCGCCGCACAGCGCGATCAGGTTGCGCGCCGCGGTGTCGTCCGGCCGTACCGCGGGCCGCGCCGCGGGCCGACTGGCGGGTCTATCGGTGAACTGCGGGGCGGGCGGCGCGGCGGACCGGCCGGCCGGCGGCGCCGCGAATCGGTTGCCCGCTTGCCCCGCGGGCGGGCCCGGCGCGCGCACGGGACCGGGACCGGCGAACCTCTCGGGTGGCGGCGCTTGCGGCCGCGGCGGACCGGCAGGTTGCGGCCGCGGCGCGGCGCCGGAATCCGCGGCGACCTCCCCCCCGCTGCGCCGCGATCCGGGCGGCGCCGCCCCTGCGGACGCCGGCTCGCGCGGCGACCCGGCCGGGGGCGCCGGGCTGCGGGTCGGGGCGCCGGTCAGCGCTGCCACGGACGGAATCTGCACGCTCTGCAGGTGCCGCCAGACAAGCTCGGGACCGATGCCGAGCGAGCTCGCCAACCGGTCGACATGCAGCTCCTGCACGGTCTTGTTGCGCAGCGACTTGAGCAGCGGCGCGATCTTGGCCAGCACCTTGGCCTTGCCGGCGACGCTGTCATGCTCGGCGTGAGCTATTTCCTCATCGAGGACGTAATCGATCGCCGGCCGCGCCGAACGGACGCAGCGGCCTAGGCCCTCCGGATCGCGCTGGGCAAACGTATCCGGATCTTCGCCGTCCGGCAGCCGCGCCACCCGCACATCGATGTCGCGCTGCGACAGCATCGCCACATCGCTGAGGTTGGCCTGGCTGAACATGAACAGCGAGATGTCCTTGAGCGTCGCCGACCGCCCGGCGCGATCGCCGTCGAGCATCAGCACCACGTGCCCATCGGGCTGGAGCAGGCGCGACAGCTTCTGGATCTGCGCCTCGGTGAGCGCGGTGCCCATCGGCGCGATGGTGTTGAAAAAGCCGTGCTGATGCAGCGACAGCACGTCGAAGTTGCCCTCCACCACCACGGCTTGGCGGAGCTGGCGAATCGGCTCCCGCGCGGCGTGCAGGCCGTACAGGTTGTCGCCTTTCTTATATAGAGGGGTCTCGGGCGAGTTGATGTACTTGGCCCCCTCTGACTTGGCGGCTTCGCCGGCGCCCGGCTCGGCCGGCAGCACGCGGCCGCCAAAGGCGATCACATCGCCCGCCGCCGCCCCCGCGGTCTTGGCCGCCGCCCCGACGATCGGCACCAGCAGCGGAAACATCACCCGGTCGCGGAAGCGATCGTAGTGCGAGTTTGCCGTCGCCGGCGCCCCGCTCGGCAGCGGCGCCACGCCGTCGCGGCGCAGGATGAGGCCGGCGCTTTCCGCCAGCTCATGCGGGACGCCGCGCTGCCCCATCACCCGGATGAGCGCGTCCCACGCCGCCGGCGCATAGCCGATGCGGAAGTGGGCGCGGATCTGCGGACCGATGCCGCGGCTCTCGACGTAGCGCTGGGCGCGCTCGCTCTTTTCGAGCTGCGCTTCATAAAAGCGCGCCGCCAGGTCGCACAGCTTGAGGAGCCGCGCCCGCTCGCTCTCCGCCTGCAGCCGCTGCGCCCGCCGCTGCGGGCTAGCCTCGGCGGCGTCTTCGGGAATATCGACCCCGGCGCGCCGCGCCAGATCGCGGGCGACATCGACGAAGCTGCGGCCCTCCAGCTCCATCAAAAAGCGAAATACGTCCCCCGACTTCTGGCAGCCGAAGCAGTAGAAAAACTGCTTGCTGGCGCTGACGTTGAAGCTCGGCGACTTCTCCTGATGAAACGGGCACAGCCCTAGATGGTTCACCCCGGCGCGCCGCAGCGGTACATGCTCGCCGATTATCGCAACGATATCGGTCCGATCGCGGATCTCCGCGATCTTGCTTTCAGGAATCAGACCCAAATCGCGCTAATCCGTGGTTTGCCCTAGAGACTCGCCGAGCTGTCGGCCCGCTCGGTCGCGGCGACCCGTTGCCATGCCCACCGACGTTGACGAACCTGCCAAGAGCCGAGGCCCGCGCTGCTGCTTATTGGTTCTAACGACATATGCTGAGGTGCTCAAGGCTCCGAAACACGCGGCGCGGGGTGCAGATGGACCTACCAACTACGCGACATTATGGGGGGTTATCACCACGCAAGTCAATTTACGTTCCCTTAACAATTAAATGATGAGTTTGCTCGAGCCGTAAGCTCGCAGCCGCAGCCAAGGGCGAGCCTGATAAAATTGCGCCTGCGTGCGCTCTTGCGCGAACTTGGTCGTGTAATGTCCACCCACAAGCCTAAAGACGTCGTTCTTCTTTGCAACCCGCAGGCCGGCGGCCGCTGGCGGGCCCTTGCCGATGTCCTCGATAGCGAGGAAGCCAAGTCGGTGCGCCGCATCGTCACCGATGACATATCGGACGTGCGGCAGGCGCTCAGCAACACCGGCCAGCGCGCCAAGCTTGTGTGCATCTACGGCGGCGACGGGACCATCTTCCACGTCATAAATGAAATGCTGCGCAACCAGGCCGCCGGCGAGCCGCTGCCGCGGCTGGCGCTGCTCGGCGGCGGCACGATGAACGTGACCGGGCGGATATGCGGCATGACGGAGTCGCCGGGCGAAAACTTCCGCGCCATCATGAACGCTTATCTCACCGATAAGCTCCTGTGGCGCGAGGTGCCGGTCATGGAGGTGGGCAACGGCGAGCAGAAGAGCTACGGCTTCACGTTCGGGATGGGGCCGCTCGTGCGGCTGCTCGACCGCTACGAAAACGGCACCAAGGGCAAGCTGGCGGCGCTCACCTTGGGCTTGCGGGCGATTGCGGCGGCGGTGAGTCCGATACAGACCTCGATGTCGGAGCTGTTCGAGGACATGACGGCATCGGTCATCGCCGACGGCGCCGAGCTGCCCTTTAATCACTTCACGGCGGTGTTTGCCAACACCACCGGCGCCATCAACCGCTCGATCGAGCCGTTTACCGACCCGCGCACCCGCGATACGTTCCACTTTCTCGCCTACGCCGTGTCGAGCCGCGAGTTCGCGCTCTTCACCCCGCTTCTGGCGCGCGGCAAGCTGCCCTTTGATCGGAGCGAGCTCATACATCCGGTCGCGGCCTGGCGCCACCTGTCCGCCCTGGCGACCGGCAAGGGGACGCTGCCGCGCGATCCGCGCTACGTCAACCACCCCGCCCAGATCTTGCACGTCGATGCCGCCGCCGAGTCCATCTATACGATCGACGGTGAAGTGCTGCAGAAAAGCGACGCCCCGCTGGAGGTCAAGCTCGGTCCGAGTCTCCAGCTCGCCCTGCGGGACGGTGCGGGCTAGCCGCTCCGGCCCCTCTGAGCCGCCGGGCCGCTGGGCCGCTGGTCGGTCGTTTTGCCCGGCAAAAAAGCACGAACTCACCGCGGGCCACCGGTGTTATATGACGCACCATGCTGAAACCATCCCTATGCAGTACCGCTGTCAATAAACCGCTCCGCGCGCGCGCCGGCCGCTTTCATCTGACCGGTCTGGCGCTAGGCCTGTCTTTCTTGGGTGCCGCCCACAATCCGCCTCCCGCAACGGCCGAGCAGGCGCCGGCGCTGGCGGCGGTGCCCGGCGGCCTTGGCATCGATGAGGCGATCATCGATCGCACGGTCAATCCGTGCGACGACTTCTACCGCTACGCCTGCGGCAGCTGGCTCGCCCGCACCCAGATCCCCGCCGATCGGCCGACCTGGAGCCGCGGCTTCTCCGAGATCCACGAACGCAACCAGTCGGTGCTGCGCCAGATCCTGCAGGACGCGGCGGCGGCCAAAGGGCCGGTGGATGCGACGACCAAGAAGCTCGGCGATTTCTACGCCGCGTGCATGGCCGAAGACCGCATCGAGTCCACCGCCAAGACCGAGCTTGCCGCGCTGCTCGCCCCGATCGACCAAATCAAGACGCCGACGGATCTGGCCAAGGAGGTCGCGCGCCAGCACCTCGGGCTCGGCGGACCGCTGTTTCATTTCTCGTCGCAGCAGGATTTCAAGGATGCCTCGCGGGTGATCGGCAGCCTGGATCAGGGCGGCTTGGGGCTGCCCGACCGCGACTACTATTTAAAGACCGATGAGAAGAGCGAGGCGATTCGCAAAGAGTACCTGGGCCACATCGAGCGCATGCTGACCCTGGCCGGCGTTTTGGCCAAAGACGCCGCGGCGCAGGCCGGCACGATCTTCGCGATCGAGAAGAAGCTCGCCACCGTATCGCTGTCGCGCACCGACCGCCGCGAGCCGAAAAAGATCTACCACCGCATCGAGTTTGACGGCGTGGTCAAGCTGGCGCCGAAGTTCCCCTGGTCGACGTATCTCACCGCGCTCGGCTTCCCCGCCATCCGCGAGATCAACGTCACCTCGCCGGATTTTGTCGCCGGTCTGGACAAGGTCCTGGGCGAAGAGAGCCTGGACAACCTCAAGGTGTACCTGCGCTGGCACGAGCTGCACGGCGCCGCTCCCACCCTGAGCCGCGCGTTCGTCGATGAGAACTTCGCGTTTTACAGCAAGCGCCTGACCGGCACCGACAAGCTGCTGCCGCGATGGAAGCGCTGCGTCGCCGCCACCGATCATGCCCTAGGCGAGGCGCTGGCGGTACCGTTTGTGCAGCAGACCTTCGGCAAGGACGGCAAAGAAAAGACCCTGGAGATCACCCGCAGCATCGAAGCGGCAATGGAGCAGAACATCAAGGCGCTCACCTGGATGGACGAGCCGACCCGCATGCAGGCGCTCGGCAAGCTGCACCGCATCGTCAACAAGATCGGCTCCCCCGACAAGCCGCGCAGCTACGACACGCTGATGGTCCGCCCCGACTCCTACACCAGGAATCAGGTGGCGGCGGCGGCGTTCGAGGCGCGGCGCGATCTCAGAAAGATCGGCAAGCCGCTCGACCGCAGCGAGTGGGAGATGACCGCGCCGACCGTCAACGCCTACTACGAGCCGCCGCTCAATGAGATCGTCTTCCCGGCCGGCATCCTGCAGCCGCCGATGTTCGGGCGCGGCTCGCACCGCTCGGTAAACTTCGGCGCCATCGGCATGGTCATGGGCCATGAGGTGACGCACGGCTTCGATGACGAAGGCCGGCAGTTCGACGCCGACGGCAACCTGCGCGACTGGTGGACGGCCAAGGTCAACACCGAGTTCAACCAGCGCGCCGCCTGCGTGGTCGATCAATATCAGGGCTATAAGCCGATCGACGACCTGCACCTGGACGGCAAGCTGACCCTGGGCGAAAACATCGCCGATCTGGGCGGCATCAAGCTGGCGCTGACCTCCTACCGGGCGGCGCAGAAGGCCCGGCCGGAGCCGCGCCCCGCGGTGAGCGGGCTTTCGGCGCAGCTTAATGATGAGCAGCTCTTGTTCCTGGGCATGGCGCAGTCGTGGTGCGAAAAGCGCCGGCCGGAGTACTCGCGGCTTCTGGTCACGGTGGATCCGCACTCGCCGCCCGAGTTCCGGGTGAACGGCCCGCTGTCGAATCTCCCGGAGTTTGCGGCGGCGTGGAAGTGCCAGAAGACCGACAAGATGGTGCGGCAGAACCAGTGCACGATCTGGTAGCAGGCCGGAAGCGCCTGCTGGCGTCTGCTAGCCCTGGCGCTTGCGCCCTTGATCGGCTACAAGTTCCCCTAATCGCGCGGCTGTCGAGGCCGCAGCCGGTGTTGAGTCAACTTTAGCCGGACGCCGGACGCCCACTTCGCACAAGTCCGGCGGCGCCGGCCTTGCCATTTCAAAATTGTTTCGCTACGGTGCACCGCGTCAGGTGCCCACATTGGGCCCATAGCTCAGTTGGTCAGAGCGGCCGGCTCATAACCGGCTGGTCCCTGGTTCAAGTCCAGGTGGGCCCACAGACTCAAATCGCTAACTGGAGGACATCGCTTGCGTGACCAATTGAAGCTGCTTGAAGAGCTACAGCGTCACGACGCTCGGCTGCAGGAGCTGGAGGCGCTCACCCGCGCCTTGCCGCAGAAGCTGGCAGCGGCCCAGAACGCCATCGCCGAGCTGGAAAAGCTCCTGGCTCGCGAACGCGCCGAGTTTCAGGACACCGAGGCGTTTCGCAAGAGCCAGGAAGACGAACAAAAGGACGCCAACGAGCAGCTGAGCCGTGCCAAGGCCAAGCTGGCGCAGGTCAAGAACCTGAAGGAGTCCAACGCCGCTCAGCGTGAGCTCGAGTCCACCCGGCGCCAGCTCGATACGCGGGAGGAAGAGGTCCAAAAGCTGGCGGCGGTGATCGAAGAGCAGCGCCACAAGATCGGCGAGCATGAGTCCAAGCTCGAGGCCGATCGCCGGGAGCTGCTCGCGGAGCGCGACAGCGTGGACAAGCGGCTGGCGGAGCTTGAGACCGAGCTCCGCGCGGCGCGCAGCGAGCGCGATGTCATGGCCAAGCAGCTGCGTCCGGACGTGCTCAAGCGCTACGGGACGATCAAGATGCGCCGCGGCCTGGCGGTGGTGGCGGTGCGCGATGGGACCTGCCGCGGCTGCAACATGAACATCCCGCCGCAGCTTTACAACACCCTGCAGCGCGGCAACTCCCTGGAGCTGTGTCCGAACTGCAACCGCATCATCTACTGGGCCCGGCTGCTCGAAGAATCCGTAGAGACGGCGTAATCGGACTGCGATCCAAGCCTCGCGCCGGCGTTGGGCAAGCGCTGCGATCACTTTGTGCGATGACTTGTGCGATCACTCGATTGTAGCCTGGCGTAGCCTCGCGCAGCCTCGCGCCAGCGACTCACGAACATTGACTCACGGCAGAGGCTGGGGCAACCTTCGCAGACTGTGACTGCTTTTTTGCTCGCACCGCGCCGACTTTCCCCAACCTCTCGCACCTTTACGCCCTCCCAAGCGCAGCCCGGGCCGCGGATCGCGCGGCTGTGGGCCGTGCTGCTCGCCGGCGGCGTGCTGCTCGCCGGCTGTACGACGCCGACGCCGCGCGCCCCGAGCTGCCGGCCGTGGGAAGCCAGCGACAGCAGCACCGAGCCGCCATCGCACTGCCTGTTCTTCCCGGGCAGCCTCGCGGTCGATCCGCTCGGCGACGTCTTGTATGCGACCAACACCAATGCCGATCTGACCTTCGGCGGCTCGACCCTGTTCGCCGTGGATCTGCTGCGGCAGGAGCATGCGGTCGCCTGCTTCCGCCGCTACGGTACGGGCGAAATCCCCGCCGGCGATCCCGATGATCTGGGCTGCGGCAAAGTCAGCTGCAGCAACTCCGGCGCTTCGCTAGGTACCGGGGCGACGGTCGAACAGACCGAGCGCTACGAAGCGCTGAGCAAGAACCTGCCGGTCAACTTCGACCGCTGCTACTGCCAGCGCGACATCGACGATCCCAACATCGTCAACTGCGAGCCGCAGCGCTTCATCATTTCCGAGCAGACCATAAAGCTCGGCTTCTTCCCCGGCGAGATGCGCCTCCTGGTCGAAGATCCGCCGGTGTGGACCACCGCGGCGCCGCGCGGCAACTTGCTGCACCGCGGCATCTACGTCGCGGTGCGCGGCGATCCCTCGATCACGTTCGTCGATGCGACGCGGCCGCTCATGCCGGGGCGCAAGCCGTCCGACAGCCCGCGGGTGGAGCTTAACTGCAGCGGCGTGCCGCGCCCCGATGAGCGGCCGACCTCCAGCCGCAATCCCGGCGACACCTACGTTCTTAAAGAGTGTGCCGATCAGAGCCGGGTGCAGCGCACGTTCGACGACGTGCTCATCGACATGAACAACCCGGCGCTCGGCACCCAGCCGCGCTTCCTTTTGCCGGCCGAGCCCCTGGGCCTGACCATCGCCCGCGGCTGCATCGAGCCCGGCGGCATCCATGATCGCGGAACCTTCTACGGCGGCAACCAGTGCAGCAGCCCGGACTGCTACGCCTGCTACACGCTCGACAGCATGGGCAAAAAAATACCGGGGACGTACTACCAGTATCTGGTCGCCACGCACCTGCCCAACGCCCAGGTCTCGGCCTTTGATCTGCCGGGCAACCCGACGAGCCCCGCGCCGCCGGTGCTGCAGGATGTGAGCGTATCGCTGTTCTCCGGTTCGGACATGCGGCGCGGCGCCTTTGCCGTGGCCCCGCGGCTCGCCGGCGATCTCAGCCAGCCGTGGTATGTCACCTCGCGGCTCACCGGGCAGATCTCGACGTTCCGGTTGGCGACGGCGACCGGGCCGCGGGTCATTCCGGGGCTGATCTTGACGGTCGCCAATCAGTTCTCGGTCAGCCCGGACGATGTGCGCGACGCCGTGTTCGAGCCGAGCGGCGACCGGGCGTTCTTCGCCGTGTACACGCCGCCGTCGCTGGTGGTGCTGGATACGCGGCTGCGGGCAAACGGCAGCGGGGTTCCCAACAACCAGGTGCTGAGCATCACCAACCTGTGCAACGGGCCTTCGCGGCTGGCGCTGGCGCGGGTGCCGCGGCAGAGCATGGGAGCGACGATCCTTTCGACGCACCTGTTTGTGACCTGTTACCAGTCGGGCCAGGTCGCCGAGGTCGACGCAGATAGCGGCGACCTGATTGGCACGATCCAGGTCGGCCGCGGTCCGCTCAACATCGCCCTGAACTTCGGCGCCAACGGCGGCATCGATCCGTGCGCCGATCCTTTCATCAGCGATCTTGAGGCCAAGCGGCTCGGGGTGACTTGCTGGAATTCACCGCCGGATCTGCGGCCGCGGCCGTTTGGTGCGGCACAGCCGCAGCTCGGGCCGCGCGCCTACGTCAGCACGTATACGGATAGCACCATCGCCGTCCTTGATCTTGATCCCCGCAGCCCGACCTACCGGCGCACCATCGCCCGCATCGGTCTGCCGTCGCCAAAGAAGGTGGAGTAGCCGTGAGTACAGAGACGAACAGCCGCCTCATGGCCGGCGCCGTGAGAAGATCCGCGAGTTTTGCGGCGCTGCTTGTGAGTTCCGTGCTCGCGGTGATGCAAGGCGGCTGCGGCACGCCGCAGGTCTCCACGCCCAGCCGATCGCTTGATCGCCCGAGCGACGCGGCCTTGTTCTGCGTCGACTATGAGCTCGACTACGACGGCAACACCTGCCTGCCGCAGATCGGCGACCCGGATCGCGACCCGGAGAGCTATCTCACCACCTGGTGAGATCGGAAGAGCACACG
>CALFML010000203.1 GCA_937879845.1 uncultured Myxococcales bacterium
GTGACGGTAAACGCCGACGGCTGTCCTACTGCTGTCGCGGGTTCGGCGGCGAACCTGACCGCGCAGAGGACCCAGCTCGGGCAAGCGCCGGGCGGCGGAACCGCTGCGGATTTCTTCCTCCCGCTGAACACCCTGGCGATCGTTATGAAGATCCCGCTCACGGTGCTGAACAAGGGCGGACCCTTACTATCTGTCTGGGGCGGCACGTACCGGAAGCAATAAAGGAGGAATACCATGAAACGAACTATCTTCTCAGCAATGGCATTGCTCCTTAGCGCGGTGGCGGGCTGCGGCGGCAGCACCACGGGCAACAACGCCTGCGCCAGCGTAACCTGCGCGACCGACCAGTTCTGCGATGGCGCCACCGGCGCATGCCGGACGGCCAGCGTGTGCGCGACCGTGACCTGCGGCGCGGGAACCGTCTGTGACGGCACCGCGGGCAGCCCCACTTCCGGCCAGTGCGTCACCCCGACCTGCGGCGCGACGCAGTGCACCAACGGCCAGGTATGCAGCGCGGCCACCGCGTCCTGCGTCAACCCAGGCGTCCCCGCGCTCGGCGTTCAGATTGATCGTATGGGCCGTCCGGCGGTCAACACCGCGCTTACCAACCCCTATGGCATCTACACGCCCCAAGGCGCCACTGCTCCCGATACGACGGACATCACCCGGTCGTATTACAACGCCGACGCCAACGTGCAGGGCTGGGGAACGGCCTGGACTCCGACCATCGCCACCAACCTCATCATCCTCGATGGTCTGGATGCTGGAACCTGCGGCAACCAGTTCGCTTTCGACGCCACGGGCGCGACGCCCGCCGCCAAGGTCGGGACGCTGGCGGTGACGCTGGCCAACGACGCGCTGCTCGTCGATACGAGCAAGTCGACCTGCGCCGGTGCGACTCCGGCGGCTGGCTACCTAGCGGTGGAAATTGGCCTCGTGACCAAGACCCCCAACACGACCTGCGGCGGCCGCACGCTCAGCTACGACGTCATCGACACGACCTACTCGGCGCTTGTCGGCGGAGCGACGGCGACGACGGACAACATCGCCGAAGTCACCAAGCCGACGGCGACCTTCCCGTTCTTCGCGAACCCGATCTAAGCTAAAGTCGCCGCCGGGCCGGATTCTTCCGGCTTCGGCGGCTCCTTTGCACCGCCGCGCCGCTAACGACCGAGTTCCTTTTCGGGCTCTGCCGCACAGCGTCAGCACGGCGGTGCGCACAGTTGACCAGATCCGCTGTTTTTCCTTACGATCGAGTGATCATGATCCCATCCCTGCGTTCCGTGTGCCTTGGCTTGTGCCTTGTAAGCGCTGGAGCCCCCAGCTGCAACCGCCCCGCGCCACCGCACGAGTCGGGCGTCGCCGCCCCTACCCCGCCGCCGAGCCCCCCGGTGCCGCTGCATGCGCCGATGTCGCAAGCGGAGCTGGGGACGACCGATGGCGCAACCGCGATGTCCAACCTGCTCGGCAGCCTGCAGACCTCGGAAAAGCTCATCAAAGTTCGCGAGAACGATCCCGGCACCATGGGCTCGGTCGTCAAGCTGCTGTGCGCGGTGGCGCACTACCGCGGAACGCTGAAGGACTACGACCACGCGGCGCAGATCGTCGAAGACATGTTCAAGTACGCGCCCAAGAGTCCGCACTCATTCCTGGCGCGGGCCAAGATCCGCGGGGTCTTCCATGAGTTCGAGCCAGCGCTGGCGGACCTGGCGCAGGCGGAGAAGCTCGACATACAGACTGCCCAGCTGGCGCACGACGGGCGCGCCGGAATCTATACGGCGCTCGGGCGGACCGACGAAGCGCTGGCCATGTATCGGGAGGCCAATAAGACGCGACCCGACCTGAGCACGCTGGGTCTTGAGGCGGGACTGCTGGCGGATCGCGGCGAGCTGGCGGCAGCCGATGATCTGTACATGAAGGCGCAGCTCCAGTTTCGCGATGTCTCGCCGTTTCCGCTTGCCTGGTTGTACTTCCAACATGGGCTGATGTGGGAGCAAGCCGGCAACCTGCCGCGCGCCCGTGAGCTCTATGCGGCGGCGGTGGCGCGGCTTCCCGCGTACGCGCCCGCGGTCGCCCATCTCGCCGCGGCAGAGGCGGCACGGGCGCAGCGCGACCGCGCCATCGCGTTACTGCGCACGCTGCTCACCGACTCCGATGATCCGGAGTACAAAGGCCAGCTGGCCGGGCTCCTCAAAGAAGCCGGCGACACCAAAGGCGCAGACGAGCTGCGGGAACAAGCGCGCAGCCAGTACGAAGCGCTGCTCGCCAAGCATCCGCGCGCCTTTGCCGCCCACGCGGTACGGTTTTATCTCGGCGCCGGCGCCGATCCGAAAGCGGCGCTCACCTGGGCAGAAAAGAACCTCACCACCGCCACCACCAATGATTCGCTGGCGCTGGCAACCGAAGCCGCCACCGCGGCCGGCGCCAAAGACCGCGCCTGCGCGCTGGCGGATCAGCTGTCGAAGCGAACGTACGTCTCGCCGCGCTTTCTGGTCATCGCGTCACGCGCTTTCGCCGCCTGCGGACAGCGCGATCGAGCCGCCGCGGCCGTCGCTGCCGCAGCCAAACAGAGCCCGCAGTAAGCCCGCGCGGACGATTGCCGTGCCAGGGTTTGCGCCCGGCGCGGCGAGCGGCGCGGCGGCGGCAACGCTTTTTCCTCTCGCGCTATCGCTTCCTCTACGCAGCGGTTGACAGGCCTAGGCGCCCCTTCGCATGATGCCGGCCGGCTGACACCACACGGTCCCAGACCAAAAGAGGAATCGATGCGTACCCTTGCATGGGCGCTGGCGGCGATCGTGCCGGCGCTGGCGTCTTACGGCTGCAACCACGAACCGAGCAGCGGTCCCGGCGGCACAGTCAAAGGGGATCGCGGCGATCCCGGACCGGCGGGTCCGCAAGGCGCCAAAGGGGATCCCGGCGCCAAAGGAGACCCTGGAGCGGCCGGTCCGGCGGGCGTGGCGGGACCGACAGGTCCGGCGGGGGCGACCGGTCCGCAAGGCGCAAAGGGGGATCCCGGCGCGGCCGGTCCAGCCGGCGCGGCCGGTCCAGCCGGTCCGACAGGAGCCAAAGGGGACACCGGAGCCGTCGGACCCGCGGGGACCAAAGGCGATCGCGGCGATCCCGGACCGCAGGGACCGGCCGGGCCCACCGGCTCCGGCGCGTACATCGAAGACCTGGGTTCCTTTGCCGGCTTTACTGCCACCGCCTATACGGGCGGATTCACAAACGGCCGCGCCGGGGCGCACGCGGCGTGCGACGCGGCGTTTAGCGGCTCGCACCTGTGTCACGTCTCCGAGTTCGTGCTGGCGAACTCTCCGACCTCGGTGCCGGCGAGCGGCGCGTGGCTCGACCCGAGCAGCGCCGCCACGAGCGGCGAAATCTACACCGGCGTACCCACCGCCGGCCGCTTCATCCACGGGTATACGTGCGCCTCATGGACCAAAGGGGGGACGACCTACGGCGGGACCTGGGTGGACACCTCCGGCGCGATGAGCACGGGCGGCGACTGCTCGGTCTCCCGGCCCCTGGCTTGCTGCAACACGCCGAGCAAGACGCGGCTGGCCGGCTTCACCTCCACAGCCACGAGCGGCGGCATGTCCGGCCGCGCCCGCGCCCACGCGATGTGCGCCAGCGAGTTTACCGGCTCCCACCTGTGCCATGTTTCGGAGTTCATCCGCACCAACTCTCCGATCACGGTGCCGGCCCGCGGCGCCTGGGTCGACCCGAGCAGCGCCGATACAAGCGGCGAAATCTATACCGGCGTGCCGAGCGCCGGCCGCTTCATCCATGGCTACACGTGCAGCTCGTGGACCAAAGGAGCTTCGACCTATGGTGGAACCTGGGTGAGTCCGTCCGGTGCGATGAGCACGAGCAGCGACTGCTCCGTCTCTCGCTCCCTCGCCTGCTGCTTGTGATGCCGGCGGCGTGGGATGGGCTCCGGGCGCCGATGTGCCGCGCCCCCGACGCTAGCGACGAGCTGCTGCTCCGTCCGGCGCTCGAGCTGGCGGAGCTCGTGCGGCGGCGCGAGGTATCGTCCACGGAGCTTGTCAGCCACTGCCTGAAGCGCATCGCGGCGCACAACCCGAGCCTTTTCGCCTTCGTTACGGTCATGGAGCGCTCCGCGCGGCGCGCCGCGGCGGTCAAAGATCGCCGGCAAGCGGATCCGTCTTCCCTGCCGCCGTTTTGGGGTCTGCCGATGGGAATCAAAGACCTCAACCTGATGCGCGGCGCGTTTGCCAAGATGGGCTCCCGCGCCTTTACCTGGTTGTGGAGCCCCGTGGACGATGTGACGGTCGCCGATCTGCGGCGCGCCGGTTTCGTCATGGTCGGCAAGACGACGACCTCGGAGCTGGCGCTCTTGCCGGTGGTGGAGCCGGACATCCATCCGCCGACCCGCAATCCTTGGAATGAAAAGTACTCAGCCGGCGGTTCCAGCGGCGGGGCCGCGGCGGCGGTGGCGTCCGGCATGCTGCCTCTAGCCCACGCCAGCGATGGCGCCGGCTCGATCCGCATCCCCGCATCCTTCTGCGGACTCGTCGGACATAAGGCCACGCGCGGCTTGCTGGCCAATCCCTACCGGCATGTGGACACGCTGGAGTTTAGTACCTGCGGGGCGGTCACGCGCACGGTTGCCGATTCGGCGGCGCTGCTGGATGTTCTTTTGCGGCGGCGACCGGGCGATGCCGGATCGTTTCTAGCCGCGCTGCGGGGGCCGTTGCCGCGGCTGCGGGTGAAAGTTGTGACAACCGCGCCCGTGGGCACGACGGCGCCGGAGGTCGCGGCCGCAGTGCGGCGCGCCGCGGCGGTGCTTTCCGCCCTGGGCCATGACATCAGCGAGCTCGCACCGCCGGCGATGACCCTGGCGGAGTTTCTCCCCATGTTCCAGCGTCTGGCCGCCAATGCGCCGGTGTTCCGCCCTGGGGTGCTGCAGCCCGTGACCCGCTGGCTGCGCTCCGAGGGACGACGTTACCGCCGCGCCGATATGTTGCAGGTACGCGATGCGCTGGCGGCGCGTGTCCTTTCCTGGTGCGCCGGCGCCGATGTCGTCCTGACTCCTACGGTGCCGGTGCTGCCGCCGCGGGTGGGTTCGCTGCACGACGCCTCGCCGGCGGTGATGTTCGGTCGGGCGGCGGTGTTTGGCGCCTTCACGGCGATGTGCAACCTGACCGGGCAGCCGGCGATCAGTGTCCCGGGCGCCAGCGCAGGCGGGCTGCCTATCGGCATCCAGCTCATCGGCCGGAGTGGCGGCGACGCGACGCTGCTCGCGCTGGCGCAGGAGCTGATGGATGCGAGCCGGGGAACCGGCGTGGAGCGGGAAGCCGCATCAGAGCAGCGCCTCACAAGGTAGAGCGCAAACCGGTTTGACCGGCCGGAGCGAGGACCCACCAGGCGGATGTCGCCGGCGAGCGGCAGGCCCTCCGCGATCTTCCCCGATCCGCTGCAGGTGCCGACTTCCGCGGCGCTGCAGTTAGCGGATGACGCTGCGGCGCAGCGCCTCCGCCAGAGGGCGAAAACGGCGGAACAGGTCGCCGGGGCCCGCGTTGCCGTTGGTCACGATGGCTGCGGCCAGACCGGTGTCGCGGTCGGCGAAAGCAAGGGTGGAGAAGCCGCCGGCGTGGCCGAAGCAGCTCGCGCTGCCCCACAGCCCATACACACTCGGCCACAGGGTTCCGGTCAGGAAGCCGCGCGCCACTGCCAGCGGTAGGCCGTTGGCGCGGTCCCAGCCGTAATATGCGCGCTGGGTATACGCTGCGACCGTCTGTTCGCGCAGCAGCCGCCGGCCCGATGCCGCGACGCCGCCGCGCACGAGCAGCTCATACAGCGCCGCCAAATGCGCCGCATCGGCAAGCAGGCTGGCCCCCGGCACCGGTGCGGAGAGCACGCCCGGATCATTCCAGGCTTTCTCGAACTGCTCACGCAGATCGACTCCGTGCAAAAAGACAGCCTTGGCGCCGACCCAGTAGCATCGCGCCGCAGCGGCAAGCTCGCTGGCCGTAGCCGTAAGGGCCATGCCGTCAAGACCAGCCGGTTCCAAAATCCGCCGCTTCACAAAGACGGCAAAAGGCTCGCCGGCGACTCGCGTCACCACGGCGGACAAGATCCAGCCAAACTCCACCGGCAGGTAGGCCAGGGTCCCCCGCGGGTAGCGCGGCTCTGCCTCTGCGATCGCGGCCCGGACCGCGTCCGGATCGCGCCAGCGCTCCGGGTGGGCAGTCAGCTCGGGCAGCGGCACGCCGGCGCGGTGGGTAAGCACGTCCAGCACGGTGATCGCGTCGCGTCGCCGCCCGGCGAACTCCGGCAAGTACTGCGCCACAGGCGCCGTGACATCGATCCGTCCGTCTTCCTCCAGCGCGGCCACCGCCAAGGCGACCAGGGGCTTGCTGGCGGAATGGACGTTGAAGCGGGTATGCGGTGCGGCCGGCAGCGGAGCCTCTCCCGGGCGCAGGCCGCGGGCCAGGCCTACCACCATATCCGCCGCAAGCCGGCCGCCGCGTCGCACCGCCAGCTGGCCGCCGGGAAAATCGCCGCGCGACTGCTGCGCCGTAAACAGCGCGAAAACTCTCGCGAGCCGCTGCGGATCGATCCCGGCGGCTTGCGGATCCGGGGGGCCATCGTGCGGGAACGAACTCATCGCGGAGGTCATCGGCGCAACCTATCCGGCCCGCCCGCACCGCCTGGCGGGCTGGGCCTATTCCTAACGCTCATGCGGCTCTCGCAGCGGCATGCACATCGCCCGCACCGCGATCGTAAAACCGGTGACGAAGTCAGTGCGCGAGCCGCAGCTGTACTTGAACCCGCGCGCGGTCGCGCTCAAGGTCTCCGCCAGCTGGCGCGCCGTCAGCCCGGCCGGCTTGTATGCGGCCATAAGGCCCGATGCGCGCAGCGTCTTGGCCACGGCCTCGACAAACAGGTTCTCGTAGTGCTCCAGCGCGGAGTCGGCGAGTTCGTTGCTCGCTTCGGTCAGATCGGCGGCGCCGGCGCCCATCATGCCGATGTAGCGGCCGATCCACTGATCGAACGCCTGCACAAGCCGCGTCTCCAGCGGCAGCGCCTCATCGCTCAAGCAAGCCGTCGCCGCCGTAAAACCATTGTCCAGCGCATAGTGCAGCGCCGCGCGGAAGATCTCTTCCTTGGTGGCAAAGTGCAGGTACAGTCCCTGGCGCGAGACCTGCGCCGCGCGCGCCACCTCATCCATCGACGACTTGCGAAATCCGTAGCGGATAAACACCGCAAGCGCCGCGTCTAGCAGCTTGCGCCGGCGCAGATCATTCTCCTTACTTCCCGCTGCCTTGATCGCTCCCTTGCTTTGGGGCTTGCCGCGCGAGCTGGCCGCCGGCTTGACCGCGGAATCGGCGTCGTTTGTCATATTGGACGAGATTGACAAGACTGGCCAACCGTGTCAAGCCGCCAATCCTGTCCCCCTGTCAATCCCGTCGATCCGGGCGGGGGGATCAGCCTTTGATGGTCAAAAGGGGCCACAGCCGCGCCACTCGGCTGGCGACGCCGGCCGATTCGACGGTGTCGATGACCGGGGTGATGTCTTTATATGCGTACGGCGCCTCCTCTTTGAGACGTCCTTCGTACTCCGCCATCACGTCGCGCCGCAGCCGGACCTCGGCCGACTTGGGATCGACCGGCGTCACCACGCGCAGCTTGCCAAGGACGCGGGCCGCTTCCTTCTCATCGAAGTGGCGGGAGTCGCCGCGCGACAGAGCCCGCCCCGCGCCGTGGCACGCGCTCGCGAGGGAGCCCTCCGCCCCCGCCCCCGCGAGCACATAGGAGGACGCGCCCATCGAGCCCGGGATGATCACAGGATGGCCGGTGAAGCGGAACGGACCCGTGGTATCCGGAGCGGGACCAAGCGCCGGACATGCGCCTTTGCGGTGCAGATACAGCCCCGGACCGCGCTCCTCATCCCACACCAGATTGTGCGGCGCATCATAGACCAGCCGCGCGTGGACCTCGCGCCCCAGCACCTCGCCGAGCACTCGCGTCGCCATAAGACCCAGGAACAGCCGGTTGCCGAACGCGAAGTTGGCGGCGTTGCGCATGGCATCCAGGTAGCGCGCCGCCAGCGCCGCGTGCGGACCGCGGGCCGGCAGCGGCCAGAACCCGTGCTCCGGCCGCGGCAGCCGGGCGGGAAAGATCGCCCGCGCCCGGTCGCTGAAGAATCCGCCCACCGCATGCCCGAGTCCGACCGATCCCGAGTGCGCCATGATCGTCACGGCGCCGCGCCGCAGCCCCCACTCATGCGCCGCCCCGCTGAACGCATCATCCACCACCTGCAGCTCGACAAAGTGATTGCCGCCGCCGACCGAGCCGATCTGCGTATCGCGGCCATCGCTGGCCCCGGAACCTTTCACATAGTCCGAAAACGCGAACAGCTGCTGCGCCGGAAGCACTCCTTGGAAGTGGACGCGCGAAAGATCCGCCTCCTGCTGCCGCCGATCGTACAGGCCCCACAGGCCGCGGCCGGCGTTGTCTCCGGCGGTCTCGCACAGACCCCAAAGCCCCTCGCGCAGGAGGGCCTCACGCTGGCGCGGCGACATCGGCAGATCGCGCCCGCCGCGGAAAAAGGTATGGCGCAGCGGTGCGGCAAGCGCGTCAAGGTGCGGCGCCAGCTCGTCCTGCGTCACATCGGTGACCAATAGCCGCATGCCGCAGCAGACGTCATTGCCCACCGCTTGCGGGACCACGAAGTCGCGCGCCTCAGCCACCGTACCGACCGGAATTCCCGAGCCGCGGTGGAAGTCGGGCGTGAGCACGACGCGCTGCAGGGCGGCGGCGGCATCCCCAAGGAACGGCTCGATGGTGCCGGCCTGCTCGGCCGCGGCGATCTCGTTCAGCGTGCCGGCCAGTGAGACGAAGCCAAGCAGCTGATCCACGGCGTCGGACTCGACGTGGACCTCCGGGTTGGCGAACAGCGTGACCGGAACGCCGTAGGGATTGTCGATTTGCATCCGCGTCGCATCCAGCCGGCGCAGCGCGGAATGAAGGTGCTTGCTGCTCATAGGAGTCTCCAAAAAAATAACGGGCGAGGTCGAAGCCGACCTCCAAACTGATTCCCAGGGCAGCAGCCGCGGAGAGTTATTAGTATAGCCCAGCGGCGAGCAAGGCCGACAATATTCTCTTTATTCACGCTAGCTCGCGGACTTAATTGGGGATTTTAAGCCGCCGTGTCCTAGCCGCCTGCGGCGCCGCAGATTACTTCGCGGAGGGAACTTTTTGCGCCGGCGCGGCAGAGCCCTGCGGAGCGGTCGCGCGCACCAGCACAAAGCCGTCGGCGCGCGCTCCGCGGCCTTTGGCCAGCTCCACGAGCCCGACGCCGCGCTGCCAGATCATGGTGACAAAGTGGCCGGAGCTGTGACTCCACTTATAAGTGCAGCGATCTCCGGTCACGGTGAGCTTGGCAGAGCTCAGCTTGCCGATCGGGTAGGTGCGCGTGCCGCTGCTTATGCCGTAGATGTCCTCCGGAGCCGCCACCGGGGGCTTGGTCAAAAGCTTCAGCCGGACGATCGCCTCTTCGAGATCGTCGCCGCTGAGTAAGACGATCTCCGAATCGGTGGCGAGGAAATCGTACGCCGAGATCTGACGCGGGGGCTTGCTCCGCGAGACAATCTCGGTAAAGGAAATCCGAAACACCGCGCCGAAGGGCAGCTGCACAAGGCGCGTGGTCACGACCTGCGCGCCGAGCGGCTGCGCCTTCCCTTCGATCGCATCGCCCCACTCGTTGCCGGTAAAGCGGGCCGCGATCGGCGCATCGCTTGGGGCGCTGAGAAATGGATTGGCCGCTAGCGCGGCCTGGGCGCAGAGCATAAGGAGCGCCCCTAGGAGCAAACCCCAGAGTCGATTGGCTTGAGAACGCCTATAAAGACCGTAGCGAGGAAGAAAGGCCGCGGTGGTCAGAGCGCGGAGCGGCCGTTGGGCTGTGCGCCCGGGGACCGCCATAGATGTACACCGCAGTAGGTTTTGAGAGGCGTTCTTAGCGGTCCGCTTTACAACATGCGCCATAGGTCTATTTAAGCGGAACCGGCAGGCAATTGTAAGAACGTGGCGGCGTTGGTTATTGAGCAAAGTGCTGGTTTGGGTTTTGCGCCGCCGCCGCCGCCGCCTGCTGCGCGGCTTTCACGGCCAGCTCTTTTTCGTGCTTGTCGATGCCGCGGAGCATCGGCAAAACGCCAAGCTGCGGATCCTTGTAGTTCGGATCGTACCCCGGCCCGCCATCGGAGCGGTACTTGCCTTTCTGATACTGATCCGTCCCCGAGTACACATAAGGGCTGGCGATCGCGTGATAGTCGAAGTAGCCCGTTCCGTTATAGCGCTCGGCGTAGCTTGCCAGTGCGGCTTCATCGGTGGTGTTGGCGTCGATCTTGTAAGCGCGCTGGATGGAAGACTTCAGGCCCAGGGCGTGCTCGGCCGCCGGTTCCCACTCTTTGAAGAGCGGAATGTCGCTCGGCTCGTGCTTGGCTTTTTTCCCCAGCGGATCGCCCTGGTGCAGGTACGTCCCGAAGTCGCCGGTGGACTCACGCCAGTGCAGGCTGGCAATCAGCTTGGCGGGTATTCCCGACGCGGCGGACGCGGTCTCATAGCGCGCCTTGTTCTTGTCCCAGTTCTTGATGAACTGATCCATATCCTTCTGCTGCGCCGGGGTGAGCTCTTCTTGGGCGCTCGCGGCCCGCTTGCGGTTGAACAGATAAATCGCCGCCAGCTTGGGATCATCGGGAATGTGATCGACGTTGTCGGCAGCCGGAGTGCCGCCCGCGGCCGAGTCGCTGCCCGGGGTCGCCGCCGGCTTGGGCACGGTGTCGAGCTTGAGCACCGCATCGACCGTCTTTGGCCCGACGACGCCATCGGCGCCAAGACCGCCGCCGGTCTGGATGGCTTTGATGTAGCCCTCCGTGGACTTGTCTAAAACCCCGGTCTCTTTTACGTGCAGTCCCAGGTGCTTGAGCTGCTGCTGGAGCAGCAGGACCTCCGGCCCTTTCTGGTCCGGCTTGAGTAAGGTCTTGTTCTCTTTCAGCGTCTCCAGCCCCTGGGTCAGGCGCTGGTGCTCCTGCGCATCGCTCAGGCCCGGTGTGGTGCCGCCGGGCTTTACGCCTTGCGCTGCGGTCTGGGTCTGGGCGGCCGGTGCTTGCTGCACGACGGGCGCGGCGGCAGAGGTCTGCGGCAGCGCGGCCAGCGGGTGCGGCGCCGGCTGCGCCGACTCATGGGCGACGGGTGGAGAGGGTGTGGGGGTGAAAGCATGATCGGCGGGCAGAGCGCGCCGGACTTCCATGACGGCCATGCATAACTTATCGGCCGGGCGCACCTTTTTGGTGCGTAACCGGGCGAGTCAACAGGCACAGTTTTCGGCTGGAATATAGGCCCAACCAGTCCTGCGTCCGACCTTACTTCTTCTGCGCGTCGAGCTTGGCCGGCGACGGCTTGGTGTAGGAGTAAAAAGCGGGGTGGGGAAACTTGCGATCGCCGGGCCAGAAGCCGCAGCTTATGACCTCGTGCGAGTAGGCCTCGCGCGTCATCGTATCGACGTCGCCGGGCAGCGCGGCGCTGCGTCCGGAAAAGCGCGTCACGGCCAGATCGAAAGAGCCCCAGAAGAAGTGCACCGGGCTGCACTTGCCGACGAAGCCGCAGCGAAACTGCTTGAAGACGCGATCGCAGCTTATGAGGACGCGGCGAAAGCGCTCGACGTATTCGCGATCGTAGCTGTTGTGGTGATGGTCTTGGTGAAACGGCGTTCGATCGTCGAACTCGGTGGGAAACGGCGACAGCTTCACGGTGATGCCGAGCGCGCGCAGGCAGTCGAGATATTCGCGATAGAAATCGGCGACCGAGCGCGGATAGAGCGCGATGCTGTGCTCGCGGCCCTGGCTCATGCGGATGAGCAGCTTGTGGGCGATGAAGTCGAAGACGATCTCGAACGTCTCGTCGCCGTAGGGAATCGGCGAGGTGCTAAGACCTTGCGGCGTCACGTACAACACGACGTGCCAGTAGTGATTTTCCGCCGGGGACAGCGCCAGACGCGTCTTGCCGACGATCTGCGTCCACATGTGCAGGGTGTCACAGGTGTTTTCCCATTCGGCGAAAGGCAGCGGCGGCCAGCTCGGCGAGCTGGGCGGCCGGGTCGGCTTCGTCTGGCTGCGCATGCCGAACGGCGTCCCGCCGCAGCGGCTCGTCTCGATCCACCGCGAGGGCGAGGGCGATCTACCGTCGCCGCTCGGGCGCTGGGTCACCGTCGCGCCGGATCAGCAGGTGATGATCGCCTCGCTCGACGACGGCGCGCAGGTCAAGGTCGTCGCGCAGGTCGCGGCCGGCGCGCAGAGCAGCCTCGTGCTGCCGATCCAGCCGGCGCAGGGGCAACCGCAGCCGCAGCCGCAGCCCCAGCCCCAGCCGCCGCGCCCCGTGTACGGACGGCCGCTCGCGTCGCTGTACGAGAAGCCGCCGCGTCCGCCGCCACCACCGCTGCCGGATTCGACCCTCGGGATCGGGCTGTCGGTGCTCGGCCCGGGCCCCGAGCTGCCGACGCTGAGCCTCGGCACGGGCATCGGCGCGTACGGCCTCTACGAGCGTCGCGTGAGCAAGTCGCTCGGGCTCGTGTTCCGGTTCGACTACCTCTCGCATCCGGAGGACTTCGACCTGTTCGGTACCAGCGCCTCCGGCTCGGAGATCGTGCTGCGCGCGGGGGCGGGGTTCGAGCCGAGCGTGCTGTCGGGGGCGCCGCAGGGGGCGACGGACTTCGTGGACGGGGCGAAGGTGATCGGGGGCGTGGGGGCGTCGTTCGCGCTGCGCGACGTGCTGCCGCGGACGCTTCGATTCGCGCTCGGGGTCGGGGTGACG
>CALFML010000204.1 GCA_937879845.1 uncultured Myxococcales bacterium
ACGCAGCTTCTTTTCGGGAATGTCCGGCGACAGATACAGCGACGAAAGGTGTGCGTACGGCTTAAACAGATCGGGCAGCCAGTCGGCGCGCAGCTTGGATTCGCTCAGCTTTGCGACGGGAATCGCCAGCTTTTCGAGCAGCTGATTGTGCTCACCGTGGATAAACGATCCCAGCTCGCGCCACCGTCCCGGCACCGTCAGGACACGACTGCCCAGTCGATCGAGCACGCGCTGTCTTGCTTCTTCGTCGTCATCGCGAAGCTGCGCCAGCGTTCGATCATCGGCCCGTCGACAAGCCGCCAGCGCCAGCCCACACAGCGAGCGCGCCAGCAGCCAGCGTCCGATGCCGCGAGGATAGTCCAGCTCACGCTGAAGCTGCGTCCCAGCCATCAGCTCGCGCAGTCGCTGAAAGTGTCGCTCACTGTCGCTCAGGTTGTTGTCGTAGAGCAGCAGCACCAGCGCGCGCAGCGGATGCAGCAGATCCGACACAAAGGACGCATCGTCGCGCTCTTCGGGATCGCTGCTCTGAAACAGGTCGAGTTGCGCCTGTCCCAGATCGTCGCACAGCGAGTGCAGATCGCCCACCAGATCGCTGGTCGTACGCGCTTCCACGAACTTGCGAAACGGCGGCCAGCCAATCGCTGACAGCACGTCGCCGGACACCCGGAACGCAAGCTCCCACAGTCGATACGGTAATTTTTCCGTCGAAGAAGCTGTCATGGCCACGATGAGCTACTGTTTGGGACCCATCAGCGAGCCAATGATCGCGAGCAGGATGATCAGCCCGAGCAGACCTCCCGCGACGGCGAGCACCCAATAATACCAAGGCCAGCCGGCGGGATCGGCAGGCTCAAACTGCGGCAGCGAGTTCACCGTGATCGTTTCCGACGGAATTTCGTCTTTTCCCGACCGGAACAAGACCTGAAACACATGCTGCTGACCATCGCCCGACTGCGTCAGTCCAAACTTTACGACGTGCGTCGAGAGCATCTCCTCGATCATCTGATCGAAGTAGCCACCGATCTCGCCGACCACTTTGGTGCCGCGCGCCGTCGAGCCAGCCGCTTTCGACATCTCGATCAGGTTGCGCAGCCGACCCGCTTCAAACGGACCAAAGCCGATGCAGGCCAGACCGACGCCCGCGTCACGCGCCTTTTTTCCCACTTGCTCGTAGCTGTCCTTGGTTCCCGCCGCGTCGATTCCGTCTGAAAACAGCACAACCATCTTGCGCTTCCCGACGGACTCTCGCAGAAGGTCAATCGCCACGCGCACACCGTCGAGCATCCGCGTCTCCGTCGCATCTTCGTCAATCTTGAGCTTGTCCAGCTCGCGCGCGACTTCATTGGGACGACCCAGATCTTCCAGCTTCTTGTATTCCGACGAGTAGCTGATGATGCCGATCCGACTTTCCGGGATCTTCGCCAGCGTCTTGGCCAGCCGTCCGATGCCGCTCTTGGCGATGGGCAGACCGTCCTTCATCACCGACGACACCTGCACCACCACGAACAGATCGATCGGCTCTTTGGACTCTGCAAACGAAGCCACCGTCGTCTGCAAGTCGGACAGCGGCGCACCGTCCATTTGCAGCTTGAAGCCGCCTTTGCTGCGCACTGGCTTTAAGTCATCGTCGACGATGTTCACGTACGCGCGAAGCTCCGGCAGCTTGTCGATGGCGACGCTTTCCAAGTGAACTTTGACCGGATCGGCCTTCGCGCTGCCTGTGATGCACAGCAAAAGTGCCAGCCAAAACACCTGTCGCAGCTGCGTACGAAGCCAACCCAAGCGGTCGTGTGAGCGATGACGCATAAGGCCCTCTCCAGACGAGAACACAGAAAATTCCACGTTCCCATCATAGGGCGAAATCATCCAAAGGAGCGTCAAAAACCCGCACCGCCTGTTCCAAGAACAGCCAGGCCGACGTCGGCAGGGTGTCGGAGCCCCAGCCGGCCGGCTCGGCGCCTGCGCCGTCAGGTTCGTATCCAGATCCAGATCCTGGGCGGTCGAAAAGATCCCCGACCGGTCCGAGCGCAGGCGGTAGGCGAGCGAGCCCCGCGCCCGCACCTTCTTGCCGCGCAGCCGCAGGTCTTGCTGCAGCCGCAGCTCATCGCGATCGCCGTTGAGATAGCGGTCGTTTGCCTGATCGAACGAGCGGCGCAGCTGGTGCTGATAGATGACCCGCGTGCGCCAGCGCGGCGACTCGGTGAACCACGCCTCGCCGCCGGCATTGAGGCCGCCTTGGTACGGCGAGAACTCCTGCAGCCCGGTGAAGTTGAAAAAGCCCTCCGCCTTGGCGCGCAGCAGCAGCCACTTGGTCGGCCGAATCTCCAGGCGCAGCGGCACGTCGTGCTCCTGAAAATTGTAGTCGTCGTGATTAAAGGCAATCGAGGTCATAAGCGTCTGCTGGAAGCGGTACCCCAGCCACAGCTCGACCTTGGAGCGGGAGAACAGCCGCCCGGAGAAATCCACGTCGACGTTGATCGGCAGATCCCACTCCGTCGTCGTCGGGTTGGGCGTAAGGTAAACGCCGGTGACGAAGTTCATGTCGCTGATCTTCAGGCTCAGCCGCGGCGTCCCGCTGCGAATGAGGTTGCTGAGCGCCTTGGTCGCGCGCTGGGTGCGCAGGCTCTTGTTGGCGATTTGGATGATCTGCCCGCCCTGGAGCACGTTGGAGTCAAACCCCCAGGAGACCGACGCGGTGAGCGACAGCTTGTCGTGGATGATCAGGCTCCTAGCGTCCTTTATGACCTTGGTCGCGGTCTGCAGATCGTCTTTGTCGGAGATGCCTTGCTGGAGCGCCAGCTCGGCTTCGCCCTTGGCGCGCTCGGGCTCGTCCGCATCGAGGAGCTGCGCGGCCAGCGTCACCCGCACCTCCGTGTCCTTGGGGTTGAGCGCGACCGAGCGCTGGAGCTCCGCCAGCGCCTGCTCATCCTTGTCGGCGCGCAAGAGCGCCAGCGCCAAGACATAGCGCAGGACCGAAAGCTCCTCCGCGTCGAGCTTCTCCTGTTCCGCCTTGTCTACCGCCTCCTTCAGCTTGACCGCCGCGGCGGCGAAGTTTTTCGCCTTGAGCAGGCGGCGTCCTTCCTTCGCCAGCCCAAGCGCGCCGGTCGGCGGCGGCGGCGGCACCGCGGCACTCTGGCCCAAGGCCGAGCCGCCGCGGATCCCCCCCAACATGCTGACGACAGCGAGGATCGCCAGCACCCGGCTCGGGCTCATACGCTCATTGTATCGTACGGGGTCGCCGGCAAGAGGGGGTCTTTTGCGGCGGCGCAGACCTGCTAAAATGCCGCCATGAACCGTCTGTCCGTGGGAACCGGTCGCATCGGGTTAGGCGCCGCCTACGGCATCGGCGAGCGCGGCGTCCGGCGCGCCTTCGAGCACGGCGTGCGCTTCTTCCTGTGGGGCGCGCTGCCCAAAGCCAGCTTCGGCTCCGGCTTGCGGCACCTGGCCAAGACCCACCGCGACGAGCTTAAGATCGCCGTGCAGAGCTACGCCAAAAACGGCTGGTCCATCCGGCCCGGCGTGGAGCTGGCGCGGATGCGCCTTGGCACCGACTACCTGGACTTGCTGTGCCTTGCCAACTGGTCCTCACCGCCGCCGCCGGAGGTGCTGGAAGCGGCGGCGCGGCTCAAGGAGCGGGGCCTGGTCCGCCACATCATGATCTCCTGCCACCACCGGCCGACGTTCCGCGAGCTGGGCAAGCCGCCGGGCTTTGCCGCCTGGATGGTCCGCTACAACGCCGCCCATCGCAGCGCCGAGACCGAGGTCTTCCCCCTGCTGCAGGCCGCTGACCCGGACCGCCCGGCGCTCATCGCCTACACCGCGCTGCGCTGGGGGACGCTGCTCGATGCCCGCTACGCCCCGCCCGGGGAGCCGCCGCTCACCGCGGTCGAGGCCTACCGCTTCGTCCTGTCAAACCCCGCGGTGGATGTCTGCCTTGCCGGACCGCGCGACGAAGACGAGCTGACCGCGGCGCTCACCGCGCAGGAGCTCGGACCGCTGCCGGAGGAAGGTCTCCTGCGCGCCCGCCGCGTCGGCGATGCCGCCTACGCCCACGGCCGCGCCCTGCCGCCCTCCCGCATGCGCGACGTGCTCTCAGAGGCGCCGGACCTTATCCGCTCGCTGTGGCGCGATGGCGTGACCGAGCACCTGCTCAGCCGCTTCAACCGCTGATCCCGGCGGAAGGATACCGCGGCCCCCAGCCTCATGGCCGCCGCCAAGCCGGCTAATGTCATGATCGGCCGCTACGGCGAGGTCGTGCTCATGGACTGGGGCATCGCCAAGCAGATCCGCGGCAGCACGGTCCTGCCGCCGGCCCACGCCCACACAAACCCCGAGCTGCTCGATCCCAAGGCCCGCCTGTTTTCCACCCGCAACGATCAGTGCGTCGGCACCCCGGCCTATATGTCGCCCGAACAGGCCATGGGCCAAAACGATCAGATCGACGAGCGCAGCGACATCTACAGCGCCACCGTGCTCCTGCACGAGCTCCTGGCGCTGCGTCACTACCTGGCGGAGCACGACACCTACCAGGGCCTGATGGTCGCCATCAACACTGTGCCGATGACCTATACCCGGCTCCTTTTCAACCATCACCCGGACTTCCCCGCCCCGCGCGCCGAGCTCCTGCACATCATCGCCAAGGGGCTGGCCAAAGATCCCGCCCAGCGCTACCAGAGCGCCCTGGAGATGACCGGCGAGCTGCAGCGCGCCATCGACGGCCGCTGCCGCGTGAGCTGCCCCGCGACCACGGCCAAGCGGCTCCTGCGCGAGGTCGGCCGCTTCGTCGATCGCTACCCCCTGGCCTCGCCGTTTTTCTTCTATGCCGGGATGCTGGTGATCGTGGTTTCGATCCTCTTTACCTTTTATTCCATCATCCGCTGAGCGGCGTCCGGCGCCGGCGGCGCGGGGTCGGGGCGTCCCGCTTCATCCCAGCCGCACGACAAGTCCCTCGTACGGCCGCAGCTTGAGGCGCCGCGACAGCGCCGCTTCCCCATGGGTGGAAAATAGGACTTGGGTGGGGGTGCGCGGCAGCTCGACCGACTGCCGCCGGCCGCTGAAGTTGAGCACGATGTCCAGCGTCTCCGCCGGCTCCGCCGCCGCAAGCTCCGCGCGCGGGGAGAAAATGCGCCGGAAACCGAGCACCTCCCGCGGACACAGCACCTCATCCCATAAGAGCAGCGCGCCCGCGTGCAGGGCCGGACTTTTCCGCCGCAGCCGCAGCAGCCGCTGGTAGCACCGCCACAGCGAGTCCGGGTGGGCCTGCTGCGCCGCGACATTGATCTGCCGGTACCCCGGATGCACCGGCAGCCACGTCAAAACCCCCGGCGGGGCGAAGCCGGCGCCGGGCGAGTCATCCCACTGCATCGGGGTCCGGCACTCATCGCGGTTAAGGAGCATTCCCTTGCGCCGCAGCCGCTGCGCCAGCCAGCTCGGAACGAAGCGATACACCGCCGCGAACGAGTCGCGCGCGCGCGCCGCCGGAATGTCGAGATTCTGCATCCCGATCTCTTCCCCGTAATAAATAAACGGCACGCCCCGCGCGGTAAGCTGCAGGGTGGCAAGCAGCTTGGCCCGCGCCGGATCATGGTCCAGGCGCTCGCTCACCCGCGGTCGATCGTGGTTGCCAAGGACATACGTCGGGAGCAGCGGACTTTTGAACTCCTCTTCATACTCGGCGATGAGCTTGCGGTACGCCGGGGCGGCAAAGGCGGTCCGGAAGGTCTTAAATAGGAAGACCAGGTTCAGCCCATCGCCGCGCGCCCCCAGGTACCGGCGCAGCCCGGCCGGAGGGCCGAACGCCTCGCCGACCAGGAACCGCGGCACCCCGTCTTGGGCGCCGACCTCGTCCACCGCCGCCCGCAGCTCGCGGGCGAACTGCAAGGTGTCGGGATGATCGATTGTGTACTTGTTGTGCTGAAAAAATCCGTCCGGGTTGTCTTCCGAAGGGAACAGGCGCAACGAAAACGGGTTGTCGTGCAGCGCCGCGTCTTTGAAGATGGCGCTGAAGATATCAAGGCGCAGCCCATCGAAGCCTTGGCGCAGCCAGTAGCGGCACAGCTCCAGCATCGCCGCCTTGACCGTCGGGTTGCGGTAGTTGAGATCAGGCTGAAACGGCAGAAACGACGTGAAGTACCACTCGTCCGTAACCCGGTCGTAATGCCAGCCGCGGCCGCCGATCATCGACCGCCAGTTGTTGGGCGGCGCCGCCCCGCCCGGACGGCGGCCGGGGCGCCAGATGTAGTAGTCGCGCAGCGGGTCGCTCTTGCCGCGCCGAGACTGCAAAAACCACGGGTGCTTGTCCGAAGTATGGTTTAGCACCATGTCCAGCACCACCCGCATTCCCCGGGCGTGCGCTTGCCGCAACAGCTCCTGCACCTGGGCCAGGGTTCCGTACTCCGGAGCGACTGCGTAGGGATCGCTTATGTCGTAGCCGAAGTCGCGCTGCGGGCTCGCGAAAAACGGCGTCAGCCACAGCGTCTCCACGCCCAGATCGCGCAGGTAGTCAAGGCGGCTCAACACCCCGGCCAGATCGCCGATGCCGTCCCCGCTGCTATCGCGGAACGAGCGCAAATAAATCTGGTAGACGCAGGTCTTTTGCCACCACGTCGGATCGGTTGCTCGCATGGGCGCTATCCTACTTCCCATCTCTGCGCTGCCGCAGCAGCACGCGCTGTTCATCGAGCCAGGCTCGCGCCTCCGCCTCGGTCTTGAAAAACGCCACGTTGCCGTCAATCCCCCCTAGGAGCTCGATCGCCTTGAACAGGAGGGTCGCCAGCGCCCGCGTCGCCACGCTGGTGCCAAAGATCGCCGCGGCGCTCGGGGAGGGATTTTTGCGGCGGTTCTCCACGCTCATGCGCCGCGCCTCCGGCGTCATGGCGCTGGCGCGCGAGGCATCGACAAGGACCAAGGTGTAGCCCTGGCGCCGGGCGTAGCCATTGCCTATCTCGCTTACCCGCGGCATGTGCTCTGCCGTCAGCTCGCCGACAAACTGGGCTAAGAACAAGTCTTCTCCGCACACTACCCGGTGCGGGCCGATCAGCACGACCTCGGGCGCTGGCTCCGGCGCAAGGTTGGCCATCGCCTCCCATTGTACGGCGCCGCGCCCCCGCCGTAGCACGAGATCGGCATCGCCGGCGCAGCCCCGACGCTTTGCTTGGCGACTCCGGCAAACTCCCATCTCCCGAAATAGAAAACAGAGTCCGCCGGCCGCCGGGAACCAGTCTGAGACCGCGTCCCCTAAAGACCGCCGCCGCGCGGCGCCAGCCTAGGCGCCAATTGAAAAGCGCCGCCATCTTCGCTACTGTGAACTAGGGATCCCATGCCGCCGCTGCCGCCCCCGCCGCTAGCCGACACTCCGAAACAGGCGCTCGCCAGCTACATCGCGGAGCTGGCCCAGAACTATTACCCCTGGTACGACCGCAAGCAGCGCGGCTATAAGAGACAGTGGCAGATCCTCCAGACCCTGACCGTGGTGGCGGGGTTTGGGACCTCGGTGCTGGCGGCCCTTTTGCAGGAGAAGTACTTCTCCGGACTTGGCTGGGGACGGCTCCTGCTCGTCATTCTGCCGAGCATCGGCTCCCTGGCTTCCACGCTGCTCATCCAGACTCGCTGTCTGGAGCTTATGGCCTTGCGGGAAAACGGACGCCGCACCATGCAGTATCTGCTCTCGCTGTCCCGGCTCCGGTATGCCGCCCTGACCGAGCCGGCGGAGATCTCAGAGTTTCATCACTGGCTGGTAAAAGAGATCACCAAGCTGTCCGAAGACCAGGTCGCCGGCTTCATGGCGCTGTCGCCCAATCGCATCGACACCAGCGCCAAAGGCGCCAAGCCGCCGCACCGCGCCGAGTCGTAACGCCGGCCGCGGGAGCCGCGTCGCGCATTGAGGCTAAGCAAGCTCGGCAGCTGAACATTTTTTCAGTCTTTTTCTTGACCTGTATGGCGATCGTGGGGCATTTGTTCCAGCCGAAAGGAGAACACCATGTCCCAAACTCAACATCAGGCCGATCCCAACCTTCATGAGCAAATGACTGCCCACCGCATTGCGCCGCACATTTTTGTCGACGATGCCCACAAGGCGATCGATTTTTACAAAAAGGCTTTCGGGGCCGTCGAGCTGAGCCGCCACATGGCCCAGGACGGCAAGCGCATCATGCACGCCGCGCTGATCATCAATAACTCGCTGCTCATGCTGTGCGACGACTTCCCGGAGATGGCCGGCGGCAAGAGCCGGACGCCCAAGGCGCTCGGGGGCTCGCCGGTATTTATCCACCTGCAGGTTCCCGACGTCGATGCCTGGTGGAAGCGGGCGATCGACGCCGGCGGGGAAGTCGAGCTGCAGCTCGCCGATCAGTTCTGGGGCGACCGCTACGGCATCATCCGCGATCCGTTCGGCCACAGCTTCTCCATGGGCAGCCCGAGCAAGAAAGCCTAGTTCCGTCTAAACGCTCCCCTTCCGCTCCATCGCCTCCGGCGCGACTCCTGCTCGCCACCGACCGATGGGGCGGCTCCCCACCGATGCGGATGGCCTCGCTCCCCTCCCATTACAAAATGATCGCGGCGCCCAGGCGCCAGCGGGCGAAGTTGTTTGGCATCCTGTGGGTCGCCAAGGCTAAGATGCGCGGCGTCGTCTGGCTTAGGTGAGGAGAATGCCATGAAACGCTGCGTTAGCATCCCATCCCTGTTCCTCTCGTTAACTTTCGCTGCCGGCGCTGCCGGGTTTTCGGCCTGCTCCGGGCCGGACGAAACGCCCGGCGCCGGCACGGACAACCCGCCGGGGACTTTGAACGAGCCCCTGGACTACCACCGCGACGCCAAGGCTCTGCTCGGCCGCTACTGCACCGACTGCCACCGCGACGGCGGCATCGCTCCGTTCGCCCTGACCGACTATGCCTCCG